>JBIHZW010000180.1:0-7662 GCA_044240245.1 Pseudomonas sp. | reverse complement strand
CGGCCATCGGTATCGCCGGCATGGATCGCCTGGTGTGCCTCAATGTGATCGCCAAGTCCGGCCGCGCGGTGGAAGCGGCGGGGGACGTGCATGTGCTGCTGCTCGACAAGACCGGCACCATCACCTTTGGTGACCGCCGTTGCAGCGCGCTGTACAAGGCGCCGGGGATCTCCGGCAAGCAGCTTAGCGACGCGGCGTTGCTGGCTTCGCTGGCGGACGACACCGCAGAAGGCAAGTCGATTGTCGACTACCTGCGCGCGCTGAATACCATGGTTGAGCCTGAGCGCAGTGCGATCAAATCGATTGCCTTCAGTGCCGAAACGCGCCTGTCCGGCGCCGACTACAACGGCCACAGCTACCGCAAGGGTGCGGTGGATGCGGTGCTGCTTTATTTAGGTCTGCAGCGCAGCGACGTACCGCCAGTATTGGCCCGTGAAATCGAGATAATCGCCCAGAGCGGCGGTACTCCCTTGCTGGTGGCCGGTGATGGCCAGTTGCTCGGCGCTATTCACCTCAAGGACGTGGTCAAGCCGGGCATTCGTGAGCGTTTCGCCGAGCTGCGTGCCATGGGCATCCGCACAGTGATGGTGACCGGCGACAACCCGCTGACCGCAGCCGCCATCGCCGCCGAAGCTGGCGTCGATGACGTGATCGCCGAAGCCACGCCGGAGAAGAAGCTGCAGCGCATCCGCAGTGAGCAGGCCGAAGGCAAGATGGTCGCCATGTGCGGCGACGGTGCCAACGACGCCCCGGCCCTGGCCCAGGCCGATGTGGGCCTGGCGATGAACGACGGCACTCAGGCGGCACGTGAGGCGGCGAATCTGGTCGACCTCGACTCCGATCCGACCAAGCTGCTCGACGTGGTGCAGGTGGGCAAGGAGCTGCTGGTGACTCGTGGCGCGCTGACCACCTTCTCGGTGGCCAACGATGTGGCCAAGTACTTCGCCATTCTTCCTGCGCTGTTCGCCGGCATCTACCCGCAGCTCGGCGCACTCAACCTGATGCAGCTGCACAGCCCGCAGAGCGCGATTCTCTCGGCGATTGTGTTCAACGCGCTGATCATCGTCGCGCTGATTCCGCTGGCCCTGCGCGGGGTACGTGTACAAGCCGCCGATGCCGCCAGCCTGCTACGGCGCAACCTGTTGATCTACGGCCTGGGCGGCCTGCTGGCGCCCTTTGTCGGGATCAAGCTGATTGATCTGCTGTTGGTGGCCGTCGGCCTCGTTTAACCAACCGCAATCCGTAGCCCGGATTGCATCCGGCTACACAGAATCTGGAGATTTATCATGCTCAAACAAATCCGCCCAGCCATTAGCGTGCTGGCGTTTATGACCCTGGTCACCGGTGTGGTTTATCCCCTGACCGTTACCGGCGTGGCGCAACTGGCGTTCCCGGCGCAGGCCAATGGCAGCCTGTTACATAATCAGCAAGGCGACGTGCTCGGCAGTGCTCTACTGGCACAACCCTTCGAGGGCGCGCAGTGGTTTCAGCCACGCCTTTCAGCCGGTGGTTACGCCACAGTGGCCAGTGGTGCGAGCAACCTGGCACCGAGCAACCCGGCATTGGCCGAGCGTATCGCTGCAGATGCCCAGCGCTTGCAGGCTGAAGGCCAGGGCGCAGTACCCATGCAACTGGTGACCACTTCGGCCAGTGGTCTCGACCCGCACCTGTCACCTGAGGCCGCCCGTTATCAGGTGGCACGTATTGCCACGGAGCGGGGCATTCCTGCGGCCAGTCTAGAACGCCTGATTGAACAGAATGTGCAAAGCCCGCTGGTGGGTCCGGCAGTGGTTAACATACTGGCGCTTAACCTGGCGCTGGCCGACAATTCGCCTCCCGCAAAAGCTGAGTAACCTGCATGAGTGATGCCGTACGCGCCGATGCCCTGCTCGATGAGATGCCGCGAGAAGGGCGTGGCCGGCTAAAGGTCTTTCTCGGCGCGGCGCCCGGTGTGGGCAAGACCTACGCCATGTTGCAGGCGGCGCAGGCGCAGTTGCGCCAGGGCGTCGACTTGCGCGTTGGTGTGGTGGAAACCCATGGCCGTGCGGAAACCGAGGCGATGCTCACCGGCTTGCCGCAACAGCCGCAGCAGCGTCTGGAATACCGTGGCGTGGCTCTGAGCGAGATGGACCTCGACGGCATTCTGGCCAAGCCGCCGAAGCTGCTGCTGGTCGATGAGCTGGCGCACAGCAATGCCCCGGGCAGCCGCCACAGCAAACGCTGGCAGGATGTGCAGGAGCTGCTGGATGCCGGCATCGACGTGTACACCACGGTCAACGTGCAGCACCTCGAAGCACTGAATGATCAGGTGCGCGATATCACCGGCGTGCAGGTGCGCGAAACCTTGCCGGACTGGGTGTTGCAGGAAGCCGACGAGATTCTGCTGATCGACCTGCCGCCGCGCGAGCTGCTGGAGCGCCTTCGTGAAGGCAAGGTGTATGTGCCGGAACAGGCGCGCGCTGCCATCGATGCGTTTTTCAGCCAGACCAACCTCACCGCGCTGCGTGAACTGGCGATGCAGACTGCTGCGGCGCGGGTCGATGCGGATCTGAGTCGGCGCTACCGCCAGCAGGGCCAGCAGGCGCCTGCGCTGCGTGGCCGCTTGCTGGTCGGCATCGACGGCGATGCCCAGGCCGAACGTCTGGTGCGGCATGCCTGCCGGGTGGCCGAGCGCCGTCATCTGCCCTGGTCGGTGGTTTATGTGGACACCGGCGGTGAGCGCGATGAAACCCGTTTGAGCTATCTGCAGGGCGCGCAGCAACTTGCCGAGCGCCTGGGCGCTGAGGTGGTCAGCCTGCGCGGCAGCGAGGTGGCGAAAACCCTGATCGAGCATGCCCGTGAACGCCGTGCCAGCCTGATTCTGGTGGGCCGCAGTCGGCAACGTCTACGGCGTATCTGGCACCTCGGTCGTGGCCTGGCGGAGCGTCTGTTGCAGCAAGGACAGGGCCTGGAAATCAGCGTACTGGATACCGAGGCGAGCAATGCCCCGGCACTGTCACGGCGGCGTCAACCGGTGGTCTGGCGTGACTACCTGCTGGCCTTGCTGGCGACGCTACTGGCCTCAGCCGTGGCGCTGGGTTTATCCCGCGTGCTGGAGCTGCCGAATATCTCGCTGATCCTGCTGGCGGCGGTCCTAGTGGTGGCGGTGCGCAGCAGCCTGGGCCCAGCCATGGCGTGCGCCGGGCTGTCGTTTCTGGCGTACAACTTTCTGTTTATCCCGCCGACCTTGACCCTCACCATCGACCGTCAGCAGGACGTGCTGACCCTGCTGTTCTTTCTGCTGATGGCTGGCCTCACCGGTAACCTGGCCAGCCGTCAGCGTCGACAGTTGCAGGCCCTGCGTGAGACGCAGCGAGAAACCAGCGCACTACTGGAGTTGTCACGCAAGCTGACGGCGGCCACCGACCGCCAGGCAGTGCTGGCGGCGGCCATGCAGCAGCTGGGCCTGTGGCAGGATGTCGAGGTCAGCCTGCTGTCGCGTAGCCCGGATGCACTCTGGAAGGTGGAGGCGGGGGCGCAGCGCCTGCTCACTGATCTGGAACGAGCGGCGGCGGACTGGTCCTGGCAGCACGATCAGCCGGCCGGGTTGGGTACTGGCACCTTGCCGGATGGGCGCTGGTGGTGGTTGCCGTTGTCGGGCGAAGAGGGGCCGTTGTTGTTGCTCGGGGTCAGCCCCAAGGACGGCAGGGCCTTGCAGACCGAACGACGGCGCCTGCTTACGGCGTTGGGCCAACCCTTGGCCCAGGCTCTGGAACGTGCACAGTTGGCGGAGGATCTGGAAGCCGCACGTCTGCACGGGCAAACCGAGGAGCTGCGCAGCGCGCTGCTGGCGTCGGTGTCACATGATCTGCGCACGCCGCTGACCGCCATGCGCGGCTCGATCGACAGCCTGCTGGCGCTTGGCGAGCAGATTCCCCTGGCTGACCGCCGCGAGCTGTTGGAAGGCACCCGCGATGAGGCCGAGCGCCTCGATCGTTATATCCAGAACCTGCTGGACATGACCCGCCTGGGCCATGGCGGGCTGAAGCTGGCGCGTGACTGGGTGGCGCCGGCGGATATCGTTGCCAGTGCGACCCAGCGCCTGCGCCCTGTATTGTCCGCATTGCAGCTGGAGGTGCAGGTGCCGCAACAGCTGCCTCTACTCTATGTGCATGCCGCGCTGATCGAGCAGGCGCTGGTCAATGTGCTGGAAAATGCCGCGCGTTTTTCCCCGCCCCAGGGGCGTTTGCGCGTGGCCATAGAAGCGGATGCCGAAGAACTGCGCTTTATTGTCAGTGACCAGGGGCCGGGTATTCCCGAGCATGAACGTACGAAGATTTTCGATATGTTCTACACCGCCGCCCGTGGTGATCGCGGTGGGCAGGGCACTGGTCTGGGCCTGGCGATCTGCCAGGGCATGCTCGGCGCCCATGGCGGCCGGGTGACGGTGAGCGAAGGGCTGGATGGCCTGGGCGCAAGCCTGACCCTGCACCTGCCGTTGCACACGCAGCCGCAGATGGAAGAAGAACAGTGATGGATAGCCGATGAGCCAAAACCCCGCGACCATTCTGGTTATCGATGACGAAGCGCAGATTCGCAAATTCCTGCGCATCAGCCTTACTGCCCAGGGCTACAAGGTGCTGGAAGGCGCTACTGGGCAGGAAGGCCTGGCCCAGGCCGCGCTGGGCAAGCCGGATATGGTGGTGCTCGACCTCGGCCTGCCGGATATGGACGGCCAGCAGGTGTTGCGCGAGCTGCGCGCCTGGTCGCAAGTGCCGGTACTGGTGCTCTCGGTGCGCGCCAGCGAGGGCGAAAAGGTTCTGGCGCTGGATGGCGGCGCCAATGATTACGTGACCAAACCGTTTGGCATTCAGGAATTCCTCGCCCGCGTGCGGGTGTTGCTGCGTCTGGCCGGCGGTGTGGAGCAGGCCAGCGCGGCGGTCAGCAGCGGCCCGCTGCAGGTGGATTTCGCCTACCGCCGGGTCAGCCTCGATGGCGTCGAGGTCAGCCTGACGCGCAAGGAATACGCAGTGCTGGCGCAACTGGCCAAACATATTGGCCGGGTGGTGACCCAGCAGCAATTGCTCAAAGACATCTGGGGCCCGACCCATGGCGAGGACAGCCACTACCTGCGAGTGGTGGTCGGCCACCTACGGCAGAAACTCGGCGACGCCCCCACCGCGCCGCGCTTTATCGTCACTGAGGCAGGTGTTGGCTATCGCCTGCGTGAAGCCTAACGGTCACCGCGCTCGTACTTATCGAGGGTATCGCTGGCGATCTGCCGGCCGAGCATGATCAGCTCCGGCGCCTTGTAGAACTCGAAGAAACGGCACACCCGCTTGGGCACGTTGATCAGGATGTCCGGTGGGTAGCCGGCGATCTTGTACTGGGCCAAGGAGGTTTGCATCACCTCGAAACTCTGGTTGATCAGCTCCAGCAGCGAGGCCGGGCCGCTGAGGTCGGCTACTCGCGAGCCGCTGGCGGATTTCGGTGCAGCCGGTTTGTCCAGGTTACTGCGGGCGTTCTGCTGCCAGGGGTTGATGGCTTCGGGTTGCAGCGGGTTGCTGTTGTCCTCGAGCAGAAGCAGCTCGTCGTCTTCACCGGGTTTGCGTTTGAACGAGGGCAGGCGTGAGCCGAGCGAGCTCATCAATAGATCAAAGCGGCCCTTGAGCGCCGGCGCGCGCTCGATGATCGGCAGTTCGTAGTGTTGCTGATGGGCCGAGTTGAGGTTGACCGCGACGATTAAATCGCAGTGCGCGGACACCACCGGGACTATGGGCAGCGGGTTGAGCAGGCCGCCATCGACCAGCATGCGCTTGCCTTGCACCACTGGGGTAAACAGGCTGGGAATCGCCGCTGAGGCGCGCATGGCCTGGTGCAGGCAGCCTTCCTGGAACCAGATTTCCTGCTGGTTGGTCAGGTCGGTGGCTACGGCGGTGAAGGGGATCGGCAGCTCTTCGATATTGATCTCGCCGACTATTTCGCGAATCTTGCCGAAGACCTTTTCACCGCGAATCGCCCCAAGGCGAAAGCTCACATCGAGCAGGCGCAACACGTCCAGATAATCCAGGCTCTGCGTCCATTCACGGTATTCGTTGAGCTTGCCGGCGGCGTAGATGCCGCCCACCACTGCGCCCATGGAGCAGCCGGCAATGCAGGCGATTTCATAACCACGGGCTTCCAGTTCCTCGATCACGCCGATGTGCGCGTAGCCACGCGCACCACCGGAGCCCAATACCAGCGCAATGCGCTTACTCATCCTGATGTTCCTCGTAACTATTTAATGCAGCGAACATACGCGCCGTGCCGCGCGCCGCCAAGGCGCGATTTGCTAGTATCCACGGCATTCGGGTTTGAGTGCGACAGCGATTGAGGTGTTGGCACTTTTGTCTTTTTTGCACGTCTTACTGGCTGTATTGATGCATCGCAATGAATCAGGCGATGTGTCCTTATACCGAGTCAAACGTATGTCTATCTGCAGGAGTTACCTGATGAAACTGTTGATCGTGTTGCCCATGTTGCTGTTGGTGCTAAGCGGTTGTGCGGGGAAAACGGCCTATCGCACCAGCTGTGCCAATCAGCTGGACGCCGCCTGGCGCGAGTTGGACCTGGCCAAGGCCGAGGGGTTTGCCGGTACGGTGAGTTACTCCAAGGCGGTGTCGCTGCTGACTGCGGCGAAAACCCAGCAGCAGTTCGAGGGTTACAAGGGCTGTACGGCGAAGTCTGAACGTGCCCGTTTCTATATCCGTGAGTCGCGAGCTGGCCGCTGATGCAGCTGGATTTCAACGCGCTTGAACCGCTCGAACGCTACCGCTGGTTGGCCTCGACTATCACGCCGCGACCGATTGCCTGGGTCTCCAGCCAGTCGGTTGAGGGCGTCAGCAACCTGGCGCCGTTCAGCTTCTTTCAGGTGATCAGCGATGATCCACCGACCCTGATGGTCAACGTTAATCACCGCGCCGATGGCGGCCTCAAGGACACTCTGCTGAATGTGCAGGCCAGCGGCGAGCTGGTGATTCAGCTGGTCTCCTTCGCCCAGGCCGAGGCGATGAATGCCAGTGCGGCGGTGCTGCCGTATGGCATCAGCGAGTTCGAGCAGTGCGGCATCGCCAGCCTGCCATCGCAGCGGGTTGCTCCGCCTCGGGTCGCCGGCGCTGCGGTGGCTTTTGAATGCCGGGTGGCGCAAATTCAGGCTTATCCGGCGGAAAAGCCTAATTGCCATCTGATCTTCGCCGAGGTGCTGCTGGCGCATATCGACGATGCGGTGCTTAACGAGCAGGGCCGCATCGATCCGCATAAGCTCGATCTGGTCGGGCGCCTGGGCGGTATGGCCTATAGTCGAACCCGCGATACCTTCGAGATGCGCCGTCCCACTTGAAGCTCCGGGCGTGGCTGTCAGCGGCCACGCCTATCCGCGCTAAGCGACGCAAAGCGCGCTCCTCATTTGTAAAACTGCAGGTTGCCTGCACAGTTTCGTGAGCAAAGGTAACTTTGCTCTTTGCCGACCCCGTGCGGCCCAGTAGCATCGAGCCACTAGCAATAAGGAGTGAGCGATGCGCACGAAATTAGATGCCTGCCTGGATTCGGTCAATCAGGTGGTACTGGGAAAGGAGCCGCAGGTTCGCCTGGCCATGACCTGCCTGCTGGCGCGTGGTCATCTGCTGATCGAAGACTTGCCCGGCA
>JBIHZW010000179.1:0-7690 GCA_044240245.1 Pseudomonas sp. | reverse complement strand
GAAGGCACCTTCGGTGAACTTCATGATGTTGCCTTTGTGCACGATGGTCAGCGAGTCGCGGTCGTTATCAACGACGTATTGCAATGCTTTACGTGCCAGACGCTTGGTACCTTCTTTGGAAACCGGCTTAACGCCGATACCGCAGTCCTGGTCGAAGCGAATCTTGGTTACACCCATTTCCTCTTTGAGGAACTTGATGACCTTGGTCGCTTCCGGCGAGCCAGCTTTCCACTCGATACCCGCGTAGATGTCTTCCGAGTTCTCACGGAAGATCGTCATATCGACGTCGCCGGGCTTCTTCACTGGGCTTGGCACGCCTTCAAACCAACGCACTGGGCGCAAGCAGACGTACAGGTCGAGCTGCTGACGCAGCGCAACGTTCAAGGAACGGATGCCGCCACCGACTGGAGTGGTCAGCGGGCCCTTGATAGAAACGACATAGTCTTTGACCGCATCCAGGGTTTCCTGAGGCAGCCAGGTGTCCTGGTCGTAAACCTGAGTGGCTTTCTCGCCAGCGTACACTTCCATCCAGGAGATCTTGCGCTCGCCGCCGTAGGCTTTCTGTACGGCAGCATCAACGACTTTGATCATGACCGGGCTGATATCGACACCGATGCCATCACCTTCGATAAAGGGGATGATTGGATTGTTCGGTACGTTCAGGGATGTGTCGGCATTAACGGTGATTTTGTCACCGGTGGCAGGCACCTGGATCTTTTGGTATCCCATGCTGGACTCCGTCTTGTGGTTAAACAGTCAGATCGCCCCAGAGTAACTCACTTGAATCGGGCGAAACCATATGTTCGTTGGTCTTATGCGCCAAGGCATTCTGCGACGCGTTAGCGCGGTGGTATACTTCACAGATGACTAACAGGTCATAAGGCGCGGATCGTTCAAACAGGTTGTCCGCCTCTTGAAACCGTCGAACTGCTACAGCGATTCAACGGCTCGAAACGCTCGACACTCTACTGGTGCATCCAACATCACCGCGGCAAGACCTCGACTTCTGGCTCGTTCGCATGGGCCTCGGCGCTTACCTGCGCATGTCGAGTGCCTGTGCACGCTCAGCAAAGAAGAGAGTTAACTCAGAATGTCCACCCCTTCGAAGATCATCTATACCTTCACCGACGAAGCCCCAGCCCTTGCGACCTATTCGCTTCTGCCTATTGTAGAAGCCTTCGCAGCCTCTGCTGAGATTGCCGTCGAAACACGCGACATCTCTCTTGCAGGGCGCATCCTTGCAAGCTTTGCTGACCAGCTGAATGCCGACAAGCAAGTCGACGACGACCTCGCCAAGCTGGCTGTACTGGCCACCTCGCCAGACGCCAACATCATCAAACTGCCGAACATCAGCGCCTCGGTGCCGCAACTCAAAGGCGCAATCGCCGAGCTGCAAGCCCAAGGCTATAACGTCCCGAACTTCCCTGAAGATCCGCAAACTGACGCCGAGAAAGAAGCCAGCGCCCGCTACAGCAAGGTGCTTGGCAGTGCGGTAAACCCCGTGCTGCGTGAAGGTAACTCCGACCGTCGCGCACCTGCAGCAGTAAAGGCTTTCGTGCGCAAGCATCCGCACTCCATGGGTAAGTGGAGTATGGCCTCGCAATCCCATGCCGATTACATGCGCGGTGGCGATTTCTTCTCCAGCGAACAGTCGATCACCATGGCCAAGGCCGGTGATGTACGCATCGAGTTTGTCGGCAAGAATGGTCAGATCGTGGTCAAGAAGCAGCTCGCCCTGCAGGAAGGCGAAGTCTTCGACAGCATGTTTATGAGCTGCCGCAAGCTGCGCGAGTTCTTCGAGAAGACCCTGCAGGACTGCAAGGAAACCGGCGTTATGTGGTCCCTGCACGTTAAGGCGACCATGATGAAGGTCTCCCACCCGATCGTCTTCGGCCACGCCGTCAGCGTCTACTACAAAGATGTATTCGACAAATACGGCGAGCTGTTCAAAGAACTGGGCGTCAACCCGAACAACGGCATCAGCAGCGTCTACGACAAGATCAAATCCCTGCCCGCCTCGCGCCAGGAAGAAATTCTCGACGACATCCATGCCTGCTACAGCCATCGCCCAGAAATGGCCATGGTCGACTCGGTCAAGGGCGTCACCAACCTGCACATCCCGAGCGACGTAATCGTAGACGCCTCGATGCCAGCGATGATTCGCAGCTCCGGGCAGATGTGGGGCAAGGATGGCAAGCTCAAAGACACCAAAGCGGTGATGCCAGAAAGCACCTACGCCCGCATCTACCAGGAAATGATCAACTTCTGCAAAACCAACGGCGCTTTCGACCCGATCACCATGGGCAGCGTACCGAACGTCGGTTTGATGGCGCAGAAGGCCGAAGAATACGGCTCCCACGACAAGACCTTCGAATTGACCGAAAACGGCATCATGCGCGTCGTAGCGGCCGACGGCAGCGTGCTGATGCAGCATGAAGTCGAAGCCGGCGACATCTGGCGTGCCTGCCAGACCAAAGACGCGCCAATCCGCGACTGGGTCAAGCTGGCCGTCACCCGCGCTCGCCAGTCCAACACCCCCGCAATCTTCTGGCTCGACCCGGAGCGCGCCCACGACCGTGAACTGCAGAAAAAGGTCGAAGCCTACCTGCAGGAACATGACCTGACCGGTCTGGACATCCGCGTTATGGACTACAACCAGGCCATCCGCGTGAGCATGGAGCGCTTGATTCGTGGCCAGGACACCATTTCGGTGACCGGTAACGTACTGCGTGACTACCTGACCGACCTGTTCCCGATCATGGAGCTGGGCACTTCGGCCAAGATGCTTTCCATCGTTCCGCTGATGGCGGGCGGCGGCATGTATGAGACCGGTGCTGGCGGCTCCGCGCCCAAGCATGTGCAGCAACTGATTGAAGAAAACCACCTGCGCTGGGACTCGCTGGGCGAATTTCTGGCCCTGGCGGTTTCCCTGGAAGAAACCGGGATCAAAACCAACAACCCGAAAGCCAAACTCCTGGGAACCACCCTCGACGCGGCCACCGGCAAGCTGCTGGACAACAACAAGTCGCCATCGCGCAAGACCGGCGAACTGGATAACCGTGGCAGCCACTTCTACCTGGCCCTGTACTGGGCTCAGGAACTGGCCGCACAAAACGATGATGCCGAATTGCAAGCGCAGTTCGCGCCATTGGCAAAAACCCTTAGCGAGAATGAAGCAACCATCGTTGCCGAACTCAGCGCCGTACAGGGCAAGCCCGTGGATATCGGCGGTTACTACCGCTCCAACCCGCAGCTGACCAGCCAGATCATGCGTCCAAGTGCGACCTTCAACGCCGCGCTCGCTGCGCTAAACTAAGGCATCACGCCCAGCGCCCTCGGGCGCTGCAACACCACAAACCCCGGCCCCGTGCCGGGGTTTGTGCATTCAGAGCAGAGAGAATCAGGATAAGATCGCCTTTTGTCATAACAGGTAGCATTTTCATGCAGTGGCAGCCGCACATCACCGTGGCCACGGTCATCGAAGACCAAGGCCGCTTTCTGCTGGTCGAAGAAATGGCCGAAGGCCGCGCCGTGTTCAACCAGCCGGCTGGGCACCTAGAAGCAAACGAAAGCCTGCTACAGGCCGCCCTGCGCGAAACCCTCGAAGAGACCGGCTGGGATGTCGAACTGACCGGCGTTACCGGCATTTATCTGTACACCGCACCAAGCAACGGCATCACCTACCAGCGTGTGTGCTTTGCCGCCAAACCACTGCAACAGCGGCCCAATCACCCGCTGGATGACGGCATTATTGGCCCACACTGGCTGACCCGTGACGAGCTGGCGGCGCAACCCGAACGCTGGCGCAGCGAATTGGTATTGCGCTGCATTGATGATTACCTGAGCGGCCAGTGCTTTTCACTCAGTCTGATTCGCGATTAACAGCCCTAAGCCCCGGCCTGTTAGAATCGCCCTCTTTTTAGACCTGTGCCCAGTACTCCCATGCCTGATCCAACTACCCAGCGCGTCATTGTCGGTATGTCCGGCGGTGTTGATTCCTCCGTTTCTGCCCTGCTGCTGCTTGAGCAGGGGTATCAGGTCGAAGGCCTGTTTATGAAGAACTGGGACGAAGACGACGGCACCGAATACTGCACGGCCATGGAAGACCTGGCCGATGCTCAGGCCGTGTGCGACAAGATCGGCATCAAGCTGCACACTGCCAACTTTGCCGCCGAATACTGGGACAACGTGTTCGAGCATTTCCTTGCCGAATACAAAGCCGGGCGCACGCCGAACCCGGACATCCTGTGTAACCGCGAAATCAAGTTCAAAGCCTTCCTCGACTACGCCCTGATGCTCGGCGCGGATCTGATCGCCACCGGCCACTACGTGCGTCGCCGCGATATCGACGGGCGCACCGAACTGCTCAAGGGCCTCGATCCGAACAAGGATCAGAGCTACTTCCTGCATGCAGTGGGCGGTGAGCAGATCGCCAAAACCCTATTCCCGGTCGGCGAACTGGAAAAGCCGGCGGTACGTGCGATTGCCGAGAAATACGCGCTGGCCACGGCGAAGAAAAAGGATTCCACCGGTATCTGCTTTATCGGCGAGCGACGTTTCAGCGACTTCCTCAAGCAGTACCTGCCTGCCCAGCCGGGCAATATCGAAACCACCGAAGGCGAAATCATCGGCCGCCACCATGGCCTGATGTACCACACCATTGGTCAGCGCCAGGGCCTGGGCATCGGTGGTTTGAAAGACGCCAGCGATGGGCCGTGGTACGTCCTGCACAAGGACCTGACGCGCAATGTACTGGTGGTTGGCCAGGGCAATGAGCACCCCTGGCTGTTCAGCCGCGCCCTGCTCGCCTCGGAGATTTACTGGGTCAACCCGATTGATCTGAGTACGTCGCGTGAGCTGACGGCCAAGGTGCGCTATCGCCAGAGCGATCAAACCTGCACGCTGGAGAAAACCGCCAGCGGCTACCGCGCCGTATTCAATGAGCCGCAGCGCGCCGTGACTCCAGGCCAGTCCGTGGTGTTCTACGACGGTGAAATCTGCCTGGGTGGCGGCGTGATTGAAACCGCCGAGCCCTGGACTGCGCGGGAGCAAACGGCGTGAATCCAATCCGCGAGCAACTGATCGCCCTCGGTGCAGTATTTGAATCGGCGGTATTGGTCGACAAGCTGGCGCGTACCGGCCAGATCGGCGAGCCGGCCGTGGCCTGCATGATCAACAGCCTGCTGGTGCGCGATCCAAAAGACACACTCGACGTCTACGGCGGCGATGATCTCAACCTGCGCGACGGCTACCGTGCGCTGGTCAGCGCCCTGGAGCGCGACCCAGCCAGCTTGCAACGTGATCCGCTGCGTTATGCCCTGGCCCTGTTGGCGTTGGAGCGTCAGCTGGATAAGCGTGGCGATATGCTGCAAGTCATGGGCAGCCGCCTCGACCAGGTGCAGCAGCAGGTCGAGCACTTCGGCCCGACCCATGAAAACGTGATATCCAACTGCGCCAGTCTGTACCAGGACACCATCAGCACCTTCCGCCAGCGCATTCAGGTGCAAGGCGATATGCGCCACCTGCAGCAGACCAACAATGCCGCGAAGATCCGTGCACTGCTGCTCGCCGGCATTCGCTCGGCGCGCCTGTGGCGCCAACTGGGCGGCCATCGCTGGCAGATGGTGTTCAGCCGCAGCAAGTTGCTCAAGGAACTCTACCCGCTGCTGCGCGCGTGAACATGGGCACCCGTTCGGTCAAACCGGTTCAGGGTGCTGCACTGCTTGCGCTGTCGGCCTTGCTGTTTTCCCTGATGGGAGTGGGCATCCGCGAAGTCTCGGTCAGCGTCAATAACGAGTCCGTGGTGTTCTTTCGCAACCTGGTCGGCGTGCTGTTCTTTATGCCGCTGATTCTGTTCAAAGGCCTGCGCCCACTCAAAACCACCCGCCTGAAATCCCATCTGTGGCGCACTACCTACGGCCTGGCGGCGATGTACTGCTTCTTCTACGCCATTGCCCACCTGCCGCTGGCTGACGCCATGCTGTTCACCTACTCCGCGCCGCTGTTTACTCCGCTGATTGCCTGGTGGTGGCTCAAGGAGCCGCTGAGTAAGCGCGTGCTGCTGACCACCGTGGTTGGCCTGATTGGCGTGCTGCTGGTGGCCAAGCCCTCTGCTGCGCTGCTCGACAGTCATGCACTGATCGGCCTGGCCGCCAGTGTGATGGCCGCGTTTGCCTTTGTATCGATCCGCGAGATGAGCGACACCGAGCCGGCGTATCGCATCGTGTTCTATTTTTCCCTGTTCAGCGCTTTGCTCTCGGCCATACCACTGACCTGGGCCTGGCAGCCGATGAGCCAACATGATCTCGGCCTCCTGCTGGTGATCGGCCTGCTGGCCACAGCCAGCCAGATCGTTATGTCCAAAGCCTACAGCCTGGCGTCGCCAGGGCTGATCGGCCCCTTTGCCTATCTGGCGATTGTATTTGCCGGGCTGATCGCCTGGCTGCGCTGGGGTGAAACCCCGGACCTGACCTCGATGATCGGTGCTGCGCTGATTTTCAGTGCCAGCCTGCTGTCGATTGCTCGAAGCAAGCGCGGCTGAACGGTCGCAGCCAATCGCGATTCAGCTGCCGATTTCATGTATGATATGCGCCCTTTTCAATGCCCGATTGTCCGAGAACGCCTCCCATGCAGCTTTCCTCGCTCACCGCGGTTTCCCCCGTTGATGGCCGCTATGCCGGCAAAACCAGCGCACTGCGCCCAATTTTCAGCGAATACGGCCTGATCCGTTTCCGCGTACTGGTTGAGGTCCGCTGGTTGCAGCGCCTGGCCGCCCACGAAGGTGTTGCCGAAGTCGCGCCCTTCTCCGCCGAAGCCAACGCCGTGCTCAATGAGCTGGCCGATAACTTCGCCGTCGAGCACGCCGAGCGCGTCAAGGAAATCGAGCGCACCACCAACCACGACGTTAAAGCCGTGGAGTACCTGCTCAAGGAACAAGCGGCCAAGCTGCCGGAGCTGGACAAGGTCAGCGAATTTATCCACTTCGCCTGCACCAGCGAGGACATCAACAACCTGTCCCACGCGCTGATGCTGCGTGAAGGCCGCGACAGCGTGCTGCTGCCGCTGATGCGTCAGACTGCCGAAGCCATCCGCGAATTGGCGATCAAATTCGCCGACGTGCCAATGCTCTCGCGCACCCACGGTCAGCCGGCGTCGCCGACCACCCTGGGCAAGGAACTGGCCAACGTGGTCTACCGCCTGGAGCGCCAGATCGCTCAGGTCGCCGCCGTGCCGCTGCTGGGTAAGATCAACGGCGCCGTGGGCAACTACAACGCTCACCTCTCCGCTTACCCGCAGATCGACTGGGAAGCCAACGCGCGCCAGTTCATCGAAGGTGACCTGGGCCTGCAGTTCAATCCCTACACCACGCAGATCGAGCCGCACGACTATATCGCCGAGCTGTTCGATGCGATTGCCCGCTTCAACACCATCCTCATCGACTTCGATCGCGATATCTGGGGCTATATCTCCCTGGGCTACTTCAAACAGCGCACCATCGCTGGCGAAATCGGTTCCTCGACCATGCCGCACAAGGTCAACCCGATCGACTTCGAGAACTCCGAAGGCAACCTGGGTATCGCCAACGCGCTGTTCCAGCACCTGGCCAGCAAGTTGCCGATCTCGCGCTGGCAGCGTGACCTGACCGACTCCACCGTGCTGCGTAACCTCGGTGTCGGTTTTGCTCACAGCG
>JBIHZW010000178.1:0-7721 GCA_044240245.1 Pseudomonas sp. | reverse complement strand
ATCGAAACCCTCAAGGCCGCCGAAGTGCTGGTCAAGGACGGCTTCGACGTGATGGTGTACACCAGCGATGACCCGATCATCGCTCGCGAACTGGCGGCCATGGGCTGCATCGCGGTGATGCCGCTGGCCGGTCTGATCGGCACTGGTCTGGGCATTTGCAACCCGTACAACCTGCGCATCATCCTCGAAGAAGCTACCGTTCCGGTATTGGTCGATGCCGGCGTCGGCACCGCGTCCGATGCCACCATTGCGATGGAGCTGGGCTGCGAGGCGGTGCTGATGAACAGCGCGATTGCCCACGCACAGAACCCGATTCTGATGGGCGAAGCGATGAAGCACGCAATCATCGCCGGTCGCATGGCCTATCTGGCCGGACGCATGCCGAAAAAACTCTATGCCAGCGCTTCTTCGCCGCTGGATGGTCTGATCAAGTAAGAGCACAGCATGACTGAATTGCAGCAACAGCCTGAGCCGGCTGAAGACACCTCCAAGCACCGCGCGATCAAGAGTTTCGTGATGCGCGCCGGGCGCATGACCGAAGGCCAGCAACGCGGCCTCGATCAGGGCTGGCCAAAGTTCGGCCTGCAGCTGGAAGACGGCTTGCGTGATTTCGACCAGGTGTTCGGCCGCAGCGCGCCGCGTACCTTCGAAATCGGCTTCGGCATGGGGCATTCGACCCTGGAAATGGCCGCCGCATCGCCCGAGCAGGACTTTATCGGGGTGGAAGTGCATCGTCCGGGTGTCGGCGCGCTGCTCAACGGCCTGATGACCCAGAACCTCAGCAATATGCGCGTCTACAGCTGCGATGCGCTAGAAGTGCTGCGCAATTGTGTGGCCGACGCCAGTCTTGACCGGGTGCTGCTATTCTTCCCTGACCCGTGGCACAAATCGCGTCATCACAAACGCCGCATCGTTCAGGCGTCTTTCGCTGAACTGGTCCGGCAGAAGCTCAAGGTCGGCGGCGTGCTGCACATGGCCACCGATTGGCAGCCCTACGCCGAATACATGCTCGAAGTCATGAACCCGGCTCCTGGCTACCAGAACCTGGCTGAGGATGGCCACTATGTACCGCGCCCGACGGAGCGCCCGACTACCAAGTTCGAGCGTCGCGGCGAGCGTCTGGGACATGGAGTATGGGATTTGAAGTTCCAACGTATTGACTGATTGATCCACGCGCTGAGGTATCGGCGCAGCAAGACCATAAGCACAAGGACGATTGCACAAGATCGGAATAATCCGACGCCCGCCAGGACGGCTCCTCACCAAGACGGCACATAAACCCGGGCACCAGCCCAGGTCATAAAAACAGCAGCCCTGCCTCAGGCCAGGCTGCGAGGAGATCGCTGTGTTGAGAACGCTTTCAATTCTGCTGCTGGCTACATGTGCGCTGCAGGCACAGGCCAAAGTCGACAGTACCCAGGCTGCGCGCCTGGGCCAGGACCTGACCCCGCTGGGCGGTGAGCGCGGGGCCAACGCCGCCGGCACCATTCCCGCCTGGGACGGTGGCCTGGCGCAACCGCCGGCCAATTACCAGCCGGGCATGCACCACTCCGACCCTTACAGCGCCGATGCGCCGTTGTATCAGGTCAATAGCCAGAACATGGCGCAGTACCAGGCGCAGCTGCCGGCGGGCCTGAAGACGCTGCTGGAGAAGAACCCGGATTACTTCCTGCGGGTGTTCCCTACCCGTCGCAGCGCGGCCGCGCCGCAGCGCATCTATGACGCCACGCGTTTCAATGCGCAGACCGCCGAGCTGATTTCCGGCGGTAATGGTGTCGACGGTGCTGCAGCCGGTATCCCGTTCCCGCTGCCAACAACCGGCCAGGAAGTCATCTGGAACCACATCATGCGTTACCGGGGCGACCAGATCAGTTTTGTCACCAATCAGGCTGCGGTGCTGTCCAACGGTACCTACACCTTGCTCAAGCTGGAACGCGACATTTACTTCCTGTACGGCCGTGAAGGTGTCACCCCGCAGGATCTGGACAACACTTTATTCCACTACAAGTACACGGTCGTAGAGCCGTCCAAGCTTGCCGGTTCAGCATTGGTGGTGCAGGAAACCCTCGACCAGGTGCTGGCAATCCGCAAGGCCTGGCGCTTCAGCCGTGGCGAGCGCCGTGTGCGTCGTCTGCCGATGCTGGCCTACGATTCTGCACAGCCAGATACCTACGGCATGGCCACCGCTGATCAGGTCGACTCCTACAACGGGGCACCGGATCGCTACGAGTGGACGCTGGTCGGCAAGCAGGAAATGCTGGTGCCGTACAACAGCTACGCCGTGCACCAGAAGGGCATTCCCTACGACAACATCCTGCGTAGCAACACCGTTAATCCCGATCTGCTGCGCTATGAGCTGCACCGCGTCTGGGTAGTCGAGGCCGACCTGCGCAAGGGCTTTAGCCATCAGTATGCCAAGCGCCGCTTCTATATCGACGAAGACAGCTGGCAGATCCTCGCCGCCGACCTCTATGACAAGAGCGGCGAGTTGAGTGGTGTGCAGGAAAGCCATCCGATCAGCTACTACGACGTGCCGATGTTCGGCAGCACCCTGGAAACCATCTACGACTTCAAGGGCAAGCGCTACTTCGTTGATGGCATGGATAACAACGAGCCGATGTACAACTTCAACGCCAAGTTGGGTCCGCGTGACTTCACCGCGCAGGCGCTGCGTCGCGAAGGTAACTGAGCCTCGGTTGAACAGAAAAACCGCCTCTTCGCAGGCGGTTTTTTTATGGGCGAGCAACTACAGTGATGCGAGCGCGCATGGCTGAGACTGCCTGCGCGGCGTCGATTTCTAGCGGTTATCCAGATCATGCCAGGGAGGGTATATGGGCAAGCTGAGTCAGTGTCTGTTGTTGCTTGCGCTGTTGTTGAGCGGCTGCAGCACTCAGGGCGAGCGCGGCATTCAGGAGGTGGCCGGCAGCTGGTCGATCCGCCAGTTCAATGAAAGCAGTTTTGCCTTGGGCAAGAGCAGCCATTACCGGGTTTATCATCGCGGCCAACTGGTGCGTCTGGCGCCGCCGCTGGTAGAACGGGAAACCAGCCAGCTGCTGGCGGTGGGGCACTTCAACCCTGGGGTGTTTCCCTATCCGGACCTGATCGTGCTGGTGCATGACCGTTTCACCAATGCGCGCGGCTACGGAGATTCCAGGCTTAGGGCGTTTCAGTTGATTTCCAAGCAGGATCGGTTCGAGATCGTGCCGATTGAGATATCTACTGCGGGCTTTTAGTCGTGGCTGGGAGCCTGGCTGAGCAGTTCTGTCGCGCCGGGTGTGGCTGCTGCGCTAAGCGGCTGAGTGGATTTGTCCGGGAAGTGCAGACTCTCGCGGCGGCCATGACGGCGCAGGGTGACATGCTGGCGCTGCACGCTCTCAAGGGTGACACCTGGGGCGATGGTTGCGCCCACCATAAAACGCTCAGGGGCCTGGCCGGCCTGACCGATAATAGCGCTGGAACGGCTGCTTTGCGGGTGAGTGAAGGCAGCCATCAAGGTCAGTTGCAGGGAGGTGGCCGGGGCCGGGCCGTTGCTATCGAGAAGGGGTTCGCCGAACAGCCTGGCCAACTGCTGCTGATCTATAACCGGTTGTACCTTGGTTTGCTGCACGGGCGCCAGGCTGACTGGGCTATGCAGTAAGCGCCAGAACGCCGCACCCTGGTAGGCCAGGCTGAGACTGCCGGCCAGCAGAAGCAGCAGACACAGACCTGTGATCAGGTGCTCCGGGGCGACTGGCAGGGCTGGTTTACTGGGTTGCAACATGGCTATTCCTCAATGAAAAAACCCATGGCTGCTGACGCAGCCATGGGTTCTGGTGGTGCCGGGGTTTTACAGCTTGCCGATGTTGACGTTGTCGATAAACAACGACTGTCCGCGTTGTGTGCCAAGGATCAGCAGATCGGCGCGGCGCAGGGTGCCGGCAGGCAGTTGCACTTCATGTTGCAACTTGCTCCAGCTGCCACCACGGGTGGTGCGCTGACCAAGCGGCAGGTACTGACCACGGCCGTTGCTGTCTTCGACATACAGGTAGGCATAAGCGATGGCGCTTACCGTGCTGCTGCGACCAATGCTCAGGTCGGCCGAGACGCGATAACGATTACCCGCCTGGACATTGCCGAGCAGGCTGACACTCGCACCGGCGCCTTCGTACTGGCGCTGATGGGCTTCCAGGGCCTGGCGGCTGCCGCTGGCGAATGTGCTGGCGCGCACGCTGCCATGGAAGCCCGACCAGCCACCAATGCCGTTCTCGAAGTTCCAGCCGAACTGGGTCGGTGCTGGCGGCGTCGGTGGCGCAGCGGCCTGGACTTCTTGCAGCTCGACTTCATCGACCAGGAGGCTGCTGCCGCTGTCGCTCCAGATCGCTACATACAGGTTGCGCACGTTGCTTGGGGTTGTGTAGGTGAAGGATTTTTCCAGGCGGCTGAACTCGTTGCCAGTCACCGACAGGCTGACCGTCTGCTCGGCGCTGTAGGTAAAGCGGCCATCGGTGCTTTCCTGGAGGATCGCCACGCGTACGTTTTCACGGTTGTCGCGGGCCTTGAGCATGGCTTTGGCTTTCAGGCGATATTTCGCGCCGGCAGTCAGGCCGGTGACCGGTGTGGCCAGTACGTCGAAGGCCTGTGCATCCATTTGCAGTGCGTTGTCGCGGCAGTTCAGGGCCACATTGACCAGGCTCAGCTGAGCCTGACCGAACAGCGCGCGCCAGCCTTCGTTGCTGTTGAATTCGCCGTTGCTGACCAAACCCTTGAGTGCGGGTTTGCTGCACCAGGGCAGTTCGGCCGGCGGCGTGGTCGGGTTACCGGTGCCGGGGTTAGTGGTGATCGGCACCTGGGTGGCGCGGAAGGTGGCGATCTGCGCGGCCATGGTGTTTAGCGAACGCACGGCATCGGAACGATCGGGCATGCCGCAAGGCTGATTGGCGCAGTCGGCGTCATTCAGCCGTGGGTTGGAAAATACCGGAGCCTGACGGCGCGCGCCGAAGACCTGAGGGTAGGCCATGATGGTGCTGAACTGGCCCTGGACACCGTAGCCACGGCTCCATTCGTGGGTGCCGTTGTGGCCGTTGGCGTTGTAGTAGCCTTCCTGCTGGTCCTGCTCGTAGGAGTGGCGCAGGCCCATATTGTGGCCGGCTTCATGGGCGAAGGTGCTGAGGCTGCAGTCGACGCCGGTCAGGCCATAGGCCATTTCCTTGGCGCCGCTGTTGAAACGATCGCTGTTCTTCGTGCCAGTGCCCATCCAGGCGATGCCGCAGATGCCATAACCCTGGCCCTGGGTGGTGCGGTTGATCAGCTGTACCACGTCTGCGCCGTATTGCTCACGCAGGCGCTTTACCTGGGCGTCGTCGGTGAACTTGTTGAGGTTGGCGCTGGACACGTCGTAGTAATTGGCCCAGTCAAGCAGTTGCTTGTGCACCAGGCGCAGGCGGATATTTACGCCGCTTTTGGCATAAGCCGTGTTGGTGTATTCGATATAGCTGGCGATGCGTGCGTCGATATCGCGGCCGTTGGGCAGGCTCTGCGCGTCTTTGGTGTAGAGCACCATGATGTCGACGGTTTCCGGGTTGGCCTGGGCGCTATGGGCGGTCAGGGCCAGTGCGAGGGCAGAGAGCCATTGCACTTTCTTCATATCAGCGTTCCTTGTGCGATGTGGGTAAAGAGGCGATCAGCCCTGAGCGGGCGGTGGCAGCGGGGCCAGTTCTTTATGGTCGTAGTGCAGGTGGTCATTGGGGTCGGCCCGCAATACCAGCTGGTTTTCATCGGTGATCACCGTCTTGCCGGTGGCGTTATCGATGATGATCGACAGGCTGCCGTCGAGTGTGGCGACGGTGATATGGGTCTCCAGCGCGCCCTTGACCAGGGTCATGCTTTCCACCTCATCGCCATCGATCAGGCTGCCTTGCCATACGGCGCTGCCGGCGGTGTTGCGGGTTGCGCCGAGAGTGGCGCGAGTTGGGCTGCTGCGCCCCGGCAGTGCCAGGGAAACCACCTGACCGACCGCCAGGTTGCTGAGTTGCTGTGGGTCGACCTGGGTCAGGTGCTGGGTGATGCCGTTGCTCTCGGTTTCCTGCAGCGACTGTGCATCCCAGAGCGTGGCCTGCGCGGCGCTGCTGGTGGCCGCGGGCGGTTTGGCCTGCAAGGTGGAGACGCCGCTTGCGCCTTGGCTGGCTGCTGGGCTGACGGGCGCGGCCTTGCTTGCGCTGGGCGCGGGCGATTTGCTGTCGGGATTGTTATTCGATGCCGCTTGGCTTGGCTTTGGCTCAAGGTCAGCCGAGAGCACGACCCCCAAGACGCCGCCGACAATGGCGGTGGCGACTGCGGCTGTAATCCAGCGTTTTGACATGCGACTGCTCCATTAGTCTGGGAAGTTGAAGCAGCGCAGTCTAGGTAGAGCCTTGGCGGTGATTCGCTATGCAGTTCACAGGCAGAGGGTATGGGCAGGGTCAGCTTGTTTAATTTGAACGCTGGTCTCATATGCAGGGTGTGCCACGTCTCGCTCGGAATGGGGCACAGTTCCACGCCGCTCGGCTTTGGCGTTGCGGCGTGGTGCTGCAACGCCTCTTTGCTTACTCGGGCAGGGCGCTGGCGCCGCGTTTGGGCAGCTGTTCGGGCAGGACGGCCAGGGCTTTGAGCGCTGTCTCGCGGCTCGGGTAGCTGCCATAGAGCACGACGTAGCGGGTTTCCCCGTCCTGCTCGCGCTCGGCCAGGCGCAGGGGCTGTTTGGGGTGACGCTCAAGCAGGGCCTGCATAAATTCGCGGTTACTGCCTTCAACCAGCTGGATGGTGTGGCGGCGCGCTGCAACCTTGGGTTTGCTTTCGCCGCCACGGCCATCGCCCAGGGTGGCGGGGTCGACAGGTTTTGGTGTTTCGATCAGGGTCTTGCTCGGTTTTGCCGGGATGGCTTTGGCCGGCTGGCGCAGGTCGGTCGCAGGCGCCTCAATGCCCTGGTCGAACAAGGCATGGGCCTGCTGCGGCAGATGGTCGTAACCGTTGGCCTGGCCGAGCAGGCGCAGGTCACGGTATTTGCCCAGGCTCAGGTTGGCCAGGCCGACGCCGTCGCGCGCCACGGTCGGGCGCAGGAACACCATCAGATTGCGTTTCTGCCGGGCTTCGCGGGTTGAGCGGAACAGCCGGCCGACTCCGGGAATATCGCCGAGCAGCGGCACCTTGCTCTCGCTGCTGGTGATGTCGTCCTGAATCAGGCCGCCGAGCACGATTACCTGGCCGTCATCGGCCAGCACGGTGCTCTTGATCGAGCGCTTGTTGGTCACCAGGTCCACGGCCTGGGCATTCAGCCCAGTGCTCGGGGCGATGGAGGAGATTTCCTGCTCGATCACCAGGCGCAGGGTGGCGCCTTCATTGATATGCGGGGTTACCTTGAGGGTGACGCCGATATCCTTGCGCTCGATGGTGGTGAAGGGGTTGCCCGAACCTGCGGCGTCGGTGGTGTAGGAGCCGGTCTGGAACGGTACGTTCTGCCCGACCAGAATCTCGGCGGCCTGGTTGTCCAGGGTCAGCAGGGTTGGGGTAGAGAGCAGGTTGCTTTTACCGTTCGACGACAGCGCGGTGATCAGCGCGCCGAAGTTGTCGTTGCCGACTCCGATAATCGCCCCATTGGGCAGCGCCGCAGCGAGTTCACCGGGGTTTTCGCTGGCAATGGCGCCGAGCAGGGTGCCGACCGACAGGCCGGTGTTGCTGAAGTTGACGCCACCCAGGCCACCGCTGCC
>JBIHZW010000177.1:0-7786 GCA_044240245.1 Pseudomonas sp. | reverse complement strand
GTATGCCGAGACCGTTGATCATGGTGGTGTGCGAGTCGGTGCCGACCAGGGTGTCGGGGAAGGCGAACGTCTGGCCGTGTTCTTCCTTGGTCCACACGGTGCGACCAAGGTATTCCAGATTGACCTGATGGCAGATGCCGGTGCCCGGCGGCACCACGCTGAAATTATCGAAGGCGTGCTGGCCCCAGCGCAGAAAGGCGTAGCGCTCGCCGTTGCGCTGCATTTCGATGGCGACGTTCTCGCCGAAGGCTGCGGCGCTGGCGAATTTATCCACCATCACCGAATGGTCGATCACCAGGTCCACCGGCGACAGCGGGTTGATCTTCTGCGGATCGCCGCCGGCCTTGGCCATGGCGTCGCGCATGGCCGCGAGGTCAACCACCGCCGGTACGCCGGTGAAGTCCTGCATCAGCACGCGCGCCGGGCGGTACTGGATCTCGCGCTCCGAACTGCGGCTGTTAAGCCAATCGGCCATGGCTTGCAGGTCGCTGCCGGTAACGGTTTTACCGTCTTCCCAGCGCAGCAGATTCTCCAGCAGCACTTTTAACGACATCGGCAAACGGTCGATGTTGCCGAGGGTTTTGGCGGCTTCGGGCAGGCTGAAATACTGGTAGGTCTGGCCGTCTACATCGAGGCTGCGATGGCTGTTCAGGCTATCTAAGGAAGGCATTGCGCATCTCCTGAGGCTTGCCACGGTGCAAGCCGGATTGTCTGCATCAGAGTCTTAAACTAGCTCTGTTTGGTGAGTCCTGCCCTTTAACTGGACAGGTTGCAAGCGCTGAGGGTTCCCGACTCGGCTATGATGCGCGCCTTGAGGAGAACCCCTATGAATACCTTGCTACTGCACTGCCGTCCCGGTTTTGAAAACGAGGTGTGTGCGGAAATCGCCGAGCACGCCGCACGTCTGGATGTTGCCGGTTATGCCAAGGCCAAGCCGAGTACCGCCTGCGCGGAATTTATCTGCACCGAGGACGATGGTGCCGAGCGCCTGATGCGCGGCGTGCGCTTCAATCAGCTGATCTTCCCGCGGCAGTGGGCGCGGGGGGTGTTTATCAACCTGCCGGAGCTGGACCGCATCAGCGTATTGCTCGGCCATCTGGCGGATTTTCCGGTATTCGGTAGCCTGTGGCTGGAAGTGTTGGACACCAACGATGGCAAGGAGCTGTCGAATTTCTGCAAGAAGTTCGAGGCGCCGCTGCGCAATGCCCTGACCAAGGCCGGCAAGCTGGTCGAGGATGCACACAAACCCCGCCTGCTGTTGACCTTTAAAAGCGGTCGCGAAGTGTTTGTCGGCATTGCCGAGGCGAGCAACTCGGCGATCTGGCCTATGGGCATTCCACGGCTGAAGTTCCCCCGCGAGGCGCCGAGCCGCTCGACCCTCAAGCTGGAGGAGGCCTGGCACACCTTTATCCCCCGCGAGCAGTGGGATGAGCGTTTGTCCGATGAGATGACCGGGGTTGATCTTGGCGCCGCGCCAGGCGGCTGGACTTATCAGCTGGTCAAACGCGGCATGCTGGTGACCGCCATCGACAACGGGCCAATGGCTGAAAGCCTGATGGACACTGGTTTGGTGACCCACCTGATGGTCGACGGCTTCACCTGGAAGCCCAAGCAGCCGGTGGACTGGATGGTCTGCGATATCGTCGAAAAGCCCGCCCGCAGCGCCGCCTTGCTGGAAACCTGGATTGGCGAAGGCCATTGCCGTGAGGCGGTGGTCAACCTCAAGTTGCCGATGAAGCAGCGCTACGCCGAGGTGCGCCGCCTGTTGCAGCGCCTGGAAGACGGCCTTGCCGAGCGCAAGATCAAGGTCTCAATCGCCTGCAAACAGCTCTATCACGACCGCGAGGAAGTGACCTGCCACTTGCGCCGCTTAAGCAAGTGATCTCAATGCCGAGCCAGTTGCGGCTGTAACGGCAGCAACTGCGGCACCTCGATAGTCCCTTGCAGGGTGCTGCTGGAGAGCTGCCAGGAGCTGTTGAACAGGTACTGGCCGCTAAAACCGCTGATACGTAGGCCCAGCACGTCACCAGGCTGCAGTTGCGCGCTGACGGCAGCCAGTTCGGTGCTGGCCTGGCCCTTGAGCGGGGTGACCTGCTCACTCAGCACTTCACTGCGGCCATCGGCGCGCTTGACCACCATGGCGGCAAACAGCGTCGGCAGTCCCTCGGCGTTTTCCAGATGCACGCGGGGCACGCCGACCAGGGCGCTGCTCGCCTGCACCTGTTGCAGTGGGATAAGCCTCGACGGCTGCAGCAGTCCGCTGCTTAACGGCCGAATCGCCGTGGTCGGAAGCTCAATACGCTGATTGGCCGGCAGCTGCTGCAAGGCCACGCCCTGATCCAGGTCGAGACTGACGCAGAAATTGGGAATGCTCGCCGCCACGCCTTTGCGGCCGCGCAGCTTGTCTTCATACCAGCTGATGATGCTCTGGTAGAGGTTGATCGCCCGGCCGTCGCAGTGCAGCACCGTCTCATTATTGAACGGCGGCAGGCCGCTCCAGCGTTGCATGGGCGGCGGCAGGATATGCCCGCCCTGCATGCCGAGCAGGCGCACATCGCGCTCACCCTGTTGCAAGCAATCACGAATCGCCAGGCCCTGGTTGAGCGGGAACAGGGTGTCGCGCATACCCTGAATCAGCAGGGCATCGGCTTGCGGGCGCTGACCGCGCGCGCAGTAGCTGGTCAGGCTGTGGGCCTTGAGCTCGGCGCGCACCGACTCGCGCATACGGCCGTCAGCGCTTTTCAGGTAGGGCGCCTGAACAAACTTGCCTAAGTCATAACCGGTGGACAGGCCCAGGCTGAGCAGCACGCCGGTCCAGCCGACTTTTATATGGCTGTCCGGGGCCAGGGCTTCGCTCAGGTCGTACCAGGTGGCAATCGGCACAATGGCATCGATACGCGGGTCGGTCGCCGAGGCCAGCAGTTGCACCGCACCGCCGTAGCTTTCGCCGAGCATGCCGACCTTGGGGTCGTTCGTGCCGTCCATGCTCAATCGCGGCAAGTTGGCGGCGGCCCAGTCGATCACGGCCAGGGCGTCCTGCACCTCGTATTCGGGGTTCATCATTTCGATGTCGCCCTCGCTGCCGCCCCAGCCGCGTTGGTCGTAGCTGATCACCCAGTAACCGGCTTGCCAGGCTTTTACTGCGGCGCGCCCGGATATCATCTGGGTGCCGTAGAAGCCGTTCGGCCGGGTGACTCGCCAGCCGCCCCAGCCGTGGGTATGCACGATCACTGGCGCCTGTTCGCCGACCTTGAGCGCGGGTTGGAATACGGTGGCCGATAGCCGAGTGCCGTCGCGACCGTAGATCACTGCATCGAAATAGGTGGCAGGAAGGTCCTGCTGCGCGCTGGCGCTGAAATTCGGCAGTTGGTCGCGTGCGGCGCAGCCGCTGAGCAGCAGGGCGGCGAGTAGCAGGGCAAGGCGCATATATGGCTCTTATTGGAATGGTTGGCGCTGCGCAGCCTGCCTGATTGAGCCGCCGCCGGCTGCCCATCCAAGGTTGTGTTGATCTGCGCGGCAGGTCAGTGAACTGCCGTTTAGCCGAGCGGCGGATTTACTGCGACATGCTAGATGACCTCAGGGTCAGCTTTGCGCCAGAATAGCGGCCTGCAATTGGAGCCCGCTGATGTCTTTGCAAACCACCGCCATTCCCGATGACACCCTCGACGCTACTGGGCTGAACTGCCCAGAGCCGGTGATGATGCTGCACAACAAGGTGCGCGACCTGCAGGCCGGTGGCCTGCTCAAGGTGATTGCCACCGACCCCTCGACCCGTCGCGACATTCCCAAGTTCTGCGTGTTTCTTGGCCATGAACTGGTGGAGCAGGCGGAAGACGGCACGACTTATCTGTATCTGATCCGCAAGAAACTCGACTAATGAATTGGTACTTCGCCTACGGCTCGAATATGAATCCGGCGCGCATGCAGGCTCGCGGCTTGACGGTGCTGGAGGCGCTACCAGGGCATCTGCCGGGTTACAGCCTGTGCTTTAACAAGCGAGCGGCGGATCGTGCGCCGGGGCGGGCCTACGCCAATATTCGGCATCAGCGCGATGGGCGGGTGGAAGGTGTGCTGTATCGCCTGGCGGACGCTGGCGAGATCGCCAAGCTGGATCACTTCGAAGGCACGCCGATCTTTTACAGCCGCGAGTGCCTGCCGATTGTCGCGGCCCATGGCGTGCAGCCGGCCTGGGTGTATATCGCCAACCCGGCCTTTCGCGAAGAGGGTCTGCTGCCCAGCGCTGACTACCTGGCCCATCTGCTGGCGGGGCAGGCGTTGTTGTCTGAGGCTTACTGGTCGACGCTGGCGGCGTTGCCGTTCCATCCCGACTGACCGGGCGCCAGGCCGCAGCTATTAAGCAGCTCCTGCCAGCTGCGCACATGGCGCGCGGTGGCCTGCTGGAAATCCGCCCATAACGAAGCCTCTTGGCCGCTCAGGCTCTGCAAGTACTGCTGGGTGGCTGGCGGTATTTGCGTCACGCTGCTAAGGCTACGCAGGCTGCTGCTCCAGGCCTGGCCACGCTGATCTACCTGCGCCAGATAGGGCTGCAGGCTACCGGCGTAATACTTGACGAAGATGTTCTGCACAACGCGCCCGCGCTCTGTGGCCTTGCCCGTGGGGCAGAGCGGCCGGCCCTGTTGGCGGCTTTGCAGCATCTCGCTGGCCTGGTTGAGGCTGTGAGTCAGGCTGGCCAGGCTGCTGATCAACTGGCCGCCCTGGTCGCTGGCATGCAGGGCGAAGAACAGCGGATCAAGCTGCTCGGCACTCGGCGGCAACGCATCAGGCAGGGCGCCGCCGAGGGCGGCCAGCTGCGCCAGGGCATCCAGCGCCGCGTTATCTTCGCCTGCATTTGGCGCCAGGGGCTGTTCGGCAAAGCGCAGGTAGCGTTCGACCTCCGGGCTGGCATTCAGGGCATTCCAGAATACGCCGGGCAGTTGCGCACGTTTTTCCTGCGCGAGTTGTTCAAGGGTGTTGCGCAGGGGTTGCTGATCCTGACTGCGCAGGTGTGCGCTGCAGTCATCCAGGGCGCGCAGCAGATCGCCTTCATAGGCTAGACGGCTGCTAGGCGTCAGCTGTTTACCGAGGCTGTTGTTGCGCAGGCTGATCTGCTGTTGCAGGGCAGGGCAACGACGCACATCGACCAGCAGGTCCAGCAGACTGATACGCAGTTCGGCAATCTCGATCAGGCGTTCGCGGCGGGCTGGCAGGCGATAGCGGGTCAGCTCATTGGAGTCGAAAGCCGTTGCCGGTTCGACATCCAGGGCGTTGCTCAGGCGCTGCAGGTAATCGGCCTGCAGCGCCAGGCCATCATCGGCGGGCGTGCAGGCGCACAGGCAGAGTGCAGTGAGCAGAAGCAGCTGGGCGTTCATCAGGCCATCTTAGCGGCTCGAATCCGTTTGCGCGCGCTGCCGGCCAGACGTACGGCGAGCATGCCGCCGGCGCAGGTCAGGCCGACCACCAGGCCCTGCCAGAGCCCGCTGGGGCCGCTGGGTTCGCCGAACCAGTCGGTCAGACCGAGTGCATAACCCACCGGCAGGCCGATGCCCCAATAGGCGAACAGGGTCAGGATCATGGTTACGCGGGTGTCCTGATAACCGCGCAGCGCGCCGGCTGCAGTGACCTGAATGGCATCGGAGAACTGGAACAGCGCCGAATACACCAGCAGCGTGGTCGCCACAGCAATTACTGCGCGGTCGGGGGTATAGATCTGCGCAATCTCTTCGCGCAGCAGCAGCATCAGGCTGGCCGACAGACAGGCGTAGCCCAGCGCCGCGGCCATGCTCACCCCCGCAGCAAAGCGCGCTTCACGCGGCTCGCCACGGCCCAACGCCTGGCCGACGCGCACGGTGGCGGCCATGCCGAGCGAATACGGGATCATAAACACCATGGAGCTGAAGTTCAGGGCGATCTGGTGCCCGGCCACCACGGTGGCGCCCAGGCCGCCGATTAGCAGGGCAATCACCGCGAAGATGCTCGACTCGGCAAACACCGCGATACCAATCGGCAGACCGACCGAGAGCAGGCGTTTGAGCACCGGCCACTGCGGCCATTCGAAGTGGCTGAAGATTTTGCTCGGTTGATAGAACGGCGCCCACTTCACCCACCAGAGCATGCTCAAAAACATAAAGCCCATCACCAGGCCGGTGGCCCAACCGCAGCCGACCCCGCCCATGGCCGGCAGGCCGAGCTTGCCGTAGATAAAGATGTAATTGAGCGGGATATTCAGCGCCAGACCGCACAGGCCGATGACCATGCTCGGCCGGGTATGCCCGAGTCCGTCACTGAAGCAACGCAGCACGTGGTACAACGCCACAGCCGGAAAACCGCAGGCTACGGCGCGCAGGTAACCCATGGCGGGTTCGATTAGCGCCGGGTCGACGTTCATCAGGCTGAGGACGATTTCTGCGTTCCATAGAATCACCGCGGCGGCGATACCCACCGCCAGGGCCAACCACAGCGCCTGACGCACCAGTGGACCGATCTCGGTATGCGCACCTGCGCCAAAGCGCTGGGCGACCTTGGGCGTGGTGGCCAGCAGAATGCCGGTCATCAGTAGAAATACCGGTACCCAGATCGAGTTGCCCAGCGCCACCGCGGCCAGATCCTGCGGGCTGACCCGGCCGGCCATCACGGTATCGACGAAGCCCATGGCGGTGTTGGCCAACTGGGCAATGATGATCGGCGTTGCGAGCTTCAGCAGGCTGTAAAACTCGGTGCTGGCGCGTTGCAAGCGGGTTTGGGCAAGCATGAAATGTATCCGGCAGGGTGTCCGAGGATGTTTACAAACTACTGCGCTCGATGATGCTGCGTTGAAATCAGTCTCAAAATGCTCATGTACTACTCGTACACTGCGCTTTTTCGGCTGATTTCGCCTTGCCTGATCTTCGCTCGCTACGTTTGTAAACACCCTCTAAGGAAACCGCGCAGTCTACGCCCTGACGGCTTGGTCAGGAAACCTTGTTGCACAGTGTTTCAGCACGACAGACGCATTGCGCTACTCAGCGTAGCCAAGCGGTGCAGGCAGGTTAGAATGCCGGCCTGATTTGCGGAGCATCGCCATGCGCATCGTTGCTGATGAAAATATCCCCCTGCTTGACGAATTCTTTGCCGGTTTTGGCGAGATTCGTCGCCTACCCGGCCGCAGTATTGATGCGGCTGCGGTCGCCGATGCGGATCTTTTGCTGGTGCGTTCGGTGACTCAGGTGGATCGCGCGCTGTTGGACGGGGCGGCGGTGAAGTTTGTCGGCACCTGCACCATCGGCACCGATCATCTGGACCTCGATTATTTCCAGCAGGCTGGCATCACCTGGGCTAGCGCGCCGGGCTGCAATGCCCGTGGTGTGGTCGACTATGTGCTGGGCAGCCTGCTGGTATTGGCCGAGCAGCAAGGCGTCGATCTGGCTAACCGCACCTACGGGGTGATCGGCGCGGGCCAGGTCGGCAGCCGTCTGCTCAAGGTGCTGCGCGGTCTGGGCTGGCGGGTTCTGGTCTGCGATCCGCCGCGTCAGGCGGCAGAGGGTGGTGATTTCGTCACCCTGCAGCAGGTGCTGGAGCAGTGCGATGTGGTCAGCCTGCATACCCCGCTGGAACGGCTGGGCGAGCACCCGACTTATCACCTGTTCGATCACGCCCGTTTGGCCGCGCTCAAGCCAGGCAGCTGGCTGATCAACGCCAGCCGTGGTGCTGTGGTGGATAACCAGGCCTTGCGTGAGTTGCTGACACAGCGCAGTGATCTGCAGGTGGTGCTGGATGTTTGGGAAGGCGAGCCGCAGGCGGATGTCGAACT
>JBIHZW010000016.1:0-23894 GCA_044240245.1 Pseudomonas sp. | reverse complement strand
CCGCAGGCAGCGGCCAGTTATGCAATACGCCCAGGGCAGGCTAGGCCATGGGCAAAAAAACGGCTGACAGGCTCAGCAAACTCGATCCATGAAACGTCCTGTTACGAGCCACGGAGTTTGCCACAGCCTGGGGGTCTTCGTCCGCTCAGCACGTCAGGACAACTGCAACAAGCTGTCGGCTATTGAGGCAAAGATGCTCACAACGTGGCGCAAGACACATCCCGCCAGGCCCCGCGAGCCGGCGCTTGAGCGCCGATGCAGCCGCCTCACCCGTCCGGGTGATAGATGATTGTCGGACAATCTATATGCTCGCCTTTCCCTAATAACAAGAAAGGTTTCCGTCATGCGCAAGCTGCTTCTATTGCTGGTGCTGAGTTTTACCTCCCTGAGCCAGGCTGCCGTGGGCGTGTTCCCCGATAGCACCTTCCAGAATCTCGACCACGGCCTGTACTGGTTCGGTTACGGCGACAGCTGGCAGAAGGCCGTGCCCGGCCAGAGCAACGCCTATTACGTGGCCAGCAAACCGACCCTGATCTATATCCACGGTTGGCAGAACGGCGCCACCCAGAAGAAGAACCGCGAAACCTTCAACCGCAAGGATGCCGGCGGCCCAGACCTGGATCTGGCTCACGCCTGGCTCGCCGCCGGTTACAACGTCGGCGTGCTGTACTGGAACCAGTTCGCCGATGAAGGCGAAGTGAAGGATGCCGAAGCCAAGATCTGGACCGCCAGCGGCCCGCGCGCCATGCGCTGGCGCAACAGCAGCGGCGCTTACGCCACAGGCCCAAGCCAATCGGCCAGCGACCTGCTATTCAACAGCTACAAAGCCAACCTTGCCGGTTACAGCGGCAGCAATATCCGTATTGCCGGCCATTCCCTGGGCAACCAGATGGCCATCGTCCTGACCAAGAAAATCAGCGATGCGGTCAGCGCCGGCACCGTTAACAGCAAACTGCTGCCCAAGCGCGTCGCCCTGCTCGACCCGTTCTACTCCAACAACGCGAAAAGCTTTTTGGGTAACAAGTGGGTCGGCGAAGTCTGCCGCACCTATGTCAGCGAGCTGAAAACCAAAGGCGTGATCTTCGAGGTCTACCGCACCTCCGGGGCCAGCAGCACCGGCTTTATCGGCGACAGCAACACCGGGCTGATGAACATGACCGCCTTCAGCGAGCTCAAGCCCTGGTACTTCGGCGCCACGCAACTGACCGAGAAGCACAACGCAGCCGTGTGGCACTACCTGTGGTCATTCAGCAGCAACCCACCGCTGATTACCGGCACCAGTAACCAGGCCGCTTCGGCGAAAACCAGCGACAGCCGCATCACCACCTTGATGAATGGCAGCAAGAAACTGGTACACGACCAGGGCGCCTACACCAAGGAGCCGTCCGACGATAACTTCAAGGAAGCCAACCGCTGATAGCGCCGGTCCTGCCCTCGCGGGCAGGACCGCTGCATCTGCATATCCGCCCTGCGACTTAAGGCAGCTTGACTATCCAGTCACAGCATGAAAAAACAGAGGCACGCAGGCTCTGCCCTGCACTCTCCCGCTTCTGGATACCTGTTTTATGGCTCTGCATACCTGGCTGATCTTTCTTACCGCAGTATTTGGCCTGTCGCTGACGCCTGGCCCTAACGGCCTGCTCGCGCTTAGCCATGGCGCTTTGTACGGTCATCGCAAAACCCTGTTTACCGTCAGCGGCGGAGTGCTTGGGTTTACCCTGCTGATGGCCTTGTCGATGCTGGGTATCGGCACCTTGCTGCAAGCCTCGGCGCAGGCCCTGACCATTCTCAAATGGCTCGGCGGTGCCTACCTGATCTGGCTGGGCATTCAACTCTGGCGCGCGCCGCCCCTGCACCTCGCCATGGCTGAAAAGGCCACCGAGACCAGCGGCTTCAAGCTGTTTCGCCAGGGCCTGCTGTCGGCGCTGTCGAATCCCAAGGTAATCCTGTTTTTCGGCGCGTTTTTGCCGCAGTTTCTCGACCCGCGCGGTGACCTCTGGCTGCAGTTCGCCATCATGGCGCTGACTTTTGCGGTGGTCGAAGGCAGCGTCGAATACCTACTCGCGCGTATGGCCCATCGCGTTCGCCCCTGGCTGCAACGCACTGGCAAAGGCTTCAACCGTTGCTGTGGCGGAATGTTTGCACTGATGGGCGCAGCCCTGCCGATGACCCGCTGAAGCGTCTATAGCGCAAAGGATCTGCCCTGGTGCACAAGCTGTTGCCTGCCCTGCTGTTGCTGACCCTGAGCTGCGCATCACTCGCCACCGAACGGGCGCTGCGCTTCTCGATCAACGACAGCTGGGCCATGCCCATGGTGCGTATCGAAAACGGCAAGGCAGTGGACGGCATTCTGGTCGACCTGCAACAGCGCATGGCCGCCAAGGTTGGGCGCAAAGCCGAGCTGGTGGTGATGCCACGCATGCGCGTGCAGCACGCGCTGGATACCGGCGACATCGATGTGCGCTGCTACGTCAGCCCGAACTGGGTCAACAGCGGCCACTATCGCTATATCTGGAGCCTGCCCTTTATGACCCAGCGTGATGTGCTGGCAGGCGTTAATCCCGAGAAACTGCAACCCGAACAACTGCTCAATGTGCGCCTGGGCACCGTCCTCGGTTTTACCTATCCGCGCTTGGAACCGCTGTTCGCCAGTGGGCAGATCCAGCGTGAAGACGCCCGCACCCAGGATCAGGTGCTACTCAAACTCAGCGCCCGGCGCTACCGCTACGCCATCAGCAACGAACTCTCGCTGCAATGGTTCAACCGCCACCAAGCAGCCGGGCAAAAGCTGCACAACCTCAGCGAAGTCGCCTCCGACCCGATTGCCTGCATCGTCCGCGACGCCCCGGATGTGCCGACCATGGCCCTGCTGCGCGCCATGGTGCAGATGAAACAGGCCGGCGAATTCGACGCCCTGCTTGCTCGGTATCGCTGAATTGCGCTGCAGCAAATACTAGTAACGACCACGCGCTACTACGCAGGGCTCACCAGATCGCTGTCTGCCTGAAGAACTTGAGTAGCCGCCAACTCCGGCTGCCCATTCCATACCTGCAACGGCCGTTCGGCACCGGCCAGCAACCAGCCACTGCGCCCCCCACCAAGGTGCTGACAGCATGCGCACGGCCAAATGGGTTGTGCCGCGCCAGCAACAGCACGCTGTCACGCAGCCAGGCCAGGCTGCGGCTGTGGGATTGGAACAATGGAGTAAGCAGGCGGCTGGCCTGACGGTAATAACGCAGATGATCACGCCGGCTGCTGGCATAGGCGGCGAATACTGCTGACCAGTCACAGTCCGTCGCTGTGCTCTGTGCGGTAACGGCTGCGGAGAGAGCCGCCGCATCCACCAGGGCCATATTCGCGCCCTGGCCCAGTTGCGGGCTCATGGCGTGGGCGCAGTCGCCGATGGCGATCACCCGGCCGTCGTGCCACTGCTGCATGCGCACATCGGCATACACCGCCTGGCTCAGTTGCTCGGGGCGTTCGATCAGCTCAATAAAGGGCTCGGCCGCGCTGCCGGCCAGTTGCCGTACCTGGGTTTTCCAGGCTGCCAGCCCGCCCTCACGCCAGGCGGCAAACTGCGCCACCGGCAGGCTCCAGAACAGACTGCTCAGCGCCTGCTCGCGGTTCAGGTGGGTACGCCCGGTGGGCATGATGCCGAACATCTGCGCACAGTCCCGGTACCACTGGCGCAGATCCGTGGCATCCGGCGCGTTTGGCGACGAAGCCGGGGTCGGCACAATGCTCCACAGCGCGCCCCAGGGATAAGGCTGCAACCACTGCTTGACCTGCATCTGCCTGCGCAAGGCCGAGCGCACGCCATCGGCCAGCACCAGCGCGGCGAATTCGCCGAATGGCTGCTCGACGCCCTGTTCGTCCTGGCAATACAGCTGCACATGGCTGCCATGCTGGGTAAAGCGGCTGATATGCACACCGGTCTCAATCTGCACACCGGCTTGCCGCGCCGCGTTGAGCAAAGCCGTTAGCAATACGCTGCGGTGAATGCCCATACCAAAACTGCCGGGCTGCCAGTGCGCATAACGGGTATCGAGAATCACCCGGCCATTGGCCGATGTGCCGTACAAGCGGCTGACCGCGGCCCCCAGGCCACTGCACTCGGCAAACAACCCCAGTTGCTGCAATACCGCCAACCCCGAGGGTTGCAACAACACCCCGGCACCCACCGGCTGCAGCTCCGCTACACGCTCCAGCAGGCGCACGCTGAAGCCCTGGCGGGCGAGGAACAGCGCCGTGGCCAACCCCGCCGTACCGGCTCCGACAATGGCAATCGGCAATCCCTTCACAACCCGTCTCCGTTAATTAACCGAGCGGATTCTACCCTTGCCGCTTGCCCGCGCAGCCATACGCAGTAGCAAATTGCCGCCAGTCTGCGCCCAACGCACATCAGACACAGAAGGTTATCCGGGCGATGCGCGGGCCGATGCAGATGGCAGAAGCTGCCGGTGCCTGACAGGACACCGGCTTGTTGCGAGTTACTGGGTAATCGGCAGGATGTCGAAACCTTTGCGGTTATCGCTGACGATGCGGAAGTTCTGCTGTGAACCCGGTTCGACCTTCACGGCCAGCTCACGACGCAGGCGACCCATACCGCACAGGGTGTCGTCCATCTCGTCGATACCAATGCTCAGCACCCGCGTGCCGACCGGCACCTGAAAACGCACCTGCTCACCCACGCCGATGCGCGCAGCCACCTTGCGGTCGACCAGAACAGCTACATAGCAACCGCCGCCCATGCCGCCGACATCACGATTGACCTGCAACTCTCCGCCCCGGCCCAGCGGTTCCTGATAACCCAGCAAACGGTCCGCTGGCACAGGTTTGACATCCTCTGGTGCGGGCTTCCAGGACGAACAGCCGGCCAACAGCAACAGCGGTAAAACGGCACAAATCAATCGCATGGGAGCCCTCCATGGGCGCAGAAAACAGTAAAGGTAAACCGCAAAACGGCTTGAGTATTGCCCCTGGCGCGGCTGGCCTCAAGTGCAGACTGATGCGTCGCCACAACCAGGCTTTTATCAACCGGCGATGCGCTTGAGCAGACGTGCCTGCAACGCCGCCAACTCTTCCGGCTCGGCCTTGCCGCCGGCGTGCACGCTGAGCTTCTCGCCAGCGTAGCGCGGCACAATATGCATATGAATATGGAATACCGTTTGCCCGGCTGGCGCGCCATTGAACTGCGCCACCTGCACCCCGGCTGGCTCCAGCTCGTCGATGATCACACCCGTCAGCTTCTGCACCACAGCCATCACCTTGCTCAGGCTGTCGCTGTCGATTTCCAGAATATTGCGCGCCGCCGAGCGCTTGGGGATCACCAGGGTATGGCCGAAGGACTGCGGAAACACATCGAGGAAGGCCAGTACATCCTCATCCTCGTAGAGCTTGTAGCAAGGGGCTTCGCCGCGGATGATCTGGGCAAAGATATTCTGGTTGTCGTATTCGCCGTGCAGGCTCATCGGGGTTCTCCAGTTGGCTGGGATTGAGATGGCCCCAACCATACCGATTTCTGCGCGCGGGGAAAAATCTGCAACCTGACCAAATGGCCAATCACCGTTATCCTGCGCCTTTCGCCACCTTAATCCGGAGCGCCCATGTCAGCCCTTTCCGCTTACCCAATTACGCAAAAATGGCCCGCCCAGCACCCCGAGCGTCTGCAGCTGTATTCGCTGCCCACGCCCAACGGCGTCAAAGCCTCAATCATGCTGGAAGAGATCGGTCTGGCCTATGAGCCGCACCTGGTCAGCTTCGATACTAACGATCAGCTCAGCGAAGAATTTCTCTCGCTCAACCCGAACAACAAGATCCCGGCGATCCTCGACCCCAACGGCCCAGGCGGCAAACCGCTGGCGTTGTTCGAGTCCGGGGCGATCCTGATCTACCTGGCGGAAAAGACCGGCCAGCTATTGGCCCAGGACCCCGCCACGCGCTATGAAACCCTGCAGTGGTTGATGTGGCAGATGGGCGGCATCGGTCCGATGTTCGGCCAGCTGGGCTTCTTCCATAAATTCGCCGGCAAGGACTACCCGGACAAACGCCCGCGCGACCGTTATGTCGCCGAATCCCAGCACCTGCTCGGCGTACTCGAGCAACGCCTGCAAGGCCGTAGCTGGATCATGGGTGAGGACTACAGCATCGCCGATATCGCCGTGTTCCCCTGGGTCAGAAATCTGGTGGGGTTCTATGAGGCTGGAGAGCTGGTGGAGTTCGAGCGCTTCGGCAATGTTCAGCGAGTGTTGCAAACCTTTGTCGCCCGCCCGGCAGTAATCAAGGGACTGGTCACGCCAGCGCGCGGCTAAAATAGACGCCAGCAACCTGTTCAACGCGTACACAACAGCGCCACGAGAACCGATATGAACAACGCTCTTCAACAGCCAGCGGTGACAGCATGATCGAGGTAACCGAGGTTTCCATTGCTTCACTGCGCGCCGCGCTCGAAGCCGGCCAGACCACGGCGGTCGAACTGGTGCAGGCCTACCTCGCCCGCATCGACGCCTACGACGCTGCCGGCACCCCGACCCAACTCAATGCCGTGGTGGTGCGCAACCCCGATGCGCTCAAAGAAGCCCAGGCATCCGATGAACGCCGCGCCCGTGGCGAGGCCCTCGGTCCGCTCGACGGCATTCCCTACACCGCCAAGGACAGTTACCTGGTCAAGGGCCTGACCGCCGCCTCCGGCAGCCCAGCCTTCAAGGACCTAGTCGCCTATCGCGATGCCTTTACCGTCGAACGTCTGCGCGCCGCCGGGGCCATCTGCCTGGGCAAAACCAATATGCCGCCCATGGCCAACGGCGGCATGCAGCGCGGTGTCTATGGCAGGGCGGAAAGCCCGTACAACGCCGGCTACCTCACCGCGCCCTTCGCTTCCGGCTCATCCAACGGTGCCGGCACCGCCACTGCGGCCAGTTTTGCCGCTTTTGGTCTGGCTGAAGAAACCTGGTCGAGCGGTCGCGGCCCAGCCTCGAACAACGGCCTGTGCGCCTACACGCCGTCGCGCGGGGTGATTTCGGTGCGCGGTAACTGGCCGCTGACGCCGACCATGGACGTGGTGGTGCCCTATGCACGAACCATGAGCGATCTGCTGGAAATACTCGACATCGTGGTCGCCGACGACCCGGACAACCGTGGCGATCTGTGGCGCCTGCAGCCCTGGGTGCCAATCCCCAAAGCCTCCGATGTCCGCCCAGCCGCCTATGCCGACCTGGCCGCCAAGGCCGATGCTCTGGCCGGCAAACGCTTTGGCGTGCCACGTATGTTTATCAACAAGGATGACGCCGCCGGCACCAGCGAGAACCCAGGCATCGGCGGCCCGACTGGCCAGCGCATCCACACTCGGCCGTCAGTCATTGCGCTCTGGGAGCAGGCGCGCAAGACGCTGGAAGCCGCTGGCGCCGAAGTCATCGAAGTGGACTTCCCGCTGGTGTCCAACTGCGAAGGCGACCGTCCCGGCGCGCCGACCGTTTACAACCGTGGCATCGTCACCCCGGAGTTCCTGCATGACGAATTGTGGGAGCTGAGCGGCTGGGCCTTTGACGACTTCCTGCGCGCCAATGGCGACCCCAAGCTAAACACGCTGGCCGATGTCGATGGCCCGCGGATCTTCCCCCACGACCCCGGCACCCTACCCAACCGCGAGGGCGATCTGGCCGCTGGCATGGACGAATACGTCAACATGGCCAAGCGCGGCCTTAAGAACTGGGATCAGATCGAAACCCTGCCCGACGGCCTGCGCGGCCTGGAGCAAACCCGCAAGCTCGACCTGGAAGACTGGATGGATCAACTCGGCCTCGACGCCGTGCTGTTCCCCACCGTCGCCGACGTCGGCCCGGCGGATGCCGACGTCAATCCAGAGTCTGCGGATCTCGCCTGGAGCAATGGCGTCTGGGTGGCCAACGGCAATCTGGCCATCCGCCATCTGGGCGTGCCCACCGTCACCGTGCCGATGGGCGTGATGGCCGATATCGGCATGCCCATCGGCCTGACCTTCGCTGGTCGCGCCTACGACGACTCAGCCCTGCTGCGCTTTGCCGCGGCGTTCGAGTCGACCGGCTCGAAACGCCTGGTGCCGCCACGCACGCCGCCTTTGCAGGGAGGCTGAAAACGCAAAACTGTGAGCCCGTCAGGAGCTATATGCAATGGGTAGCCCGGCGCTGAGCGCAGCGCAGCCCACCGCAAGCCCTGATGGGTATCGTTTTACTCCACCCAAATTGCGGGTGCGCGAGAGTCGGAGCCCTGCTAGTGATGCTGAGGGAGGACCGCTGTTATCCAATTTCTGTCTTTTTCTAGCGACAGCTTTGGGCAATAAATCAGTCCGCTTTTATCAGCTGTGCGCGCGCAAGGCACTCGGAAACAGGCGCTCGAACTCGTTTTTAACCACCGCATAACACTCGCAGGAACGCCCCTCCAGACCCGGCCGATCGAGCAGCGTAATACAACCACGGCTGTAGCTGATGAGCCCGGAGCGCTGGAGATTGCCGGCCATTTCGGACACCCCGCCGCGCCGCACCCCGAGCATGCTGGCGATCAACTCTTGAGTCATCCGTAGTTGATTCACCGGCAAGCGATCAAAGCACTGCAATAACCAGCGGCATAATTGCTGGTCCAGTGAATGTACGCGGGTGCACACCAGGCGCTGGGCCATTTGCGTAAGCAGCGCCTGGGTGTAGCGCAGCAGCAACTGTTGCAGCGGTGCGGCGTGATCGAAGGGCGACATAAGCACCTGCCCTTTCAAGCGGTAGGCCGAGCCCGAACTCTGCACGATAGCTTGGCTGAGGGTGGTCTCGCCGCCCATGTACAAGGCCATGCCCACTACGCCTTCATTACCGACTAAGGCGATTTCCACCGAAGAACCATCCTCGACGCCGTACAGCAACGAAACGATAGAATCGGTTGGGAAATAAAGATAACGCATGGGCTCCCCAGGCCCGTAAAGCACAGTCCCGCTGAGCAATGGAATCAGTTCGAGAAAGGGCTGCAGGCGTCCTAGCTCCTCGCCAGGCAGGGCGGCCAACAGGTGGTTTTCGCGTGGAGTGGCAACGATCGACATAGCATCCTTTGAGCAACGGCACCGCTCTGTTTTGCAGGCCGATGGCATCATGGCGATAAACGCCAAGGAGTTCTGTCCGTTTGCGTACACAGCGCGAAAAGTTACATTTCGCCGGCCGCGCCTATGACGACTCAGCCCTGCTAAGCGTTGCCGCTGCTGTCGAGTCCATTGGTTCGAAGTGCCTGATGACGCCTCTATCACGAGCCTGAAAGCAAAAACGGGATTGGCGCGCAAGGCGTCAATCCCGTTTTGTCTTACTCGAGCGGCTTAGGTCGATGCCGTTATAACCCCAATTGCGAAAGCCCCGGATGGTCGTCAGGGCGACGCCCCAATGGCCAGCGGAACTTACGCTCGGACTCTTGAATAGGCAGGTCATTGATGCAGGCAAAGCGATGGGCCATCAGGCCGTTCTCGGCGAACTCCCAGTTCTCGTTGCCGTAGGAGCGAAACCAGTTGCCCGAGTCGTCGTGCCATTCGTAGGCATAGCGCACGGCGATGCGGTTATCAGTAAACGCCCACAGCTCCTTGATCAAGCGGTACTCCAGCTCCTTGCTCCATTTGCGTTCTAAAAACGCCTGCGCCTCGGCACGGCTGGTGACGAACTCCGCGCGGTTGCGCCATTGGGTATCCGGGGTATAAGCCAGGGCCACTTTGGCCGCATCGCGGCTGTTCCAGCCATCTTCGGCGAGGCGGACTTTCAAGATGGCCGACTCACGGGTAAAGGGCGGAATCGGTTGACGAATTTCAGCGGTAGACATGGCAGTGGCTCCTGTATGGGATGAGGGATGGCGTAACAGGTGGCACTACGCGGGGTGCCCATAGGCAGGCAAACAGCCGCTTCAACACACGCATCAGCGCAGCATTTACGTCGTAGCCTGGGCATTCCGGACCAGACAGCAACTGAGGCAGTAAATAATTAACCTCCCAGTGCCCTGGCGTTTCACTCGATGAGTCGAGCGAGTCGTAGCGGCCAACTATTTCGCTGTTCATGTCGCAGCACCTCGCTAGAGATCAAGCACCAAGGGTTGGATACCGTCTTCCTGCTGCGCAGGTACGGCGCAGCAGATCAGCACGCTGTCGCTTTCCGGCATTTGCGCCGGTGGGTTGGGGTAGTGCACGTTGCCGCTGACCAGGCGCGTTTTGCAGGTGCCGCATGAACCGCCACGGCAGCTGAAGTCGGGGGTCAGGCCCCGGCTTTCGGCCAGCTCCAGCAGGCTGCCGCTGCCCGGCGTCCAGCGTGCTTCCTTCGCTGATGAGGAGAAATAGACCGGTACTGGGGCGCTGGCGGCGGGTAGCTGAATCGGCGCAACCGACTGTTCAACCGCTAAGCGTTGCAACGTCGATGGGCCGAATGCTTCGGCGTGGATGCGCTTATCAACAATATTCAGCGCCCGCAGCCCGTCGTACATGGTCTGCAGAAAGCCGCCGGGGCCGCACAGGTAAAAGTCGTAGTCATCCAGCGGCAGCCGCGCCTTTACCTGAGCAAAATCGAGGCGACCGGTGATTTCAAAGTCGCGGCCAGCCACGGCGTCCGAACCAGGGTTGCTTAGTGCGCGGTGGATATGCAGCCGCTCGGTATCGCGCGCCTGCAGTTCCTTGAGCTCTGCCTGGAACGGCAGGTCCTCCAGGGTTCTGGCGCTCTGGAACAGATACACATGGCGTTGCCGCTGGTGCTGATGATTCTGCGCGGCCAACTCCCGGAACATCGAGAGCAAAGGCGTAATGCCCACCCCGGCAGCGATCAACACCACCGGGCGCTCGGCTTCCTCTGTCAGAGTGAAGCTACCCATGGGCGGGCGAACCTCCAGCACATCGCCCACCTGCACATGGTTATGCAGATGATACGAGGCTGGCCCCTGCGCCTTGACGCTGATGCGGATATGCCCGTCCGACGGCGCGCTAGACACGCTGTACGTGCGGATCAGCGGCGCCCCATCACCAGTTGGTTTTATGCGCACCGGCACGTGCTGCCCAGGGGTAAAAGCCAGCGCGGCCTTATCCAGCGGCTGGATATAAAACGAGCGGATGTCCTTACTCTCCTGCTGTACCTGCGTCACGCGCCATTGTTGCCACTGCCGGCGTTGTTCGTTCTGACGCAGCTTCTCGTCCGCCTCAGCCCAGGTGCCGGTGGCCAAACTGGTCGGTGCGTAATCGTGAAATTCCCAGCGCAGCGATGTCGCGGCCGGGCGCAATACTGCCTGCTCGACCTCAAAGGTCCAGAGGCGCTCGGCACTTTCAAATGCGTGGATCATTGGGCTATCAAGGATCAGCTCGGTGCGGCCGGTGAGTTGCAGCATGTCGCCAGTGGTGAAGTCGACAAACAGCAGCCCCGCAACTGGATTGGCCTGCAGGTTGCCCAAGGTGTTGAAGAACAAATTGCCGGCATAGTCGGGAATGGTCAGCCGGTTGCCTTCGACTTTGACAAAACCGGCGCGGCCACCGCGATGCGACACGTCCACAGAGCGGCTGTGCGGGTCATGGTCGAAGAAGCTGGCGATAAAAAAGGTGTCCGCCGCACGGATCATCTCCGTCGTGCGAGCATTCAGTGCGCTGAAGTCCTCGCGCATGGCGCGGTCCTTCAGCGGCTCAGTAGTGCGGCTATAGCCGCGTGCCTGGATGTACTTGGGGCAGTTGCCGTAGGAGTGCTCCACCGCAACGGCAAGACCATCAGCCGACACCTGCTGGATCACCCCGTTAATGCGATTGCGCCGACGCGTATGCAGTTCGATACCGAGCAAGCCGATGGCGTGGCCAGGTTGCAGACCGCTGGCGGCTGGGTCCTGCGCGTCGGGTTGAACGGCCAATAGCAACTGCTGCGGATCGGGTGAAGTGACAAAACCTTCCGGCCCCTCAAGCAGGGTCGCCCAGGGCCGCTGCTGCGCATCGACCGCGCCAATGACCATAAACGGCAACTGCTGATAGAACTCGCGGTGCTGGTCGGGCATGTAATCGCGGATAACCTTCTGCCCGATTACCTCCATGCGTTCGGAGACGCCGTAGGTTTCCTGAAGCGTTTTTTCCCCGGCATGCCAGGGCGAGCGACGGTGTTTGGGCAGATGATCCATGCAATGCGCTCCTCAAGAGAGCTGCCGGGCACCCGGCAGCCTATGACGGACTCAGTTGGCCTGCAGACCTGCAGCGGTGCGCTGCATCGGCACAAACCCGGGAAGTGCTTCTACCCGCTCCAACCAAGCGCGCACGTTCGGATAGGCCTGCAGCGAGACATTGCCTTCCGGCGCATGGGCGATATAGGTGTAGTTGGCGATATCGGCGAGGGTGGCGGTATCGCCCGCCAGGAAAGGCGTGCTGGCCAGTTCGCCGTCCATCACCTTGAGCAGCGCATGAGATCGCGCAATTACCTCCTCGGCATTCAATGCAGCGCCGAACACCGTGATCAACCGCGCAGATGCCGGGCCGTAAGCCACTTGGCCTGCCGCCACCGAGAGCCAGCGCTGAATGCGTGCAGCAGCGAGAGGCTCTTCAGCCAGCCAGCTACCGTTGCCGTACTTCTTCGCCAGGTACACCAGGATGGCGTTGGAGTCGCTAAGAACGGTGCCGTTGTCATCGATAACCGGCACTTGCCCAAAGGCATTAATGGCGAGGAATTCAGGCTTCTTGTGCGCCCCGTTGGCCAGGTCGACAAACACCAATTCGGTGGGCAGCTTTAACAGTGAGAGCAGCAGCTCGACGCGATGGGCGTGGCCAGAAAGTGGGTGGCGATAGAGTTTGATGGCTGGCTGAGACATGGTGCGGCTCCGTATGGGATGAGGGAAGTCAGCGCGGCGTCAAACCAAGTCGGCGGCTCTTGCGCTGGTAGGTTTATGCTGCGCCCACTCGCGGCTAAGCAGAATCACCATGCAGAGCAATGCATAATTTCGTTTTCTAAAAGAATGCGGCGGTCAGCTGAGGTGACAAGCTCGCGGCGTTAGCCAATAAATGCAGGATGAGCGCGCAGCCTGGGCGTAGCGAAATCGATAAAAGTGCGCACCCGCGCCTCGGCCCGGCGACCATCGCGGTAGATCAGCTGCGCAGGCAGGTCCTGACTGGCAAAGTCACTCAGTAGCGGTTCAAGCAAGCCGTTCTGCAATTCATGGTGCGCCTCATAGCTCATGCAACGAATCAGGCCCAGCCCCAGGGTTGCGGCATGGATGGCGGCGCGCTGAGTCGTGCAGGTCAACACTGGCGCAGGTTTCACCAGGCGCGTGGCGCGCGCGCATTGAAAGCGCCATTCGCTCTGCTGGCCGCTGGCTGTGGTCAATACCGCGCGATGCGCTTTAAGGTCGTCGGGCGTCTGCGGGCGCCCCCACTTGGCCAGGTAGCCGGGAGAGCCGCAGACAATCGGCCGCACCCTACCCACCGGCATGGCAAACCCGGAAGAGTTCGGCAAATGGCCCACCACCAGGGCGATATCAATGCCCTCCTCAAGCAGTTTCGGCACACCTTCGCTGGCCCGAGTGACCAGCTGCACCTCGGGGAAATCCGCCAGATAGTCGAGGGCGATGGGCATAAACACCTGCTGATCCATCAGCAGCGGTAACGACAGGGTCAACCGACCGGCAGGGCTTGCATGCAAACCGGCGGCGGAGCGTTCGGCAACCGCGGTTTGTTCGAGGATCTGCCGACAGCTGACGGCAAACTGTTCGCCCACCGGGCTCAGCTCAACACCGCGCGGCCCGCGAATAAGCAGGCTGTTGTTCAGCCGTGCTTCCAATGAGGCGACGGTACGCATGATGGTCGCGGGCGACAGATCCAGCTGCCGCGCGGCCGCTGCCAGGCTACCGGCTTGCACCACGGCTGCGAACACCTGCATCTGCCGATAGCGACTCATGCGCTATACGCTCCCGGCCCGTTGCAGCGCAGGGTCTTGCAGGAAGCGGCTGGCACAGAAATCGACAAAGGTGCGCACCTTGGCAGGCACCCGTCCGCCACCTTGATAAAGCACATGCACCGGCAGAGCGGCTGCCTCAAAGGTATCGAGGATGATCTCCAGCTCGCCCTTCGCAACCAGCTCGGCCACCTGATACGACAGCACCCGCGTCAGCCCCCAGCCCAGGCGTGCAGCATTGATCGCTGCCTGATTGGAACTCACCAGCAGACGCGGCTTGGGGTGCAGCGTGAGGGAGCTTGTGCCCAGGTTGAACTGCCAATCGGTGAGCAGGCTGCTGGCCGAGGACATCACGATGGGCGCGGCCAGTACGTCCTTGGGCTCCTGCGGTCGACCAAAGCGTTCGAGAAAAGCCGGCGCGGCGCAGATAACCGGGCGAATCTGCCCAACCTTGATGGCCTGCAGACCGGTTTCCGGCAACTGGCCAATGCGGATAGCGACGTCCACGCCCTCCTCCACCATGTTCACCAGGCGATCCACCAACAGCGCATTGATCGTCACCTGTGGATGGGCCGACAGGTACTCAGTAATCAGCGGAATCAGATACAGCTCACCGAACATCACCGGCGCCGTCACGGTCAGGTTACCCCGTGCACGAATGCTGCTGCCGATGGCCAACTCTTCGGCCTCTTCCAGCTCCAGCAGGATGCGCTTGCAGTCCTCCACATAGCGCCGCCCCGCTTCGGTTAGGCGCAGGCTACGCGTGCTGCGCGCCAGCAGCAGCGTGCCCAGACGTTTCTCCAGGCCGGCAATTACCCGAGTCACGCTGGGCGGCGACATACCCACCAGCTTGGCGCCACCGGCAAAGCTTTCCGCCTCAGCAACGGCCAGCAGTACCTTCATCTCCTGAAACCTATCCACACTCACCGCCCAACGTCGAGACTGACCTAAAGAATGGCCTAACAGACCCTAGCGTAGTGTTTGCGCGCAGCCTACTGCTGAAAATCCATGCAGTGGCTGCGAGCACATCCGGGAGAGGTTAAGCGCTTAATTTTTCAGGTCATAGGCTGTGAGCATGGAACTGCATTCCCGATCACTGCGCATCGACACTGCGTACCGCTTCGAGAATCACCTTGGCCACTTCGCCAGGCTGCGACTGCTGCGGCACATGGCTGGTGCCCAGTTCGGTCAGGGTGGCGCCGATACGCTTGGCACTGGAGCGCTGAACGTCGGGGTGGATCATGCGGTCCTCAGAGGCGAGCAGGTACCAGGACGGCTTGGTCTTCCAGGCAGCGATCGTGGTCCGGTCATCGAAGGCGGATGCCTTGATCGGGCCTTGCGTTGCACTCATCACCGCGGTTTGTGCCGCCGGGAGATCCTGGGCGAAGTCCTTGGCCATGCCTTCTGGCGTCAGGTAGAGGAAGCCGTTGCCGTCTGCCTTGATCTGGCTGATGCCAGGCGGGGTAGGCGCGCCCTTGCCCTGTTCACCACTGAATTGCCCGGCGTCGGGGGCGAAGGCGGCGACGTACACAAGAGCGCTGACTTTCTCATGGGCGCCGGCTTCGCTGATCACGGTGCCGCCCCAGGAGTGGCCGACCAGCACCACGTTGCCCGACTGGTTGTTCAGCACGCGTCGCGTGGCGGCAACGTCGTCAGCCAGCGAGGTCAGCGGGTTTTGCACCACCGTCACGGCCACCCCTTCAGCCTGCAGGTACGGCACTACCTTGGCCCAGTCAGAGCCGTCGGCGAAGGCGCCGTGTACGATGACCACCGAAGGCGTTGCCTCGGCAGCCTGGCTGACACTCACCATAAGAGTGCTGGTCAGGGCGAAGGCGGCGGTGACGAGTTGCGACTTGAATGTTTTCATGGGCTGAACTCCTGTGTTGGGAGTTCAAATTCTGCGGACCCACATGCTTGGCGGGTATCGGTCATTTATCCGACCCTGGGGCTTTTTTCATGGATAGCGCGCTACGATTCGACATCTCCTTGAGCGGCGCACTGGGGGCTATCTCCCAGGTCGGCGACCTCAGCATGGGCCAGCCCCTTGGCCACTCCCAACGTGTTGCCCGCTTGGCGCAGATGCTGGCCCGCGCCATGCACGGCGAAGGCGAGCACCTGATGACGGCGCAGCAGGTCGCCTTGCTGCGCTGGTCCGGCTGCACCGCCAACGCCGATGGCTTCGCCCATCTGCTGGGCAATGATGTCGATGGCCGCCGTGCGATGCTCGACCAGACCCTGGGCGCCGAACAGATGAACGCCGTGCACCAGGCGGCACCACTCGCCGTGGTGCACTGCGAGGTATCTGGCCAGATCGCGAAAACGCTCGAACTCGGCGCGGCGGTTGAAGCAGGCTTGTGCCGGATATTCGAGACCTATGACGGAACCGGCCGGCCGTTTGGTGTGAGCCATGCGCACATCCCGGACGTGGCCTACCAGGTGGTGCTGGCCGGAGACCTGGACATCCTCAGCCGCGCCCATGGCCTGGACGCGGCGCTGAACTGGATCAACGAACAGGCCGACCGTCGCTACCCCGCCGTTCTTGCCGCCGTGCTGGTGCGCAATGCCAAGGCATGGTTAGCGGAACTGGAAACAACGCCCGATGGGCAGGATGACACCCAGCTCGAACGCCCCGTGTCGTTGACCCTGGTAGGTGATGTGATCGACCTGAAGCTGCCCTGGCTGGCAGGTTACTCCCGGCAGGTGGCGCTGATTGCCGTCGAGGCCGCCCACTTGTGGGGGCTGCCAGAGCCCGACCAGACGGAGATTGGTAAAGCGGCGCTGATTCATGGCCTGGGGCGGGCAGCCGTCTCCAATCAGCTGTGGAACACTGCCGGGCCGCTACCCTACGGCGCTACGGAGCGTATCCACCTCGTGCCCTACTGGACGCATAAGGCATCACGACAGATCAGTGAGCTGGCCATACCTGGCGAGATTGCCGCCCATGCCTACGAACGGCTCGACGGCAGCGGCTACTTTCGCGGTGCGTCGGCCGATGCCCAATGCGCCGCGTATCGCCTACTCGCCAGCGCAGTCGCCTGGGTGGCGTTAAGAAGCGCCAGACCCTGGCGGCCCGCCCATAACGAATCGGAGGCGGCGCGGCTACTCAAACAGGACGCCAGCGGCGGCCTGCTTGACGGTGAAGTCTGCGCAGCGGTAATCGCTGCCGCACGTGGCGAACGCCGACTGCCTCAGCCAAAGAGCGCGCTGCTCACCCCCCGTGAGTGTTCCATCCTGCTGGAAATCAGTCGCGGTGCCAGCAACAAGGAAGTGGCGCGCCGGCTGGAGATCAGCCCGAGTACCGTGCGCACCCACATGGAAAGCATCTTTCGCAAACTGGGTTGCTCCACCCGCGCGGCGGCCACCTTGAAGGGGCTGACCCTGGGCCTGATCGCCTGATAGCAGACTGCGCTGAACAACCGGGTGAATTACCCCCGCTGACCTTTGCTGGGTAGATTGGCCCGGGCCAGGGCAGTGAATGCCTTGAGCGCGGCGGAGGGGTTGCGCCGGTTCGGGTAGTACAGGCACAGGTTGTCTCTGGGCGGCGTCCACTCTTCCAGCACCCGCTCGAACTGTCCGGCGTCGAGTTCAGCCTGAACGTCCTGCTGCATAAAAAAGCCCAGCCCCACGCCTTCCTGCACCACCGCCTTGGCGACACTCGGCTCGTCCAGGGTGAGCTGGCCAGTCACATCAAGCCGGGTCACCTCCCCCGCGCGCTCGAAATGCCAGGGGTAGATCGCCCCATTGGGTAGGCGGATGCGGATGCACTGATGCATGAGCAGGTCCGCTGGGCTATGCGGCCGACCGTGCAGGGCGAAGTACGCGGGCGAGCCGACCACCGCGTAGCGTTGCGGCTGGCCAAGCGGGATCACGATCATGTCGCTGGGCACGAGACTCTCAGAACGTACGCCCAGATCGAAACCGTCCGCGACGATGTCCACCAGGCGGCCTTCGGTCACCAGATCGATATGCACCTTCGGGTAACGCTGCAGAAACTCCAGCACCAGCGGCAGCAGCGCGGCGCGAGCGGCACTGGCGAAGGCATTGATGCGCAACACACCCGACGGCCCGGCATTGTGCGAACGCACCGCTTCGAGCGCCGCCCGCACGTCCTGCAACGCCGGGCCGACCTGCTCCAAGTACATCGCCCCCGCCTCGGTCAGCGACACGCTGCGGGTGGTTCGATTGAACAGCCGCGTTTCGAGGCTCGCCTCCAGCTTGGCAATGGTGTTGCTCAATGCCGTGGTCGAAACATCCAGGTCGATGGCTGCCTGCCGAAACGACGCCCGCCGCGCCACGGCCAATACAGCTTCCAGCTCATTGAGACCAAGGCGCGAATCTGTCATGTAATTGTCCTAATATTCGGGATAGGTCGTTAACCTCTATCCCAGTTGAGCAAACTATCAACCAAGCGGCAAGATCACAGTCGTAAACCCAACCCACTGTGAGAGGAGATCAGGCCATGAACCTGCAACTGCCTGACGCCGTACAAACCTACTTCGAGGTCAGCAATGGCGGCGACATCTCGCGCCTTGCCGCCTGCTTATACGCGGACGCCAAGGTGACCGACGAAAACCGCACGCACCAGGGCATTGCAGCCATCGAAGCCTGGCAACAGGAGGCCCGCCAGGCATTCACCTACAGCGTAGAGCCGCTGGCGGCGACACAGAAAGACGACACGCTGAGCGTCACGGCGCGCCTGGTCGGTAACTTCCCTGGCAGCCCGCTGCAGCTGAATCATGTGTTTCTGCTGCAGGACGGCCAGATCCGCTCACTGGAGATTGCGCCATGAACCTCGATCTGAGCGGCAAGCGAGTGCTGGTCACCGGCGGCACCAAAGGCGTCGGCCGCGCGGTGGTCGAGCTGTTCCTCGCCGAGGGCGCACAAGTGCTGACTTCCGCCCGGCAGGCCAGCAGCGATCTGCCGGCTGAGCTGTTCGTGCAGGCCGACCTCTCAACCCAGGAAGGCTGCGAAACCCTGGTAGCCGCAGCTAAGCAACGGCTGGGCGATGTGGACATCATCGTCCACGTCCTGGGCGGTTCGTCAGCCCCCAGCGGCGGCTTTGCGGTGCTGGACGACGCGCAGTGGCAACGCGAACTCGATCTGAACCTGCTGCCGGCCGTGCGTCTGGATCGCGCCCTGCTCCCCGCGATGCTGCAGCGCAAGAGCGGCGTGATCATCCATGTAACCTCCATTCAGAACCGCCTGCCCTTGCCTGAAGCCACTACGGCTTACGCAGCGGCCAAGGCGGCGCTGTCGACCTACAGCAAAAGCCTGTCGAAAGAAGTCTCGCCACAAGGCGTGCGTGTTGTACGGGTGTCGCCGGGCTGGATCGAGACCGAAGCGTCGGTGGCCTTGGCCGAGCGGCTAGCGCAGGAAGCCGGTACGGACTACGCAGGCGGCAAACGCATCATCATGGATGCCCTCGGCGGTATTCCGCTCGGCCGGCCTGCCAAGCCGTCAGAGGTTGCTGAACTCATCGCCTTCCTCGCATCGCCTCGTGCGGCATCCATCACGGGGAGCGAGTTTGTAATTGACGGCGGAACCGTTCCAACGGCCTAGCTGTGGTTGCCTCGCACAAACGCGTCAATCACGCCAACAGCAATTAGCCTAGGCCGCTCCGTCGAGCCCGGAAGTGCCAACAGTGGCTGCTCAGCGCGCACCTAAACGCGGGCGCCTTGGGCGCCGCGAGCGTTCTTCTTCTGCAGGATCATCGACGCTTCGTTGTAGGCATGCTGGAAGGCGTCGCTGCCGATCCACTCCACTGCCGTGTCTTCGTCTTCATCGTGGAAGATCCCGCGATAGACGATCAGCAGGCCCATCATAAAGTCGGTGGCCGCGTCTTCCGCCTCCTCAGCGACCACCAGCTCCAACACCGGGTATTGCAGGAACACCAAGCACATCGCGAGCAGGCTGATGCCCTCGCCGACTTTCATCGTTTGGAACAGGTCATCGAAGTGCGCCGGGTCGAAACCGTTCTCTTCGATGTCTTTAAAGTCGAAAGTACTCAGGTCGATTTCGACATCATCGAACGGCTCATTGATCAGTGGATTGGCCAACAGCGGATGGACGACATTGGCTTTGGCCTTGCCCGACCGATTTTGCTTGGCCTTGGCTTTGGCTCGCTGGGCGCGTTTTTGCTGTTTATCTGGGGAGGCCATGGAGGCGAGTTCCTTGTTCGAGGCAGCCATATTTATGGCCCAGGGTAATCGGGGGCAAATTGTATTCGGTCTTGGCTAGGATCGTTGGCCAGAGGTGGCAGATTTTTCCTGTTCCCGACGTCCGATTTGCGGCCAAAAGCAGTCGTTCAGAATTCATCTTTGACCGAAGGCAGCCGACCTGGCGGCGCTGGATACGCGGCTGGCGGCAGGGTGGACGTTCGGTTGAGCCATTCCCCGCCCGGCGTATAGCCTAATCCGGCTTATGCGCCCTACTAGCGATGGTTGCGATAGCGCTCGGTCAAGGACTGCACGAGGGTGACATAGGCCTGCGTCTCGGCGTAGGGCGGCACCCCGTTGTACTTGTCCACTGACAGTTCGCCAGCGTTGTAACCTGCCAAGGCCAGCGCTTGATTGCCGTTGAAGCGCTTGAGTAGCCAGGCCAGGTAGCGCACGCCACCACAAATGTTCTGCCGCGCGTCGAATGGATCGTCCACGGCAAAGCGCTCGGCGGTGGCGGGCATCAACTGCATCAGTCCCTGGGCGCCGGCGCCGGAAATGGCGTTGGGACGAAACGCCGATTCGGCATGGATCACCGCGCGGACCAGTGCCCTGTCGACACCGTAATGACCCGAAGCGGCTTCGATCTCCCGCCGATAGGAACGGGTGTCCAGGCGCAATGAGGCGACCTTGAAGCCCTTCGGCGCCATACACAGATAGCAGCCCTTGATGTAATAGAGATCCAGGGCATCGACCCGTGCGGAGATCCCGACGGGGCGTCGACTGACGTACTGACGAACACCCTTGTGGACGAATGTGTACACCCGAATCCGCTCTGCGTCTGGGTTGTCATCCCGTGCAAACCTTGGCAAGGCCTGTACCTTTGCACCGGCGCCCGCTAAGCCCTCCAGGCGGGTACAGCGGGCACTGGCGATGGCCTGGCTGGTGTAGCTGATGGTTCCGTCCCTGGCTTGGCACTTGAACATGGCGCTGGCGCAAAGTGGAGCGACCAGCAAGGCCAGCCCGATGCATCCAGGAAGGCTCTGGCGAGCCCATTGCCATGCTCTGGAACTCATCACATCGCTCCGCGCCATGGGCGTCGATCAGACCTGGGGGTTGGCCCGGACAACCGGGAAACACCGATTGAGACTGCCGTTGCCGGCGGTAGCCCCAAGCGTGCTTCTGTTACTGACTGGACCCTAGGATGTCCCAGGCGCTGCCTGTGGAGGGCCTATCCTGAGTGACACACCGGTTGTTCTGGTAGTTATAGCCCTTGTAATGGGCCTTGGAACCTGACTTGACGTACGGACTGCCGCTGCTCTCGCGTAACGCAGGCCGGGCGACTGGTTAGGGGGCATTCCGACGCAAAAGAATGTCTCCTTCTGGCCGGTAGCAGCCCTTCGCTAGCGTCTCTTTCCGGCCAGAAGCGGACACTGAGGGCCATCCAGTTGCCACGACCTACCTCGTTACCCGCAACGCTTCGAGGACGAGAGTGAAGGCCGGCGAGGGTTGTCTGCGGCTGGGGTAGTAGAGGTGATAGCCGGAAAACGGCTCGCACCAGTCCTCCAGCACGCGCATCAGCCGACCCTCTTCAAGATGAGGAGCGAACTCATCTTCGGGTAGATAGGCAATTCCCAAACCGCCGACGGCGGCGTCCGCTATATGGGTCGTGGTGTTGAACACCAGCTGCCCTTCGACCCTTACCTTCAGCTTTTTTCCTTTGCGCTCAAACTCCCAGGCATCCACTCCACCATAGGTCGGGAAGCGGATATCGATGCAGCGATGCGCAGCCAGATCGTTGGGGTGCTTGGGTATGGGGTGCTCGGCGAAATAACTGGGGGCCGCCACTACGGCCATGCGCAGATCGCCGCCGATGGGCACCGCGATCATGTCCTGGGCCACCGTTCCGCTGAAGCGCACGCCAGCATCGAAACGCTCAGCCACTATGTCACGGAAGCCGTAGTTGATATCGAACTCGAGCTTGATATCCGGATAGGCCGCCAGGACGGGTAGCAGTTTGGGCAACAAGGTCGTCTTGATGATGTTGTCACCACAGGTGATACGTACCGTGCCCGCCGGCTTGTCGCGCAGTTCGGTCAGGGCATCCAGCTCGGCTTCGATTTCATCGAAACGGTGGCCGATGGCCTCCATCAGCCGTTCACCGGCAGCCGTCAGGGAAACACTGCGGGTGGTGCGGGTGAGCAGGCGAATCTGTAGACGTGCCTCCAGCCCAGACACCACCTGACTGACTGCCGACTGGGTAACGCCAAGGTGCGCTGCCGCGCGCGTGAAACTGCCTTCGCGAGCCACGGTCACGAATGCCTGGAGGTCGTTGAAGTTATGCCGAGGCATGCGCTCACCCTCTGATTGAGTAGCAGAGGTTATAGCGGCTTTAAGCATTCATTAGCTAATCAAAGTCTAACTATTTCACGACAATGTTCTCTGCCCCGCTGGCGTCTTCACCCGCGAGCGGGGCCAAGCAATCGCCAGAGCCAGCTCGACGATTGATCTTCAACCCGTTAGAGGACGATCCCATGAACAGACTTTTTTTAGCGCTGGGCCTTTTGCTCTGCTCATTCACAGCTCTAGGAGCCGATATGTCCAACGGTGCAGACAACTTCTTCAAGAGCGACAAGGTGACCATGGAGAAGGTCAGCTTCAACAACCAGTACCAGCTGAAGGTAGTGGGCAACCTGTTTATCCCCAAGAGCATCGGTAAGTCCGCACGCAGCCCGGCTATCATCGTTGGCCATCCCATGGGGGCGGTGAAAGAGCAGAGTTCCAACCTGTATGCCCAGAAACTGGCGGAGCAAGGCTTCGTTACCCTGGCGTTGGACTTGTCGTTCTGGGGCGAGAGCGAGGGCAGCCCGCGCAACGCCGTTCTCCCCGACCTGTACGCGGAAGACTTCAGTGCAGCCGTCGATTATCTCGGCACTCAGACATTCGTGGATCGGCAGCGCATCGGTGTGCTGGGCATCTGTGGCAGCGGCAGCTTCGTCATCAGTGCGGCCAAGATCGACCCGCGCATGAAGGCGATTGCAACGGTCAGCATGTATGACATGGGGGCGGCCAATCGCAACGGTCTCAAACACTCGCAAACCCTGGAGCAGCGCAAGCAGGCAATCGCCGCCGCTGCCGAGCAGCGCTACGTGGAGTTCACCGGCGGCCAGACTCAGTACACCAGCGGCACCGTGCATGAGTTAACGGACGATACCCACCCGATCCAGCGTGAGTTCTTCGATTTCTACCGCACCGTGCGTGGCGAGTTCACTCCGGCGGGCTCCAGTTCAACGCTCACCACCCACCCGACGCTGACCAGCAATATCAAGTTCATGAACTTCTATCCGTTCGCCGATATCGAGACGATCGCCCCGCGCCCGATGCTCTTTATCGCCGGCGCGAACGCCCACTCGCGCGAGTTCAGTGAAGAGGCTTTCCGATTGGCAGGCGAACCCAAGGAGCTTTACATCGTCCCCAACGCCGGGCACGTCGACCTGTATGACCGGGTGAATCTGATTCCTTTCGACAAACTCACCCAGTTCTTCCAGAACGGCCTGAAGTGATCGGCCGGCACCATGACTAGCCAACTTGTAGCCCAGCCAGGTGCCATCGCCACTGACCAGCCGTTGTCCCGCCCCTGTCACTGGGGTGGGGTATTGGCGATGACGCTCTGTGTGTTTGCCCTGATCGCCTCGGAGTTCATGCCCGTCAGTCTGCTGACGCTACTGGCAACCGATCTGCAGGTCAGCGAAGGCGTTGCCGGGCAAGGTATTGCCATCTCCGCTGCGTTCGCCGTGCTGACCAGCCTGTCGATCACCTGGCTGGCCGGGAGCATGGATCGCAAGACGCTGCTGCT
>JBIHZW010000176.1:0-7792 GCA_044240245.1 Pseudomonas sp. | reverse complement strand
GCATGCCGTTGATAAAGGCCTCGGGGAAAATCACCAGCCAGAGGTAGCCGATAAAGTCCTCCAGCCAGGGCGGCATCGGGAACAGGCCATCTACCCAAAGCAGGGTGAAAGCGGCGGCAATGCACAGCAATGCCGCCAGCGCAGCAGCGAAGAAGCCACTGCAAAAGATGTAGACGAACAAATTGCGCGGCTGCTTTTTCTCAACCCAAAGCGCACAGGCTTCGGTCACCCACACGGGTATCACCACCAGCAGCACGCCATTGACGCCCAGCGCAGCTAGGTCCTGCCGGCCCAGCGCCAGCAAGCCCAGCTGCGCAATCAGCCCCACCAGCATGGCCAGCGGCCAATCCAGCAACAAGGTGACCGCCGTCATGCCGATAAAGTGATAGGACAGGCCCGAGTCGAAATCTCGGCGTACCAGCCACAGCACAAACAGCGCCAGAGCCGTGCCGCAAAGCAGATGTTGGCGGCGCAGATCACTGCACAGCTCGACCCAGGGCGCACGCCAGATCGCCCAGCACAGCAGCGGCAGATAGATCAGCCAACCCAGTATCTGACTGGTGGAAGACAACACGTGCGCGGCAATCATGCGGAACAACCCCCAAGCCATCGCGGCCGACTTGTGCAGTCTACAACTGCGACCTCCAGCAACACATGAAAAGCCTGCAACAACCGTCGCAGAGGGGTACCAACAACCCAACCGCGCAGGCTAAGCTGAGCCCATGGATGACTCAGATTACCTGCGCCTGCTGACGCATCAGGCCGAACAAGCCAACGCCTTTCTCTCCAACGCGCGCAAGTGGGAGCGCGAGCGCTGGGTCTGCCAGCGCCTGCTGCAAGCGCTGAATGTCAGCCACCGCCTGGATGAATTCAGCGCCGCCAACCATGAGCCGCCTGACGTGTTGTTCCGTGAGGCCAGCTTTGAAGTGTTCTTCGTCCTCGACGAAGGCCGCCGCCTGAATGATGAATGGCGCGCCGAACTGGAGCGGCGCCGCAGCGCGTTCTCCCTTAGCCAACTGGTGCGCCGCGAAGCCAAACCACGGCGCATCGCCGCTGCAGAGCTGCAACAGAGGCTGACGCCAACCCTACGCAAGAAAGCCCACAACTATAAAGAGCGCGGCCTCGACCTGGGCGAGCTGGACCTGCTCGCCTACGTCAACCTGAAGCGCGCCGTGCCGGACTTCAATAGCCACTTCCCGCCGCCTACCGAGTTTCTCCGCCAGGGTTGGCGCTCGCTGTCACTGGTCGGCCCGACCTTTGCCCGCGTGCTGTTCGCCCACCCGGACGCTCCGGACTTTCTGCGCAACAACCTCGGCCGCTCCGTACTCTTCGATGTGGGTATCAGCCTGTGAGCCCACTGCACGAACTGCTCGCAGCCATACCGCAACAGGGCTGCGTGCGCTGGATTGGCGTGCGCCCTGCCTCGCGAGCAGAAATGATCGAACTGGAGGCCGTCGAAGCGCGCCGCGAAGCCGGCCTCACCGGCGACCATAGCCGGCCAGGACCACGCAATGCCAGGCAGGTCACCCTGATTCAGTGGGAACACCTGGCGGTGATCAGCGCATTGATGGGTCGCCCTGCCGAACAGCCACTCAGCGCACCTGAACTACGCCGCAATATCGCCATCAGCGGCATCAACCTGTTCAGCCTCAAAGGCCGGCGCTTTCGCCTCGGCCAGGCGATTCTGGAAACCACCGGCTGGTGCCAACCCTGCGCAAAACTGGAAGAACGCCTGGGGCTTGGCACCTTTCAGGCCATGCGCGGCCACGGCGGAATTACTGCGCGCGTGCTACAAGGGGGCATTATTCGCCTGAATGACGCCCTGCGCGTTGAGCCTTTATAAGCCACGCGGCTAGAATGCCCAGCACTTCAGCCTGCAATCGATCCCATCAATTGCCAACCGGCCCCTTAATTCGAGGCACGTATGTCCAGTCGCCTGAACCCTGATGATCAAAAACGCGTCGAGCAATACCTCAGCGCTCCGCAACATCAGGTCGAGCGCCAGCCGTTCAAGGTTTGGCGGCTGCTGCTGATCATCGTGATGGTCACGATTGGCCTGGGCGTGCTGAGCCGTCTTCTGAGTCGACTGGTGCTATGAGCTGCTTAGCGCTCGCCCACACCGACTCGCCACTTTTTCTTAAAAGCCTTGTGAGCGTGTCTGATGACTCATCAAATCGTAATTGTCGGCGGCGGCGCCGGCGGACTGGAGCTTGCTACCCGCCTGGGTAGAACCCTGGGTAAACGCGGCCAGGCCAGGATCACCCTGGTCGACGCCAACCTGACGCATATCTGGAAGCCGCTGCTGCACGAAGTGGCCGCCGGCTCGTTGAATTCCTCCGGCGATGAGCTGAACTACGTGGCGCAAGCCAAGTGGAATCACTTCGAGTTCCAGCTAGGGCGGATGTGCGACCTCAACCGCGCAGAAAAACACATCAGCTTGGCTGCCACTCTGGACGACCACGGCCAGGTGCTGATGCCTGCGCGCGAGCTGAGTTATGACAGCCTGGTCATCGCCGTGGGTAGCACCACCAATGACTTTGGCACTGCCGGAGCCGCCGAGCACTGCCTGTTTCTCGACACCCGCGAGCAGGCCGAGCGCTTCCATCGCCAGTTGCTCAGCCATTACCTGCGCGCCCATGCCAGCCAGAGTGAAACCACCGAACTGATCAACATCGCCATCGTCGGTGCCGGTGCCACGGGCGTCGAACTGGCGGCCGAATTGCACCACGCAGCGCGTGAACTGGCGGCCTATGGCCTGGACCGGATCAGCCCGGAAAATATGCGCATCACCCTGATCGAAGCCGGCCCGCGGGTATTGCCAGCCCTGCCGGAGCGCATTAGCCAGCCGGTGCATAAAACCCTGGAGAAGCTTGGCGTAACCGTACTCACCGGCGCCACCGTCAGCCAGGTGACTCGCGAGGCGCTACATACCGCGCAAGGCCAGGTTATTCCGGCCACCTTGAAAGTCTGGGCGGCGGGGATTCGCGCACCTGATTTCCTTAAAGAGCTGGATGGCCTGGAAAGCAATCGCATCAACCAACTGCAAGTGCGTCTGACGCTGCAGACCACCCTGGACGACAGCATCTTTGCCTTCGGCGACTGCGCCGCCTGCCCACAACCCGGCAGCGAAGGACGCAACGTGCCGCCGCGCGCGCAAGCGGCGCACCAGCAAGCATCGTTGCTGGCCAAATCGCTGAAGCTGCGCATTGAGGGCAAAGCCCTGCCGGAATACCGCTACCGCGATTACGGTTCACTGATCTCGCTATCGACCTTCTCTGCAGTCGGCAACCTGATGGGCAACCTGACCGGCAGTGTCATGCTCGAAGGCTGGCTGGCCAGGATGTTCTACGTGTCGCTCTACCGCATGCATCAGATCGCCCTGTATGGAGTAACCCGCACGCTACTGATGATGCTCGGCGACCGCATCGGTCGCAGCACCGAGCCACGTCTTAAGCTGCACTAAGTTGCCTACGGACAAGGCCTGGCCCGGCCCGGCCTTGTCCGCAGTAACCCGAATTAGTGGTGAAACAAAAATCGCAGGCAATAAAAAACCCGCACTAGGCGGGTTTTTTATCATTCAAGCATGCTTGAAATGGTGGGTCGTGTGGGATTCGAACCTACGACCAATTGGTTAAAAGCCAACTGCTCTACCAACTGAGCTAACGACCCAAAAATGGTCGGGGTAGGGGGATTCGAACTCCCGACATCCTGCTCCCAAAGCAGGCGCGCTACCGGACTGCGCTATACCCCGATGAAAGATTGGCTCCGCGACCAGGACTCGAACCTGGGACCCAATGATTAACAGTCATTTGCTCTACCGACTGAGCTATCGCGGAACTACTTGCTTCCTTTCTCAGAAACTGGAGCCGGTTGTTAAATCGTTTCCCGTGTCTGAGGCGCGCCATTTTACGTTTCCGCGCGCGCCTGTCAACCCCTTAAATTGCTTTTAGTACAATGATTTGCAGCTGCGTGAGCGGCTGCTATATCTTCCCTATGTCTGTATTCATTGCAGGACGCACCAGCCGTAAGGCTCCAGCCAGGAAAGTCCATGAGTAACCAGGGCATACCGCCAAATCCACCCGGCTCAGCTCAGACCCTTGCCAGCCGCGGTATCCAGCCGCGCTTCGGCGACCTGGTGCAAAGCTGTCGAAAACTGGTGATGAACCGCCTGGCCGAACACCTGACTGGGGTCTTCGCCCAGGTCGACGACACGCTGTTTGAGTGTGCCGAAAAAGCCGAGAACAACCAGGTACAAACCTTGTTCTTCGACAATATGCGCGAGATCCGCCGGCAGCGCCCACAGATAGAACGCAGCTACCACCAGCAGATCGCGCAGAACTTCTCCGACTTCCTCGAAGGCAAGCTCAAGCCACCGCCCTGCGCCAGCGAGCTGGACGCCGAACACATGGCCCTGGTGCAGAACGAGGATTATGAAGAAAGTCTGCAAGTCACCAATATGGTCAGCCGGGTCAAGGCACGCTGTGCGCAGCCGCTATTTGCCCTGGAGCAACGCCTGGCCCTGCTGAATAACGGCCAGAAGCTCGGCGAGGACATCAATCCCTTCGGCCCGCAGATGATTGCCCAGGCCTTTCGCGACGCTCTAACGCCCTGCCCGTTTCCGCTGCGTATAAAAGTCATCCTCTATACGTTGTTTGATACTCACGTCATGCAGAGCCTGGACAGCATCTATGCCGCGTTGAATCAACGCCTGATTGATGCCGGTGTCCTGCCCAACCTCAAGTACACCGCACAGCGCAACAGCCAGCCTGTGCCCAAAAAAGCGACGCCCGCTACCGCACCAGGCGAACATCCGAACGAGAGCATTACAAGCAGCAGAAACCCGGGCAGTACTGCTGCCGCGCAACCTCAAGGGCAACCATACAGCGCTGGCAGCACCGATCTAAGCGGTCCGCCGCCGAGTGACCCGCAGGAATTGCTCGGTAGCCTGGCAACACTGCTAGGCGAACATCGCCAGCGTGACATTGATGCTCCGCTGCTTGGCGGTACCCGCAGTATTGCCAGCTTTACCCCGCGTGAAGCGACCAGCACCTATACCGCCTCGGCTCTGCTGGATGCCCTCAATCGCATGCAGCAGCAATCGGCCAACGACCTGTCACAGCGCCTGAGTCGCCCGCAGCAGGTAGAAGGTCTCAAGGCGGATCTTCAACAACAGCTGGAAGCCCACAGCGAGCTGCCTGGCCAGCAGAAAGTTTCCGACCAGGAAGCCGACGTGATCGACCTGGTCGGTATGCTATTCGACTTTATCCTCGACGACGACAACCTGCCGGACAGCTGCAAAACCACCCTGTCCCACCTGCACACGCCCTACCTTAAGGTGGCACTGCAGGACAAAGCGCTGTTCACCCAACACCATCACCCTGCCCGCCGCCTGCTCAATGCCATGGCCCAGGCTGGAGTGCTGTATGGCGGCGACGGCGATGAACGCGGCCTGCTGGCCAAGATGCAATGGGTGGTTGAGCGGGTCATCCATGACTTCTTTGGTGACCTGCAACTGTTTGAAGGCCTGCTGGAAGAGTTCAACGAATTCGTCGCCACCCTCAGGCACAAGGTCGAGCTGCGCGAACGCCGCGCGGTGGAAGCCGCCAAAGGTCGCGACAAACTGCTCGGCGCGCGCCAGCACGCGGTCGAAGCAATAGCCAATAGCCTGAACAACCGCCAGCCGCCGACCATCATTCGTAACTTCCTCGAACTGACCTGGGCCGACGTGCTGGTATTCGTGTTGCTGCGCAACGGCGAACAGAGCCCGGAATGGCAGCGCGCCTGTGAAGCGGCCGAGCAGCTGGCCTGGAGCGGCACCCTACTCGACGAAGCGGGTCGGGAACGCCTGCAAAAACTACGCGTACCGCTGCTCGAAGACCTGCGCAAAGGCCTGGAGCTGCTCGGTGGCTACCACGAGGACGGCATCCGCCGCCTGCTGCAGGACCTGGTGGCCTGCCAGCACGCTGTACAGGCTAAACAGCCGCAGGTGGCTGCCCAACTCAAACCTACGCTGCCAGAGAGTCCGTTGGGTGCCATGCTCGGCGAAGACGCCGCACTGGCGACCCTGGCGCCGCGCGAGTCGACACTCTCGGCCCGCGCGCAGACACTGGCCAAGGAACTGGGGCATATCGAGTTCGGCACCTGGTTCGAGTTCGTCAATGGCGAACAGGTGCGCACACTCAAGCTGTCCTGGTTCAGCCCAACCACGCGTAACTATATGTTTGTCGACCAGAGCGGCCAGCGCGTGGCAATCAAGCCACTCACCCAGCTGGCCACAGAAATGGAACAAGGGCTGGCGCGCATCGTCACCCCTGAACGAGGTGCACCGCTGGTGGACCGCGCCCTTACCGCCATTTACCGCGTGCTCCAGCGTTTTACCGGGCGCACGGCTGAGCCCCAAGAATAAGGAACTCCTATGGATGACGAACGTCGCCTGCACAGCCGGCATAACGCCGACGTGCAGCTGGAAGTCTTCGACTTACACACCGGGCAGCGCCTGGGCCGCGTGGTCGACCTGTCCGCCGATGGCTTTATGCTGTTCAGCGACACCCCGCTGACCGCCGACGAGCTGGTGGAGTGCCGCCTGGTCAGCGAACAGGTGATTGAAGGCGTGTGCGAAGTAACTCTGGGTGCCGACTGCCTATGGAGTCGCCCCGGCGCCGACGGCCAGCATTGCTGGGCCGGCTTTCACATCATTGATCTGGCCGAAGATCAGGCGGCCGCGCTGGAAGTTCTGCTTAAACACCTGTAATTCGGCCCCATAAAAAATACCCCGGTCAGCGCAAACTGAACCGGGGTGTTTTTTATTCGACAGCTTTAATACTGCCAGCAGCGCTTAGCCGAAGACGATCTCATCGCCCTCGACCTTGCCCGTCACGCTAGTGCCAGGGGCAAACTTGCCGGCCAGAATCAGCTGCGCCAAGGGGTTTTCGATCCAGCGCTGCACTGCACGCTTGAGCGGGCGCGCGCCGTAGACCGGGTCGTAACCGACGGCGATCAGCTTGTCCAAAGCCTCATCGGACAACTCCAGGCTCAGCTCACGCTCGGCCAGGCGCTGGCGTAAACGGCCCAGCTGGATCTGCGCAATACCGGCAATCTGATCACGAGCCAGCGGCTCAAAGATCACCACCTCATCAATCCGGTTGATAAATTCCGGACGGAAGTGTGTGCCCACCGCGTCCATCACCGCAGCCCGCTGCGCCTCGCGATCACCGACCAGCTCCTGAATCTGCGTGGAGCCGAGGTTGGAGGTCATCACGATCACAGTGTTCTTGAAGTCCACGGTGCGGCCATGGCTGTCGGTCAGGCGCCCGTCTTCCAGCACCTGCAACAGCACGTTGAACACATCCGGGTGAGCCTTCTCCACCTCATCCAGCAGGATCACCGAATAGGGTTTACGCCGTACGGCCTCGGTCAGATAGCCACCCTCCTCGTAACCGACATAGCCCGGCGGCGCACCGATCAGCCGCGCCACCGAATGCTTCTCCATAAACTCGGACATATCGATGCGCACCAGCGCCTCCTCGGTATCGAAGAGAAATTCGGCCAGCGCCTTGCACAGCTCGGTTTTACCGACCCCGGTCGGGCCGAGGAAAAGGAACGAACCGCTCGGCCGATTCGGATCGGACAACCCGGCACGGGAGCGCCGCACCGCGTTAGCCACGGCGACTACGGCTTCGTTCTGACCGATGACCCGCTGATGCAGTAGACCTTCCATCTTCAGCAGCTTGTCGCGCTCGCCTTCGAGCATTTTGCTCACCGGAATACCGGTCCACTTCGACACCACTTCGGC
>JBIHZW010000175.1:0-7800 GCA_044240245.1 Pseudomonas sp. | reverse complement strand
AGCGCTCGGGCATCGAAATCAAGAGCATCGACTTCGATTACACCGACGGCCTGTTCCGCCTGGCCGGCATCGTGCAGCAGATCTACTACCGCTACTTCCATGGCCAAACCCAGGACAAACGCTTCGCGCAGTTCATTCAGATGAACAAGCTGCTGGAGCAGATGAGCCTGCAGGTCATTAACAAATCGCAGCTGTAAACGGCCGAACAGGCCTCTAAACAAGAAAGGAAAAGCTCATGTCCAAGACCCAACTGTTCGACCTCGACGGCAAGATCGCTTTCGTTTCCGGCGCCAGCCGCGGCATCGGTGAAGCCATCGCCAAACTGCTGGCCCAGCAAGGCGCTCACGTGATCGTCTCGAGCCGCAAGATCGACGATTGCCAGAAAGTTGCCGATGCGATCATCGCCGATGGCGGTAAAGCCACCGCCGTGGCCTGCCATATCGGCGAGATGGAGCAGATCAGCAACGTCTTCGCACAGATCAAAGAGCAGTTCGGCCGCCTCGACATCCTGGTCAACAACGCCGCCACCAACCCGCAGTTCTGCAACGTGCTGGACACCGACCTGTCGGCGTTCCAGAAGACCGTCGATGTGAACATCCGCGGCTACTACTTTATGTCCATCGAAGGCGGCAAGCTGATGAAGGCCAATGGTGGTGGCAGCATCATCAACGTTGCCTCGATCAATGGCGTTTCGCCAGGCGAGTTCCAGGGTATCTATTCGGTAACCAAGGCCGCTGTGATCAGCATGACCAAGGTCTTCGCCAAGGAATGCGCGCAGTTCGGCATCCGCTGCAACGCCCTGCTGCCAGGCCTGACCGACACCAAGTTCGCCTCGGCCCTGACCAAGAATGACGCCATCCTCAACCTCGCCCTGCAGCGCATCCCGCTCAAGCGTGTAGCAGCACCCAGCGAAATGGCCGGCACCGTGCTGTACCTGGCCAGCGATGCCTCCAGCTACACCACGGGTGTGGCGCTGAATGTGGATGGCGGCTTTCTCTCCTGAGAAAACCTGTCCACAAAAAAGGGACCCTCGGGTCCCTTTTTTATTGCCTGGATTTTACTGCCAGTCTTTCAGTGCCTGCTTGGCAGCCGGATTCATCGGCTCGGCGAGCAAGCCAGCCGGTGTCAGGTTGATGCTGTACACCGCTTCATCGGCCAGTGGCAGGTAGGTCACCCGGCGCGCCTGGGGGTCGAAGATAAACAAGTCATGCTGGCCCAGCCGCAGCCAACGCCACAGATCGATGCCATAAGGGCTGCGCGCCAGTTCCACCCGGGTGTGCTGCGCCAGGCTTTGCTGTTCGATCGAGAGGAAACGCCCCGACAGTTTCTCCAGGCGATAACCCGGCTCCAGGCCAATCAACGCGGCCAGCCCTTTCCATTGCAGGAAGCGCGCGTCCAGCTGCCAAAGATCGCCCTCCATGGTCAGCGTGCGCTCACGACCGCCCTCCAGCACACTGACCCGATACAGCGGTCCGTCAGCCTTGAAGCTCAGCGTGGCCAGCGGCTTACCTTCAGGAATTGCTGCATAGCTGCGCAAATCATTGGCCAGCAGGCCAATCAGCGCCGCCAGAGCAAGAAATGCCAGGCCGCAGGTGCCACGCAACCAACCGAGAAACCACTGCCGATTGAACAGGATGCGTGCAGCAATAAACGCCGCCAGTAATGCCAACAATGCTGTTGCCCATGCCAGTCCACCGTATTGCATTGCCGTGCATTCCTTATGCTTGAAATTGCCGGCATTATGCGCAGCTACCTGGCTGGCGAACAGCAAGAGAACACCACAATTAGACGCAGGACGTGTTTTTCATGGCTTTCCCGTTTGAACTCAGCATTGACCTGTCGACCCTGGCGATTCTCGCCCTGGTCGCGTTTATTGCCGGCTTTATCGATGCAATTGCCGGCGGCGGCGGCTTGCTGACCATTCCCGCGCTGCTGACTGCCGGCCTGCCGCCGCACTTGGCCCTGGGCACCAATAAACTCAGCTCGACCTTTGGCTCAGCCGCCGCCAGTTACACCTTCTACCGGCGCAAGCTGTTTGACCCCAGCAAGTGGCGCAATGCCCTGATCGGTACGGCGGTCGGCGCCCTCCTAGGCGCCGCTTTGGCGCAATGGCTGCCGTCGGAATGGTTGAACCAGTTGCTACCGGCCGTGGTGTTTGGCTGCGGCCTGTACCTGCTGTTTGGCAAAACTCCGGATGCGCCACTGCTCGCCGAGGCGCCAATTGCCCGGGGGCGGCAGTGGCCACAAAGCCTCAGCCTGGGGTTCTACGATGGGGTGGCGGGCCCAGGCACCGGCGCCTTCTGGACGGTCAGCAGTCTGCTGCTCTACCCGCTAGATCTGGTCAAAGCCAGCGGCGTGGCCCGCAGCATGAACTTCGTCAGCAATATCTGCGCCCTGACCGTATTTATCATTAGCGGGCAAGTGGCCTGGCTGCTGGGCATCTGCATGGGGCTGGCACTGATGGTCGGGGCGTTTCTCGGAGCACGCACGGCGATCAAGGGCGGCTCGAAGTTTATCCGCCCGGTATTTATCCTGGTGGTGCTGGCGTTGACCGTGCGCCTAGCCTGGCAGCACTGGTTCGGGCAGGCCTAAACGGCGCGCCACATAGACGTCGATCAGGTAGCGAGCAATCGAGCGGGCCGCCGGCAACGGCGGCAGGTCATGCACACTGAACCACTGGGCATCCTCAATTTCATCAGCCTGCATAACAATATCGCCCGAGGCGTATTCGGCATGAAAGCCCAGCATCAGCGAATGCGGGAATGGCCAGCCCTGGCTGCCCAGATAGTCCAGGTTGCTGATCTCAACCCCAACCTCTTCGCGTACTTCGCGGGCCACGCAGTGCTCCACCGACTCCCCCGCCTCTACGAAGCCTGCCAGGGTGCTGTAGACCCCGGAAACAAAGCGTGGCGAGCGCGCCAGAAGAATCTCATCACCACGGGTTACCAGCACAATCATGCTCGGTGAAAGCCGCGGGTAATGCTGCAGCTCACAGCGCACGCAGTGCATCGCGCGCTCGCCCGGCACATGTTGCATCGCTCCACCACAGCTGCCGCAGAAACGATGCTGGCTGGCCCAGGTGCCAATCTGCGTGGCGTAGCTGAGCAATTTGAAGGTATCGGCATCGCCCTGCAGCATAAATTGACGCAGGCTCTGCCAGGCGCAGCCTGGCATATCGAAGGGCTGGCTCAGCTCCAACAGGTAGACCGCATCACCATCAAAATGGCCCAAGCCATGCTCGGCGATAATCGGCAAATCCTGCTTCTTCAGCCATTCACGGGGAAACAGCACACCGTTGCTGTCCGCGAGAAAGTGCTGCTTGCAGTGCACGACCACCCAACCACCGGGTTGCTGGTTATCGAGCAGAGTGGGTTGCCAGCGCAGCATGCTCAAGCCCCCAGCGGCATGCCCAGGGCCCGCACGCTTTCTGCGGCGAGATCAAGCACGCTTGGCTGAGTTTCCGGACGCATCACCGCGCCGGCTTCGAGGTAATACTCAAGGCTACTGAGGGCATCGGCGAGGGTTTCCAGCATCTGCTCGGACGGCATCTGCGTGGCATCGAACATATGCTGCTGGATGTAATCGGCGCAGGCGCCGACCAACAGTGCTGCACGCTCCTGACCAAGAAACCACAATCCGCCGCGCACGGCCTGCAGACTGAACGGCACGTTAGACAGGTGCATGCGCTCGCCACCTGATTCCAGGTAAGCGGTAATCGCTCGCTTGGCCAGAGCCAGACCGGCCTGGGCCTCATCGACCACCACAATGCGTGCTTCATTGAGCTGATGCAGAGCGAAGGAATCTGCTTCTTCACCTGGCTGCGCCTGTGCAGGCCGCGTTTCACGACGCTCGCCACGCTCCAGGCTGGCGACCATGCCTTCGACGTACAGCACGGCATCGGCCAGCTTATGCAGCTCCTGCGGTTGCGGGGCACTTTCCTCGCTCCAGCTGGCAACGGTTTGCAGCTGAGCGTTAAGGGAGTTGCCGGCCGAACTCAGGCCAACCATGCCGAGGGTCTTGCTCAGCTTGCCGAGCAAGGCATGCAGGCTATTGAGGCTGTCGCTTTGCAGGGTGCCGCGCTCGATCAGATCGAGCATGTCCTTGACGCTGTTGAGCTCTTCACGGATCGCCGAACTCAGCGAACGCATGACCGCCTGCCCAGGTCCGGCCAGGCGCTGGTATTCCTCTTCCAGCAGGTGATCGGTAAAGGGCAGCGGCGTCAGGCCGAAGACCTCACTCAGGGCTGCCGCTTGCGGGCCACGGGTGTCCGCCAGGGCCACCAGATAGAGCAATTCCTTGAGCAGGCCACGCGGCGCTTCGTACTGCCCGTTGGCGAGCATCTGCTTGAGCTCACGATCAATCCGCGAGAACAGCTGCTTACGTGATTTGCGCGCCAGCAGCTGGCCGTCGACCTGCGCCTCAACGGCAGCCGAGCCGACCCAGCACAAGCGACCGCGTGGTTCGTTGGCAAACAGGCTGTCGAGACGCGTCAGTGCGCGGCCCATCAACTTGAGGCTGGCTTGCGGGTTCTGCTCACGGATAAACCCTAGCAGCCCCACCTGATACATATGGCGCAGACGGCGCCCTTCACTTTCACGCGCCGCACCATCAACCGATGGCGGCGAGGTACGCGGGCGAGCATGATCGAGACGCACGCTAAAGAAAAAACTTTCCGGCAAGGCTGGCTGACCGCCCGCCTGACGCAGATCGTTGATCGCCGGCAGCAGCAGTTCCGGCATTTCCTGGCGATGTGCTTCAACGTTTTCCAAGTAACGGCGCAGTACGTGCAGCGCGTTGCTCAACGCGGAAAGCTGCACATCGCGCTCTTCACCGGCGCCGGCGGGAATGTCAGTGGCCTGATCCAGCACTTCCTGAGCCAGCAACTCGGCACCGGCCAGCTCGATCAGGTTCAGTGTGCCGCGTACCTGATGCAGGTTTTCCACGGCTTGCTGCAGCAGGCTGCCGTTGTGACGGTCGGCGATAAAGTGTTCGAGGCTCGACTCAGCCTCTTCCATGGTGGTGAACAGTTCATCGCGCACCAGATTAAGCGACGTGGCTCCAGAAACCATGAGCTATTGCGCCTCCCGCGTCGGTGATAAAAACAGGTGGAAGGACAGCATCAGTCAGCGAACTCCGGTTTCTGCTTGCTCATATGAGCCGTCATGGCCACGCGCAGATCCGCCGATTGCAGCATGGCGGCGTTCCAGGTGGCGATATATTCCAGGCCGTCATCGACCCGGTGATCACGCATGTAGCGAAGCATTTCCTTGGTGCCACGAATCGCCACCGGCGACTTGCTGGCGATCTCGCGGGCGATGCCCATCACGCCATAGAGCAAGGCATCGGCATCGGTATAGGTGCGATTGACCAGGCCGATGCTGCGCGCTTCTTCACCATCAATTGTGCGGCCGGTAAAGGCCAGTTCGCGCATCATACCGTCACCAATAATGCGCGGCAGGCGCTGCAGGGTGCCAACGTCGGCGGCCATGCCGATATCGATTTCCTTGATCGAGAACTGCGCATCAGCCGTCGAGTAACGCATGTCGCAGGCCGAGATCAGATCGATAGCACCACCCAGGCAATAGCCTTGAATGGCCGCGAGAACCGGCTTGCGGCAGTTGTCCACGGCATTGAACGAGGCTTGCAGCTCAAGAATTTTGCGCCGCAACTTTTCGGCATTGCGACCAACATCAGGGCCCAGCTGGCTGCCGACCGAGGCCAGCATCATCAGGTCGATGCCTGAAGAGAAATGCTTGCCCGCACCGGAGATCACCACTGCGCGCACTTCATCGGTGTCATCGGCCCAGCGGAAAATCTCGATGATTTCGCGCCAGAAGTCCGCGTTCATCGCGTTGACTTTTTCCGGGCGATTGATCACCACATGGGCGACCTTATCTGCCAACACGACATTAAAGGCTTTGTAGTCGGACACGGCAGTCATCCTCAGCTGGGGCGCAAGCGCACAATGAAAATCTTCTTATGCTAAAAATCGAGCAACTATAACAACCAACTGACAAATGTCGATGCTGGCCACTGTGACGCAGAACACGTCATCAAAGTTAAGCTCATTTTTTACTTATCGGCGATAAGCACTTGATCTACTGAGAAAGACTGGCGGCAAGCCGACGCATAACGTCGGCGTTGCCAGGTAGAGCTGTAGGCCAGAGCAGGATCAGGCCTTGATGCAATCCACGGTGTAGACACCTTCCTCACGCTGCAGCCCATGCACATCGGCATCGAAACCGGGGAAGCTGCGGTCAAACGTACGGGCAAAGGCCAGGTAATCAATGATCGAGCGGGTCTGTGCGGTAAAGCGCTCGCCCGGCATGATCAGCGGAATACCTGGCGGGTATGGCACCAGCATCACCGCTGCAATGCGGCCTTCCAGCTGCTCAATCGGCACTGCTTCTACTTCACCACGCACCAACTGGTTGTAGGCATCAGCCGGTTTGATCGCCACTTCCGGCAGCACCGTGTACATGCGTTTGAGCGCCTTGGCCGTGGCATTTTCGCGGTAGCAGGCATGCAAGGCATCACACAGGTCGCGCAAGCCCATGCCCTGATAGAAGGTCTTGCCGGCCTGAGCAATCGAGGGCAGCACATCGTTTAACGGCAGGTTGGCGTCGTAGCTGCGTTTGAACTCCAGCAGTTCGGTCAGCAGCGTGCTCCACTTGCCCTTGGTAATGCCCATGGAGAACAGCACCAGGAAGGAATACAGACCGGTCTTCTCCACCACCAGGCCGCGCTCCCAAAGGAACTTGCTGACCACCGCCGCCGGAATGCCGCGCGCGTCCAGCTTGCCATCGGCGGTCAGCCCCGGGGTCACCAGGGTCACCTTGATCGGGTCGAGCAGCACGTAATCTTCGGCCACATCGCCAAAGCCATGCCAATCAGCTTGCGGCTGCAGCAACCAATCTTGGGTCACCACATCATCGGTGCCTTCGGCCTTGGCTGGCTGCCAGATGCTGAACCACCAGTCATCGCTACTGAGGTTCTGCCGCAGATTGGCCAGGGCACGACGGAAGCTCAGGGCCTCATCGAAAGTTTCCTGAATCAGCGAGCGGCCGGCCGGGCCTTCCATCATTGCCGAGGCCACATCCAGCGAAGCGATGATGCCGTACTGCGGTGAGGTGGAGATGTGCATCATAAAGGCTTCGTTGAAGCGATCGCGATCCAGTTGGCGCACGCCGCCATCCTGCACATGAATCATCGAGGCCTGACTGAAAGCCGCCAGCAGTTTGTGCGTCGAGTGAGTGGTAAACACCAGCGGCGCGTCTTCGGTGCGCGCAGTGCCCATGCCGTAACGCCCGGCATAAAATTCGTGGAACGCAGCATAGGCGTACCAGGCCTCGTCGAAATGCAGCACTTCGACGCTGTTGCCCAGGGTCTGCTTGATCAGCTCAGCGTTGTAGCACAGGCCGTCGTAGGTCGAGTTGGTCACCACCACCAGCTTGACCATCGCCCCGCTACTGCTCGGCACACGACCGCGTGCCAGCGGGCTGGCATCGATCTTGGCCTGGATCGACTCGCGACTGAACTCGCTCAGCGGAATCGGCCCGATAATCCCCAGCTCGTTGCGTTCCGGGCACAGGTAGAGTGGGATCGCGCCGGTCATGATGATCGAATGCAGGATCGACTTGTGGCAGTTGCGATCCACCAGCACCAGGTCGTCGCGGCCGACCATGCTATGCCAGACGATCTTGTTCGCAGTCGAGGTGCCGTTAATCACAAAGTAGGTATGGTCCGCACCGAAGTTACGCGCCGCGCGGGCTTCTGCTTCAGCCAGGGGGCCGGTGTGAT
>JBIHZW010000174.1:0-7804 GCA_044240245.1 Pseudomonas sp. | reverse complement strand
AGCCTGCCGCATAACCACAAGCGCGTGGCCCTGCCGCTGGAGCGACTGAAACCGCTGCTGGCGACCCTGGGCGAGCTGTTCGTACGCGAGCCAGGCGAGTCCAGCCAGCGCTTGCGCCTATCGCGCCTGGATGCCGCGCGCCTCAATCACCTGCAAGAAGGCCCGGCAATCAGCTGGCAAGGCGGCGGCCAGCTGCGTGACTTCGCCGAACGCCTGCAGCGGCTGGACAGCGCCACCTTAGAAGCACCCGCCGGCTTAGAAGCAGAGCTACGGCCCTATCAGCTGCAAGGGCTGGCCTGGATGCAGGGGTTGGCCGAGCTGGAAGTCGGCGGCCTGCTGGCCGATGACATGGGCCTGGGCAAAACCCTGCAGACCCTCGGCCATATCCTCTGCGAGTTCAACGCCGGGCGCTTGCAGCAGCCGGCGCTGATCGTCATGCCCACCAGCCTGATTCCCAACTGGCAGGATGAAGCCGCGCGTTTCACCCCACAGCTCAAGGTGCTCGCGCTGCACGGGCCGAAACGCCGCGCGCTGTTCAAGCAGATCGACGAGCACCAGATCATCCTCACCACCTACGCCCTGCTGCCGCGCGATCTCAAGGCATTGAGCGTCTACCGCTACCGCCTGCTGATTCTCGATGAAGCGCAGAACATCAAGAACCCACGCAGCAAGGCCGCCGTCGCCGCCGGACAATTACAAGCCGGACAACGCCTGTGCCTGACCGGCACGCCGCTGGAAAATCACCTCGGCGAGCTGTGGTCGTTGTTCAACTTCCTCATGCCCGGCTGGCTGGGCGACAGCAAGAGCTTTACCCGTGACTACCGCACGCCGATTGAAAAGAACGCTAACCAGCAGCGCCTGACCCACCTGACCGGGCGGATCAAGCCGTTTATCCTGCGCCGCACCAAGGAGCAGGTGGCCAGCGAGCTGCCGCCGAAAACCGAAATCACCCACTGGGTCGAACTCAGCGCTGCGCAGCGTGACCGTTACGAAACCCTGCGCCTGGCCATGGACCAGAAGGTCCGTGCAGAGATTGCCCGCCAGGGTTTGGCGCGCAGTCAGATCGTGATTCTCGAAGCGCTATTGCGCCTGCGCCAGGCCTGCTGCGACCTGCGTCTGCTCGGCGATGAAGGCGACAGCAGCCTGACCAGCGCGGATTCCGGCAAGCTCAGCGGCCTGCTGGAAATGCTTGAAGAGTTGTTCGCCGAAGGTCGGCGGGTGCTGCTGTTCTCGCAGTTCACCTCGATGCTGGCGCTGATCGAAGCCGAGCTGAAGGCGCGCAACATTCCCTACGCCAAGCTCACCGGCAGCACCCAGGACCGGCGCACCCCGGTGCAGCAATTCCAGGCCGGCGAGCTGCCGATCTTCCTGATCAGCCTGAAAGCCGGCGGCTCAGGCCTGAACCTGACCGCCGCCGACACGGTGATCCACTTCGACCCCTGGTGGAACCCGGCGGCCGAAGCCCAGGCCAGCGACCGCGCCTACCGCATCGGCCAGGACAAGCCGGTGTTCGTCTACAAATTGATCGCCCGTGGCAGCGTGGAAGAGAAAATCCAGCAGCTGCAGCAGGCCAAAGCCAACCTGGCCCGCGGCGTGCTGGAAGGCGGCAGCCAGACCCAGCTGCAGCTCAGCGAAGACGACCTGCAGGCGCTGTTTGCGCCGTTAAGCGACTGATCAGCCCTACGCCTCAGTCATCGCTCTGCGCATCATCACGCTCGGCCGCCTCATCCGCCGCATTGGTCTTTTTCCGCGCACCGCCGGCCTGCACCGCCGGAAAGCGCGAGGAGGCATAGCGCACCACAAAGATCGCCAGCGCCAACAACAGAATCGCCCCGGAGACCATCACCACGCCCATGTCGGGTTTATGGTTGTGCGAGATATCGGAAATCATCAGACGGGTCAGCGCGGTAATCGCCACATAGATCATGAATCGGATCGGCATATGGTTGGTCTTGAAATAGATCCCCACCATCGCCGCCAACTCGAGGTAGATAAACAGCAGCAGGATGTCATCTACGGTTATGTGGCCCTTCTCCAGCATGCCGAGAAAGGCCATGATCGCGGCCCAGGCGGTGATGGCGCCGATGGCGAACAGCGCCAGGTAGTGGAACGCCTCCATCAACAGATTGCCCAGCGATTCCGCCAGCCCATGCATGCGCTCGCGCATCAGCTCGGCCCAGTTTGGCTTACCCATAAAAGCTCCTAGAAGATCGAAAATGACGACAGCACCGCGCGTCATCAGCTAACAGTGTCAGTAGAAGAAGCTTGCTGCGGGCGAAAAAGCACCTGCAACCGCCGCGCCATGCTGGCGGCTGGCTGTTGCATCCTGAAGAATCGGCTATGTTGTTAGCCGGCATGGCAATTGCTGCTGGCCAAATGCAGGCGAGTTCTTTATGCTCGCAACCACTGTACAAATAAACAGTTTATTGCAACCTATCAGCGTGAAGGCGTAGAGGTGATGAATGGCCGTCGAAGTGGTGTACCGCAGCAGCCGGGATTTGGAGCGTTTATTCATGGATAAAGCCGAAGCCGACCGTCATGACAAAATGCTCGAACTGGCCGAGCTGCTCACCGAGGTGCTGCAAAAAGCCGTGCCATCGCTGAATGAAGCCCAGGGTGAAGAACTGGGGATTTATATGGCGAAGAACCGTGACATCTTCGCCAAGGCGTTCAAGAACCAGCCCGACGCCTTGAGTGAACTGAGCGAGCCCGCTGCCGAGTAACGCCAGCGGCAGTAAACAAAACCCCAGTCAGTGACTGGGGTTTTGTGTTTCTAGCAGCGGTCAAACTCAGCCATACAGCAAACGCTCAGCAATGGCATCGGCGACGCGCGCTGGCGAACGCTTGTCGGCCTGAGCATGGCCAAAGATTTCGGTCAGGCGCCGGCTGATCTGCGTCAGGTGCGCGGTGATCGCCGACAGCGGCTCGCCCTGATGCTTCAACGCCACGTAGATCAGGCCACCGGCATTGATCACATAATCCGGCGCATAGAGAATTCCCCGCGCCTGCAGGCTGTCGGAGATATCGGCACTGGCCAGTTGGTTGTTTGCCGCCCCCGCTACCGCCGAGCAGCGCAGCTGGCCAACGGTGGTGTGGTTTAGCACGCCGCCCAGCCCGCACGGCGCGAGGATGTCGCACGGGGTGGCGAGCAAGGCCTCGCTGGCCACCGGCCGCGCGCCCAGTTGCTCGACTGCCAGCTGCACACGGCCGTGGTCCAGATCGCTGACCAGCAGCTCGGCACCCGCGGCATGCAGTTGCTCGGCCAGTGCATAGCCGACATTGCCCAGGCCCTGAATCGCCACCCGCAAGCCTTCCAGGTTGTCACTGCCGAGGCGCGCCAGGGCGGTGGCGCGAATACCGGTAAACACGCCCAGCGCCGTGTGTGGCGACGGATCGCCTTCGGCCGTGGTGCTGGTGACATGCTGAGTGTGCTGGGCGATGCAGTCCATATCGACGCTGGAGGTACCGCTGTCCATGGCGGTGATGTAGCGGCCGTTAAGGGTTTCGATAAACCGTCCGAAGGCTTCAAACAGCGCGCCGCGATTGTCGACATGCGCGGGACGGATAATCACCGCCTTGCCGCCGCCCTGTTGCAGGCCGGCCAACGCCGCCTTGTAGCTCATGCCCTTGGCCAGGCGCAGCACATCCTCAATGGCGCTTTGGCTGTCGGCGTAGGGTAGATAACGACAGCCGCCCAGCGCGGGACCAAGGCGACTGTTGTGGATGGCGATAATGGCCTGCAGGCCAGTCAGCGGGTCCACGGCGAAGTGCAACGACTCCAGCCGGGCGGTTTCCATCATGGCGAACATGCTGTGGCTCCCGTACTGATTTGCAGATCAGTATAGGCAGTGGCTCTGCCGGCACCCCTCCGGCGGTCAGTTGCACCATGGTGCTCGCTAAACAATCCACTGGACGAAGCACCGGCGCTTGACTACAAAGCCAGAGAGACTTGGAGATTGCCATGGACCCACGCGCCGCCTGCCTTGCCTGTCTGGAGCAACAACCGCCTGCGCTGTTCGAGGCAGCGCTGTGGATTGCCGTGGAGCACCAGCCAACGTTGCAACCGGCCAAAGTGCTGCAACGGCTTAACGGCTTGCAGCAGCAGGTCAGCCAGGGCCTGCCCAATCTGCCGCTGCAGGAACTGGCGCAACCGCTGCTACGCAGGCTGAGTGAGCTGGATTTTCATGAAGACGACGAACGCCCGCTGCGGCCGAGGGCGGCGCTGCTTGATCAGCTGTTGCTGCGCCGCCGTGGCCAGCCGCTATCCCTGGCCCTGCTCGCGCTGGAGTTGGCCAGGCGCTTGGGGATTCCCTTGCAGGGGGTGAATTTTCCGGGGCATTTTCTGCTGCGCGTACCAGGCGCCGATCACCTGCTCGACCCGTGCAGCGGCCGGCGTCTGTATACCCGCGAATGCCGCGAGCTGCTGCAGCGCCATCTGGGCCCTAACGCCGAGTTGAGCGCCAGCCAGCTGCAACCCTGCGATGAGCGCAGCATGTTGCAACGCCTGTCGCGCAATCTGCGGCAACTGCATCAACTGGACGATGACCCGCTGGCCGCGTTGCGTGACGCCGAACGCGTGCTCCTGCTCGGCACGCCGACCCTGCATGACCACCTGGCCCGCGCGGAGATTTATCAATTGCTCGATTGTCCGCAGGGCGAGCGCTTCGACCTGCAATGCGCCCTGTTGCTCAGCGATGATCCGGCGCAACACCTGCAACTCAGCCAGCGTCTACGCCTGCTCAGCGCCAGCCCAGCGCTGCATTAAAAGAAACCCAACGCCTTGGCCTTGGCCACCGCCTGAGTACGCCGCGCCACGCCCAGCTTGCCGTTGATCCGCCGGGCGTGGGTTTTGACCGTGTGCAGGGAAATAAACAGCTGCTCGGCCACTTCCTGATTGGACAGCCCCTGGGCTATCAGGCCAAGTACCGCCAGTTCGCGGCTGCTCAGGGCATTGGCGCTGGAGGCAGGCAAAGCATTAGGCGCTTCATCAACCTGGCTGGCGACGCGAAACCACGTGCGCAGATACCCCAGACGCAGCTGCAGGGCCTGGCCGGTCTGTCGGGCCTGCTCGGCGCCAGCTTTATCACCAAAGGCAGCGCAGGCTTCGGCGTAACTGAACCACAACTCACTGACCAATGCCTGCCGACCTTGGCCTGCCACCTGCTCCAGTAACTGACGCAGAGGCTCGCGCACATCCTCGCCCTGTTCACGATCCAGCTGCAGCAACAGCGCCTGAAAACGCGGAATCAGCTCGGGGAAATTCGGCGTAGGTAGCACCGCCTTGACCCGTCGCTCATAACCCAGCACACGGGTGGCGGCTTCCCGCGCGCGCTGGCGGTGGCCCTGGGCAATCCACAGATAACTGCTGGCCAGCAACAGGGTGCCGCGGTATAGGGTTTCCGTGACGTGCTGACGCTGCATCTGCCGCTCGGCTTGCGCCAGATGGGCAAAGGCCGTGGCGACATCACCCTGCGCCATCGCCAACTCGGCCAGGCCCAGGTAGCCGTGAAACGCCCCTGGATCACCGCAAGTGAGCGCATGTTCAAGCCCTTGTTGCAGAGCAGTCGCCGCTTCATCTGCACGCCCCTGGCGCAACTGCAGACGACCCAGGCGTAGCTCAAGACGTGCCAGTACCGGCGTGTTGCGCAAGGCGGCCGGCGCGGTTGCCGTCAGCACCCGCTGCAGCAACGCTTCGGCGCGGACAAATTCGCCACGCGCCTCCAGAAGCAGGGCGTGGTCCAACTCCAGCAAGGCTTCAAACACCGGGTTGCCATGCAGGCGCGCCTGCTTTAACGCCTCGAAACTAAGCTTCTGCGCCACCTCCAGCTGACCTTCACCAATGGTCACCAGAGTCAGCGCCGAACGACACAACAGCGACTGCGCCCAGGCGTTTTCCGGCAAGCCCTGCAGGGCTTCCAGCAGGTTGTTGCGTGAGTCCATCGCGCAGGCCCGGCCGTAGGCAATGATGCCCTGGATGGCCTGCCAGTGAGCGAACAGCTCGCGGGTCCGCGCGCCATCGCTGCGCGGCTGAAAGCGCGACAGCTGATTGATACAGGTCTGCGCTTCATCCAGGCGGCCGACCAGCAGCAGCACCCAGGCGTTGAGCAGAATCAGCCGCGGCGTGCTGCACAGCAGGCTGTCCGGCAGCTCGCTGCGCCAGCGCAGAATCAGCGCCAGGTCCTGGCCTTGCAGCACCTGCTCCTCGGTAAAGCGCTCAAGAAAACTACCGGCCACCTCCGGCTGCCCGGCCAGCAAGGCATGCTCCACCGCCGCGCGAATATCACCATGGCCGGCAAACCACTGGCTGGCATGTACGTGCAAGGCGCTGCACGGCAGGTTTTGCGCCTGCCGCTGCAGCAGCCGGGCCAGCGGCGGGAACAGTACATACCAGCCTTTGGCTGCGTCCAACTCCTGAATAAACACGCCGCGGTCGATCAGCGCGCGTAACCACTGCGCGCCCTCGCCCATGCCAAACAGGTGATCACACAGCGCCGGATTGAAGCGCGGCAACTGCGCCAGTTGCTGCAGCATCTGCAACAGCTCGTCCGGCAGCCCTTGTAGCACTTCACGCTCGATATACTCGGCGAGCAGCTGATCATGCTCACCATCCTGTGGCGCGCTCAACGCAGCCGGCTCGGCCTGAGCGGCCAGCAGACGCAAGCGCAAAGCCGCCGGCCAGCCCTGGGTCAGTTCATGCAGATCCTGCGCCCAAGCGCTGCGGGTTGGGTCCAGCTGCTGCAGCCAGGCCAGCACTTCCGCTTCGCTGAAGGCCAGCTCACTGGTCCCCAGCTCAAGCAGCTCACCTTCCAGCAGCAGACGCGAAAGATTGCAGACCGGCCGCCGGCGGCTGCCCAGCCACCAGCCAACGCCAGGCGGGGTCACCATCAGCAGTTGATTGAGAAAGCCATCGAGGCTGTGGCTCGGCTGCGCCGGGTAGTCATTGAGCATGATCCACAGCTGCCGCGACTCCTGGGCCAGGGTCGCCAGCAACTCGCTACTGCTGAGGTCAGCGGGGTAATCGAGCAGCTTACCCAGCTGCTGAGCCAGTTGCTCGGCATGCAGGCCTTCGGTGGCGCAGGTCAACCAGAGCAGGCGGCAGTTGGCCGGACATTCACGGGCGCAATCGGCCAGCAATACGGTCTTACCAAAGCCGGCCGGGCCAACCAGCAAACGCAGGCGACAGTCTTGCGCCAGCAGCCGCTGCTGCAGGGATAGCCGGGAGATATGCCCGGGCGGCGGGCGTTGTACGCTGCCACAGGAGGACGCTGCGGCGCTCAGCGAGAATGGCGCTAATGCGTTCATGACGGCTCGTTTTATTGTTCTTGCAGGAACCGGATCATTGCAGACTAAACCTCAACACCTGAGGCTTACAGCTCTATTACCGCAGGTGATGGCGGCCAATAAAAAAGGCGGCCCGAGGGCCGCCTAAATCACGGAGTTGCGAGGTTGCTCGGTGGCTTTAACGCACGCCGGAGCTGCGCAGGGCGGCCGGGGTGTAGTCGGCGCCGCTGGTCTGGAAGCCGAAGCTGTAGGCGGACTTTTCTTCGTTTTTCATGCCCAGAGCCAGGTAACGACCGGCGATCACGTCGTACAGGGCTTCCAGGGTGTAACCGGTCATTTTGTGGTGGTAGTAACTCTGCGCATGCCCCTCGGCGACACGCCACAACTGGCCGCGGCCGTCGTAGTGGTCGACCAGGGCCAGCTGCCAGCTGTCCTCGTCGAAGTACATATGGCGCTTGGCATAGATATGCCGCTCGCCGGACTTCAGCGTGGCTTCCACTTCCCACACCCGGTGCAGCTCGTA
>JBIHZW010000173.1:0-7845 GCA_044240245.1 Pseudomonas sp. | reverse complement strand
CGCGACTGCCGCATCACCCAGATCTACGAAGGCACCAACGGTATCCAGGCGCTCGATCTGGTCGGCCGTAAAGTGGTCGGCAGCGGCGGTGCGTTCTACAAGCACTTCGCTGAAGAGATCAAATCCTTCACCGATTCCGCCGACAGCAGCCTGGCCGAATTTATCGAGCCGCTGAAAGGCGCCATCGCCAACCTGGAACTGATGACCGCCGACCTGCTGGAGCGCGCCAAGGCCAACCCGAACGAAGTCGGCGCCGCCTCGGTCGAGTACCTGCAGGTGTTCGGTTACACCGCCTACGCTTACATGTGGGCCCTGATGGCACGCACTGCGCTGGCCAAGCAGGATCAGGACGAGTTCTACGTGAGCAAGCTGGGCACCGCGCGTTTCTTCTTCGCTCGCCTGCTGCCGCGTATCCACTCGCTGACTGCTTCGGTCAAGGCCGGTAGCGAAAGCCTGTATCTGCTCGACGCTGCACAGTTCTAACGGCGTTTGCTGTAAAGCAAAGCCCCGGCCCAGTGCCGGGGCTTTTGCGTTTAAGGGCCCGGATTTGTCTGGCGCTAAACCCAGTTGTCGCTTAGCAGGTCAATGGCTTCCTGCCCGGCGCTGGCCGGCTCCAGTCGCGCCAGGTAGAGGCCGCTGCGGCCATGGCTGGTCAGCCGCCAGGGGCCGGCTTCGTCTTGTACCAGCAAGCCTTGGCCTGCGTTCAGGCTCACGGGCGCGGTGTCGGCCCTGGCGCACGTCAGGCCTGCGCCGTTGCAGCAGTAGATAAACAGCACGGCGCTGCTGTCGAGCCACTGCTGGCCCTGCAGCTCGCGGTATTCCAGGCGGTGTTGCCAGCGGTTACGACGGCTCATCAGATTGAAGTCCTGCACCGGGCCATCAAGCAGTTCGGCCTGCACATCCAGCTCGCCGGGAAAGGCCACCACCGGGGTGTGGCTATCGAGCTCAAGGCTGATCTGCTCGGGCAGATTCAGGCGCAGGCCGGCGCCGCTGAGCAGGCCCAGGCTGCGATCGATGCCGGGGTAATGAGAGAAGGGGCCGGCGCTTTCCACCCGCGCGCTGCTGATGCGCCACTCAAAGTTGCTTAGATCGGCGTCAGGCGGTGCGATGGCCAGTTCCAGGGTTACACCCTTGCCGTTCTTCCACGGCAGTTGGCGGGCGGTGCTGCTGTCGATAATCCGGATGCTCACGGCGGTTGCTCATGCAGGCTGTTTGTATATGTATATACATTGACGTTTTGCGGCTGCACAGAGGCTGTGTGAGCCGAGCGCTGCCGTTCGTCTGCTGCTGGACTTTGCTGTCGAACCGCATGCGCCGTCTATCTCGGTGATTTCTTTGGTTATGCCTTAGCGCGGGCATATGACGGTTGTAGCACGGCAGTGATTTTTCGGTGACGAACGGGGTTGACGACTGCATGGTCGAATTCTATTGTATATACAAGTCCGCTCAAGGAGAGTCCCATGTCCCCGTCCGACCCGCGCCTGCTTTGGCGCGAGCTCTGCCTCTTTGATGGCCTGACGACGCTGGCTGAGCCGGTCAACCTGCTGGTGGCGGATGGCAAGGTCGCGGGGCTGTGGCCTACCAGCGCGTTTCCTGAAGCGATGGCTGAAGGCGCGGTCGAAGCCGGGCGTGGCGGGGTGATGACTCCGGGTCTGGTGGATTGCCACACTCATCTGGTGTACGCCGGCAACCGCGCCGGTGAATTCGAGCAGCGCCTTGAGGGTGCCAGCTACGCCGAGATCGCCAAGGCCGGCGGCGGCATTCTCAGTACCGTGCGCGCCACCCGTGCAGCCAGCGAGGACGAGCTGCTGGCGCAGAGCCTGCCGCGTTTGCAGGCGCTGCTGGACGACGGCGTGACCACCCTGGAAATCAAATCCGGCTACGGCCTGAGCACCGCTGATGAATTGAAGATGCTGCGCGTCGCCCGTCGCCTGAGTGAGTTGCTGCCGCTGCGCATCACCACCACCTTGCTCGGCGCCCACGCCTTGCCGCCGGAGTTCGCTGGCGACAGCGATGGCTATATCGCCCTGGTGTGCAACGAGATGATCCCGGCGGCCGTTGCCGAAGGCCTGGTCGATGCGGTGGATGTGTTCTGCGAAAACATCGCCTTTAGCCCTGCGCAGTGCGAGTTGGTGTTCCAGGCTGCGCAACATCACGGCCTGCCGATCAAGGTGCACGCCGAGCAGCTGTCCAATCAGGGTGCCAGCGCCTTGGCCGCACGGTATCAGGGCCTCTCGGCTGACCATATCGAGTTTCTCGACGAGGCCGGGGTGCAGGCCATGGCCGCCGCCGGCACCGTGGCGACCCTGTTGCCGGGGGCCTTTTATACCCTGCGGGAAACCCAGTTGCCGCCGATCGCGCTGCTGCGTATGTACGGCGTGCCGATGGCCCTGGCCAGCGATACCAACCCCGGCACCTCACCAATCTGCTTTCCGACCCTGACCCTAAACCAGGCCTGCACCCTGTTCCGTTTGACCCCGCGCGAAGCCCTGGCCGGTATGACCGCCCATGCCGCCCGCGCCCTCGGCCGCCCAGATCTCGGGCGGATCGAGGTTGGGGCCCCCGCCGATCTGTGCCGGTGGGATGTGCAGCAACCTGCCGAACTGGCCTATGCGGTCCAGCCGGGCCGGCTGCGTCAGCGCATCTTCAACGGCGCAATTAGCTACAGCAAAGAGGTCAACACCCATGCACGCTGATCGCAACTCCATGGACCTCTGGCAGGGCCGCGTTGACCCGGAAGCCGACAGCCCGCGCTGGCATCAGCGCATTCAGGAACTGAGCGCGGACAGCCAGCCTGGCGTCGCCCTGCTCGGTTTCGCCAGCGACGAAGGCGTGCGCCGCAATCATGGCCGCGTTGGCGCGGTCGGCGGCCCACTGGCGATGCGCAAGGCGTTGGCCAACCTGGCCTGGCATCGCCAGGGCGCGGCCTATGACGCCGGTGATGTGCTGTGCGCCGATGGCGATCTGGAAAACGCTCAGGCGCGTCTCGGCCACAACGTCTGCGCGCTGCTGGATGCCGGGCATTTGCCCGTCGTGTTAGGCGGCGGCCATGAGGTGGCTTTTGGCAGCTGGCAGGGCATCGCCGAGCATATGGCCGGTGCTGCTGCACCTCGCATAGGCATTATCAATTTCGACGCGCATTTCGACCTGCGCGACCCGGCTCATGCCCGTTCCTCCGGTACGCCGTTCGCGCAGATCGCCGAACAGTGCGCCGCGCGCGGCTGGCCGTTCGCCTATGCCTGCCTCGGCGTCAGCCGCGCCAGCAATACCCGCGCCTTGTTCCAGCGCGCCGCCGAGCTGAACGTGCTGGTGCGCGAAGACCGCGAGATTCGCGAAGGCAGCCTGGCGGCCATCAGTGCCGAACTGTCGGCCTTTATCGCCGGTTGCGATGCGATCTACCTGACCATCGATATTGACGTGCTGCCCGCCTGCGAAGCACCGGGCGTCAGCGCCCCGGCAGCGCGTGGCGTGCCGCTGGCGCTGCTTGAGCCGCTGCTGGAAACCGTGCGCGACAGCGGCAAGCTGCGCCTGATGGACCTGGCCGAACTCAACCCCGAACACGATATCGACAGCCGCACCGCCAAGGTCGCGGCGCGGCTGATTCACCTGTTGACCCTGACCGGCTAAGCGCTACTTGGCCACTTCCCTGACAACAATAAATACAGAGGAATGCACAGATGACACCCTTCACCCAGCACCGCCACGGCGGCAGCCCGGCACCCCGTTCGTTGCGCGCGGAGAGCCGTCATGTCTGAACAACTTACGGCGTTCGCCAGCGTGTCCAAGGGTCGCGCCCTGGCCCGGTTGCTCGGCTACAGCCTGATCGGCCTGCTGCTGTTTTTCGTACCCTTCGAAATCGGCGGGCGCTCGACCATCCTCCTCGACCATGCCGCCAGCGCCCTGCAAGCCCATGCGCGGCCGCTGGTGATCGGCATTGCCATGCTGTTTATGCTCTACGGCGCGCTGCAGCCCTGGTTCAGCGGCAGCTGGCGCGGCGACCTGACCCGCACCGTGTTCAGCGTGCTCAAGGTGCTCGGTCTGCTGATCGGCGTGGCCTATCTATTGCGTGTCGGGCCTGAAGCGCTGTATCAGCCGGGCATGCTGCCGTTTCTGTTCGACAAGCTGGTGCTCAGCCTGGCGCTGATCGTGCCGCTGGGGGCGCTGGCTCTGGTGTTTCTGATTGGCTTCGGTCTGCTCGAACTGGTCGGCGTGCTGATGCAACCGGTGATGCGGCCGATCTGGCGCACGCCGGGCAAGTCGGCGATTGATGCCGTGGCCTCGTTCGTCGGTAGCTACTCGGTGGGACTTTTGATCACCGATCGCATGTACCAGCAGGGCCACTACAGCGTGCGGGAGGCGGCGATTATCGCCACCGGCTTCTCCACCGTGTCGGCGCCTTTTATGGTGATCATCGCCAAGACCCTTGGCCTGATGGAAATCTGGAACCTGTATTTCTGGAGCGCGATGCTGGTGACCTTTGCCGTTACCGCCGTCAGCGCGCGCATCTACCCACTGTCGCGTCTGCCCACCGAAAGCCGTCCCGAGCCGCAGTTGCAGGCAGGCGAAAGCCGTATCGGCAGCGCCTGGCGTGCCGGGCTGAGCCAGGCTGCCAGTGCACCCTCGCTGCTTAGCGCGTTGCGCGAGACCTTTGTCGATGGCCTGCGCATGACCGCTGCCATCCTGCCGAGCATCCTCGCCGTCGGCCTGCTCGGTTTGCTCGCCGCCAAATACACCCCGCTGTTCGATGCCCTCGGTGTGCTGTTCTACCCGGTTACCTGGCTGTTTGGTCTGAACGAGCCGATGCAGGTGGCCCGCGCCATTTCCTCAGGCTTGGCGGAGATGTTCCTGCCGGCGATGTTGCTGAAAGACGCCGACGTGCTGGTTAAGTTCGTCACCGCCATCGTCTCGGTGAGCAGCGTGCTGTTTCTCTCTGCCTCGATTCCCTGCGTGCTGGCCACGCGAATTCCCCTGCGTCTGCGCGACCTGTTGCTGGTCTGGCTGCAGCGCACGTTCTTAAGCCTGTTGTTCAGCATTCCGCTGGGCTACCTGGCGCTCTACATGGGCTGGCTGTAAGCCGCCCGCACCTAACGATCTGTTGATAAGGAGCCTCTTATGAGCCTTTTCCGTGACACCGAAATCCGCGCCGCCCGTGGCACCACGCTGACCGCCAAGAGCTGGCTGACTGAAGCGCCGCTGCGCATGCTGATGAACAACCTCGACCCGGAAGTGGCCGAGAACCCCAAGGAACTGGTGGTGTATGGCGGCATCGGCCGCGCCGCGCGCAACTGGGAGTGCTACGACAAGATCGTTGAAGTGCTGACTCGCCTGGAAGACACCCAGACCCTGCTGATTCAATCCGGCAAGCCGGTCGGCGTGTTTGAAACCCACAAAGACGCGCCGCGCGTGCTGTTGGCCAACTCCAACCTGGTGCCGCACTGGGCCACCTGGGAGCACTTCAACGAACTGGATGCCAAGGGCCTGGCCATGTACGGCCAGATGACCGCCGGTAGCTGGATCTATATCGGCAGCCAGGGCATCGTCCAGGGCACCTATGAAACCTTCGTCGAGGCCGGTCGCCAGCATTACGGCGGTAACCTCAAAGGCCGTTGGGTACTCACCGCAGGCCTTGGCGGTATGGGCGGCGCGCAGCCACTGGCGGCGACCCTGGCTGGCGCTTGCTCGCTGAATATCGAGTGTCAGCAGAGCCGTATCGATTTCCGCCTGAAGACCCGTTATGTCGACGAGCAGGCCAGCGATCTGGACGACGCCCTGGCGCGTATCGACAAGTACTGCAGCGAAGGCAAGGCAGTGTCCATCGCCCTCTGCGGCAACGCTGCCGAGATCCTGCCTGAACTGGTCAAGCGCGGCGTGCGTCCGGATATGGTCACCGACCAGACCAGCGCCCACGACCCGCGCCACGGCTACCTGCCGGCCGGCTGGAGCTGGGACGAATACGTGGCCCGCGGCAAGACCCAGGAGGCCGTGGTGGTCAAGGCCGCCAAGCAGTCCATGGCCGTGCATGTACGCGCCATGCTGGCCTTCCAGCAGATGGGCGTGCCGACCTTCGACTACGGCAACAATATCCGTCAGATGGCCCTGCAGGAGGGCGTCGATAACGCCTTCGACTTCCCTGGTTTCGTCCCTGCTTATATCCGTCCGCTGTTCTGCCAGGGCATCGGCCCGTTCCGCTGGGTGGCGCTGTCCGGTGACCCTGAGGACATCTACAAGACCGACGCCAAGGTCAAGGAGCTGATCCCCGACGACGCTCACCTGCACAACTGGCTGGACATGGCCCGCGAGCGCATCAGCTTCCAGGGCCTGCCGGCACGTATCTGCTGGGTCGGCCTGAAGGACCGCGCGCGCCTGGCTCAGGCCTTCAACGACATGGTCGCCAGCGGCGAGCTGAAAGCGCCGATCGTGATCGGTCGCGACCATCTCGACTCCGGCTCGGTGGCCAGCCCCAACCGTGAAACCGAGGCCATGCAGGACGGCTCCGACGCCGTGTCCGATTGGCCGCTGCTCAACGCCCTGCTGAATACCGCCGGTGGCGCGACCTGGGTGTCGCTGCACCACGGTGGCGGTGTCGGCATGGGTTACTCGCAGCATTCCGGGGTGGTGATCGTCGCCGATGGCACCCCCGACGCCCGCGCTCGTCTCGGCCGCGTACTGCGCAACGACCCGGGCACCGGGGTAATGCGCCACGCCGATGCTGGTTATCAGATCGCCGCCGATTGTGCCCGCGAGCAGGGCCTGGACCTGCCTATGATTGGCGCAACACAAGGAGCCCATGCATGAGCCTGTTCACCCTGCACCCTGGCCAGTTGACCCTGGCCCAACTGCGCGCCGCCTACCAGGCACCCCTGCGCGTGAGCCTGGCGGCGTCGGCCTATCCGGCCATCGAAGCCAGTGTTGCCTGCGTCAACGGCATCATTGCTGAAGGCCGTACCGCTTACGGCATCAACACCGGGTTCGGTCTGCTGGCCTCGACCCGCATCGCCAATGATGATCTGGAAAAACTCCAGCGCTCGCTGGTGCTGTCGCATGCCGCCGGTATCGGTGCGCCGCTGGATGACGCCATGGTGCGGCTGATCATGCTGCTCAAGGTCAACAGTCTGGCGCGCGGCTTCTCTGGCATTCGCCGCCAGGTGATCGAGGCGCTGATCGCTCTGATCAACGCCGAGGTCTATCCGCATATTCCGCTCAAGGGCTCGGTCGGTGCCTCCGGCGACCTCGCGCCGTTGGCGCATATGTCGCTGGTGCTGCTGGGTGAAAGCCAGGCGCGGTATCGCGGTGAGTGGCTGCCGGCAACTGAGGCGTTGGCCATCGCCGGTCTGCAGCCGATGACCCTGGCGGCCAAGGAAGGTCTGGCGCTGCTTAACGGCACTCAAGTGTCGACGGCCTACGCCTTGCGCGGCTTGTTCGAGGCCGAGGATCTGTTTGCGGCGGCCACCGTCTGCGGCGGCCTGACCGTCGAGGCTGCCTTGGGCTCGCGTGCGCCGTTTGATGCGCGCATCCATGCTGCGCGTGGTCAACGTGGACAGATCGACGCGGCGGCGGTTTATCGTCATCTGCTCGGCAACAGCAGCGAAGTCGGTCGCTCCCACGAAGCCTGCGACAAGGTGCAAGACCCGTACTCGCTGCGTTGTCAGCCGCAGGTCATGGGCGCCTGCCTGACTCAGCTGCGTCAGGCCGCCGAAGTGCTGGCGGTGGAAGCCAACGCGGTGTCGGATAACCCGCTGGTGTTCGCGGCCGAAGGCGAGGTGATTTCCGGCGGTAACTTCCACGCCGAGCCGGTGGCCATGGCCGCCGACAATATCGCCCTGGCCATTGCCGAAATCGGCGCAC
>JBIHZW010000172.1:0-7861 GCA_044240245.1 Pseudomonas sp. | reverse complement strand
GCCCAGACCACGGCGATGGAGGCCGACTCGGTAGCGGTAAAAATACCCGAGAGAATGCCGCCGAGGATGATCACCATGGTGAACAGGCCCCACAGCGCATCCACGCAGATTTTCAGCGCCTGCTTGAGCGGGATGACCTCGCCCTTGGGATAATTGCGTTTGCGCGCAAAGTACAGGCACATGCCCATCATCACCGCGCTGAGCAACAGCCCCGGGCCGATGCCGGCGATAAACAGCGAGGCGATGGATACCGTGCCGCCGGCCGCCAGCGAGTACAGCACCGAGTTGTGGCTGGGCGGGGTGAGCAGCGCTTGTACCGAGCCGCTGACGGTGACCGCGGTGGAGTATTCACGCGGGTAGCCCTTCTTTTCCATTTCCGGAATCAGAACCGAACCGACCGAGGCGGTGTCCGCCAGGGACGAGCCGGAGATCGCGCCGAAGAAGGTCGAGGCCAGAATGTTGACCAGCGACAGGCCGCCGCGTACAAAACCCACCAGCACGTTGGCGAAATTCACTAAACGCCGCGACATGCCGCCTTCGGCCATGATCGCGCCGGCCAGGACGAAGAACGGAATGGCCAGCAGGGAGAATTTGCTCACGCCGCCGCTGATCTGAATCATGATCGCGTGGAACGGAATATCGATGTACCAGGCGCCGAGCAAGGCCGATATGCCCAGGGAATAGGCCACGGGTACGCGCAGCATAATCAGCACGAGAAAGCTGCCAAGCAGAATTAGCGCATCCATTTACACGGCCTCCTTGCTGTCTTCAAGCAGCTCGAAGTTGACCACGCGGCGGTGGCTCTGGTCGCCGAAGAACAGGCGCTCAAGGACGAAGATCAGGGTGATAAAACCGCCAATCGGAATGGGGGAGTAGCTGATGCCTACGCGCAGTGTCGGTAGCGTACTCATGAACTGGTTCCAGGTGGCCGCGCACAGCTTGATGCCCCAGATGGTCATAAACAGCGCGATGGCCGCCATCAGCAGCTGCACCAGCAGGCTGATGCTGGGTTGCCACGTGGGTGAGAGGCGGTCGGTAAAGGTGGTCACGGCCATGTGCGCACCGGCCCTATAACTGGCGGCGGCACCGATAAAGGTGAACAGCACCATCAGCATGATCGCAATGGGCTCCGGCCAGCCGGCGCCACTGCCCAGTACGTAACGGGCGAAAATGCCCCATGGAATGATCAGCGCCATCACGACGATGGCGGTGCCTGCGACCCAGATGCAGGCCTGGTAAATCACGTCGTTGATGCGTAACAGCAAGTTTTTCATGAGACTTCACCACGCGCGTGGCGACGGCCTAAGCCGCCACCACGGGGTTCTTCAGAGATAGCGAGTTACTGGACTGCTTCGATACGCTTGATCAGGTCAGCGTAGGGTGCGCCGTATTTCGCACGAATCGGTGCGGTGGCGTCGAAGAAGGGCTTCTTGTCGACTTCGATAAATTCGACGCCGGCTTCTTTCAGCTTGGCTTCGCTGCTGGCGGACTTCTCATCCCACAGCTTGCGCTCTTCGAACTGCGCTTCCTTGGCGTACTTCTTGACGATCTCCTGCTGCTCTGGGGTGAGCTTGTTCCAGCTGGCTTTGGACATCACCAGTGGCTCCGGCAGGATCAGGTGGCCAGTCAGGCTGTAGTACTTGGCCGTGCGGTAGTGGTTGTGCTCAAGCATGGTCGGCGGGTTGTTTTCCGCACCGTCGACGACGCCGGTCTGCAAGGCGCTGAAGATTTCGCCGGTGTCCATGGCCACGCCATTGGCGCCCATGGCGTTGAAGGTCTCGATAAACAGCGGGTTGCCCATCACGCGGATCTTCATGCCCTTGAGGTCTTCAAGGTTGCGTACCGGCTTCTTCGAATAGATGTTGCGGGTGCCGCCATCCATCCACGCCAGGCCGACCATGTTGAATTCGGAGTTGGTGATCTTGTCGAGGATTTCCTGGCCGATTTCACCGTCGATGATCGCGCGCATGTGCGCCGTGTCGCGGAAGATAAACGGCATGTTGAACACGTTGACGTCCGGTACCACCGGGCCAACGGTGCCCAGGCTGACGCGGGTCATTTGTACGGCGCCGATCTGCACCTGCTCGACCACTTCCTTTTCCGAACCGAGCACGCCGCCGGCGAACATCTTGAAGCTCAGCTCACCATTGGTGGCTGCTTCGATCTTCTTGCCCATGGCTTCCTGGGCGACAACGGTCGGGTAACCGGCCGGATGAATCTCGGCCATCTTCATCGTGGTGGCTTGCGCCAGGCCTGACAGGCAGAAGGCAAAGGGTAGGGCGGCGACAAGCAACTTGCGTTTGAAGGTCATGGTAAATCTCCAGTCTTGTTGTTGTTGGGAGTGCAGCGTTGCGAGGGCTAAGGCGACAGCAGGCGCGCCTCAGCCATTGAAATGAGGTTCCTCCAGGCCAGTGACACCCGGGTTGAGGGCGAACACGCCGCCGGCCAGGGGCTGATCGGCGAAGTCGATGCCCTCCGGGCGAATCGAGGTGACGTAGAGGGTGTCCAGGTTGCGGCCGCCAAAGGCGCACATGGTTGGCTTCTTCACTGGCACGCTGAGGGAGCGGTCCAGGCGACCATCGGGGGTAAAACGGTGGATCTGACCGGCATCGTTGCCGCAGATCCAATAACAACCGTCGGCATCCACCGCAGCGCCATCCGGGCGGCCTGGGTAGGCATGCATATCGACGAACAGCCGGCGGTTATGCGGCGTGCCGCTGTCGATGTCGTAGTCGAAGGCCCAGATCGCCTGCACGGACGGGTGCGAGTCGGACAGGTACAGGGTGCGGCCGTCCGGGCTGAACGCCAGGCCGTTGGGCACGATAAAGCCACTGAGTTGCGCGCTGAGCGGCTCGGCCTGGCCGGCGCTGTAGCGGTACATGGCACCGACCGGCGCCGCGGCGCTCATGTCGAGCAGCATGCTACCGGCCCAGAAGCGGCCCTGACGGTCACAGCGGCCGTCGTTGAAACGCATGCCCGTGCGGGCATGTTCCACCTCGCACAGCAGGCTGCTGATCAGCTGACCATCGGCCTGGGCTTGCACGTGGAACAGGCCGCTCTGCATCCCGGCGATCCAGCCGCCGTTGTGGCTGCGGGCGATGCAGGCGAGCATCTGCGGCGCCATCCAGTTCTGCGTCTGGCCGTCGGCGGCGCTCCAGCGGTGCAGGCGTTTGGCCGGGATATCGACCCAGTACAGCGCCTGTTCGGCGGCACTCCACACCGGGCTTTCACCGGTGGCATTGCGGGCGTCGAGAATCAGTTCAGCGTGCATGGCAGCTCGTTCTCTGGGTTGTTCTTGTTATGGGTGTGGCGTGTTGCGGTTGTTTGATCAGTCGTCGCCGAACGGCCCGGCTGCGACAAAGGCGCCACCCTGATAAACCATCGCCGGGTCATCGGCGGCGGGCATCGGTTGCGCGTCGATCTGCGCGCGGAACACCTCGGAGCTGTCCTTGGGCTGGAAGCCCAGATGCGTGGCCAGGTGGTTGTCCCACCAGACGTTCTTGTTGGCGGACATACCGTAGACCACGGTGTGGCCGACGTTGGGGGTGTACAGCGCGCGTTCGAGCAGCTGCGTCAGGTCGGCAAAGCTCAGCCAGGTGCTCATCATTCGGCGGTTGTGCGGCTCGGGGAACGAGGAGCCGATACGGATGCTCACGGTCTCGATGCCGTAGCGGTCGAAGTAGAAACTGGCCATGTCTTCGCCGTAGGACTTGGACAGACCGTAGTAGCTGTCCGGACGGCGCGGGCAGTTGGCGTCGATGGTTTCGTCCTGCTTATAGAAACCGATGACATGGTTGGAGCTGGCGAAGATCACCCGCTTCACGCCATGCCGGCGCGCCGCTTCATAGATATGAAACACGCCGCAGATATTGGCCCCGAGGATTTCCTCGAACGGCCGCTCCACCGATACGCCACCGAAGTGCAGGATCGCGTCGACGCCTTCGACCAGCTGGTGAACTGCCGCTTTGTCGGCGAGGTCGCAGACCTGGACTTCTTCATGGGCGCCTGTGGCAGGGCTCATGGCCGCGATATCGGAGACGCGCAGGACGTTGGCATAAGGCCGCAGGCTTTCGCGCAGGACCTTGCCGAGGCCGCCTGCCGCCCCGGTGAGCAGCAGGCGATTGAAGGGTGTGTAGGGTGTGGTCATGGCAGTCTCTGCTTCTCTGCTTGTTGTTATTGGGCTGTCATCTGTTGTCGTATGACTTGCCTGGATTATCAGGAGTCTCGCTTACCTTTGTCAACGCGACTATGGTCGAAAATTCGCTCGAATTGCATGCCAGATAGCGAGAGGAGTAGCCAGAATATCTGTGTGGATTTACGCCTTTAATTCCAGTTATAGCGCTCTAAATCGGTGCTTTTGATGGTGTTATATCAGGGGTGGGAATACCTGCGCGGCGCGTACTGACCTTGAAACATGACGCGGCAGGATGAGTGGTCGTAAATCAATATTATGTTGTACGACAACATATCTCTTTTGTTGTGCGGTATCACGGGGGCGGCCACGCTTAGGATGGCGCCAGGCGCGAGGGGTAATGCCGTTCACCAGTCGTGGGTGAACGGCATTGCGCTTGGCAGCGGCTTTACGCCTCAGGTACGCAGGATCTCGCTGACCATGCTTTTCTTGGGACGCAGCGAGCTGACCACCTGCCAGATGATGAACGCCAGCGCCAGGCCGAGGAAGCTGCCGGCTATGGGGGTGGTGAAGAAGTCAGCGAAGTTGCCATCGGAGAGCATCAGGCCGCGGCGCAGGTTGGTCTCAGCCATCGGCCCGAGGATAAAGCCGATGATAAACGGCGCCGCCGGTAAGCCGGCCTTGACGAAGCCGTAACCGAGTAGGCCGAACAGCAGAATCGACCAGACATCGAACAGACGGCTGGACAGGCCAAAGGCACCGACTACACAGAGCACCAGGATGATCGGCAGCAGGATGTGCTTGGGCACGTCGAGCAGCTTGATAAACAGGCGCAGGCCGTAGAACTCCATAAACAGCATCATAAAGGTGGCGACGATCAGCGCGGCGAAGATGGTGTACACCAGCGGGCCCTGGCTGATAAACAGCAGCGGACCGGGCTGGATGCCGTGGATCAGGAAGCCGCCGAGCATGATCGCGGTCACCGTGTCGCCGGGAATGCCCAGGGTCATCAGCGGCAGCATGGCGCCACCAATGCCGGCGTTGTTGGCGGTCTCGCTGGCGACCACGCCACCGATATTGCCCTTGCCGTAGGTGTGCCCGTCCTTGGCGCGCTTCTTGGCGATGATGTAGGACACCAGATTGGAGGTGCCGGCGCCGATGCCGGGGAGGATGCCGATGCCCAGGCCGATCAGGCCGGAGCGCCCGGCGTTGGGCAGCTGCTCGCGGAACTCCTTGAGCGAGAAGCCGAAGCCCTTGATGTTCTTCATGCTCACCGAGCGGGCTTTGCCTTGCACAGCATGGCGGCCGGTTTCGGCCAGCTTGATGATCTCGGCCACGGCGAACATGCCGATCATCACGGCCAGCATGGAGAAGCCGCCGTTGAGCTCGCTGAAATCGAAGGTGAAGCGGCGGATGGCTTCCACCGGGGCGATGCCGACGGTGGACACGGCGATGCCCAGGCCGCCGGCAAACAGGCCCTTGAGCATCGAGCCGGCCGACAGCGTGGCGATCAGCGTGAGGGAGAATACGGCGATGGCGAAGTATTCATGCGGACCGAAGCGCAGGGCGACTTTGGCCAGCTGTGGGGCGATAAACATCAGCGCGACGATGCTGAAAATGGTGCCGAGAAAGGAAAACACGATGCCGACGCCGAGCGCCTTGACCCCATGGCCTTGCTCCATCAGCGGGCCGCCATCGAACACCGTGGCGATGGAGGAGGGCGTGCCGGGGATCTTCAGCAGGATCGCCGAGATCAATCCGCCCGAGGTTGCACCGATAAACAACGCCACCAGCAGCGACAGGCCCGCCTGCGGCCCCATGGTGAAGGTCAGTGGCAGGCACAGGGCCACCGCCATGGTGGCCGACAGGCCGGGCACGGCACCGAAGACGATACCCATGGCCACGCCGACGGCCATCAGCAGCATGATGTTGAGCGAGAAGACGGCACCGAAGCCTTGCTGCAGTAATTCGAGCATGGTCGATCCTCAGATGAAGTTGTTCAGCAGGCCGGCGGGCAGCATCAGATCGAAGGCCTGGCGGAACAGCAGGAAGATGGCGGCCGAGCAGACCACTGAAATCAGCAGGTAGACCAGGTGGTTGGCCTTGTGCCGCACCGGAGTCAGCACCAGGAACTGCAGGTAGAGATAGACCACCGTCATCAGCGGAAAGCCCACCGGGCCGAGCAAAGCCATATAGCCGAGGATCAGGCCCAGGGTCAGCAGCACGGTCTTGGGTTCGACGACACTGGCCGGGGGGGCTTCGGCGGGGCTGACGGGCAGCTCGTCCTGGGCATCGCTGGCGCGCTCGGCGCCGAGCCCGGACTTGCTGGCGAGGGCGCCAAACACCTGCAGCACACCGAGCAGGGTCAGGAAGCCGGCCAGTAGCAGCGGCAGGGTGGCGGCGTCGACGCCTTGGTGGTTGGGCAGTTGGTAGGCCATCGCCAGGTAGGCGAGGCTGCAGCCGGTCATGGCCAGGCCGATGATCAGCTCTTTCTTGTTAGCGGTAGTGTTCATGGAAACCTCGTAGAACAAATGCGCAACGCTGGCGTGATTGTCCGGCCAGCGTTGCGTCATGAATCACTTGCCTTGGCGCATCTCATCCTTGAACTGCATGAAGTCGTCGCGGGTCTTGGCCAGGATCGCCTTGGCGTCCTCGGTGCCGAAGTAGGCGACCGGTTGCTTGAACTTCTTCAGGTCCTCGGCGTACTCGGGGATCTCGGTGATTTGCTTCATCAGGTCGGCCATCTTGGCGACGATGGCCGGGTCAGTGCCCTTGGGGAAGGCGACTACGTAGGGCTTGTCCATGGTCAGGTCGAGGCCCTGCTCCTTGAGGGTCGGCACGTCGCCGAGCAGCGGGTTGCGCGCTTCGTTGGGCTGGCCGAGGGCTACCATCTGGCCGCCGTTGACGTAGTCCTGCACCGAACCATAAGTGATGGCGCCGAGGTCGAGGCGACCGCCGAGCATGCCGACCACGCGGTCGGAAACCGTGCCGCCGTCGACCATCTTCAGCTTGATGCCGGAGAGTTTTTCCAGCATCAGGCCCTGGGCGTGGGAGAAGCTGCCCATCTCGGTGCCGTAGGTGATGCTGCCCGGAGTGGCCTTCGATTTGTCGATCAGCTCCTGCATGGTATTCACGTCCGCGTCCTTGGAGGCAACGAAGACGGTGCTCTTGTCGACGCCGGCGAAGCAGGAAACATCGAAGGTCTCATAGCTGTCTTCGGTCAGGCCGGCCACTTCGTTGACGATCAGCTGGCCCGGATGGGTGAAGAGGATGGTGTTACCGTCCGCCGCCGCGCCCTTGACCTGTTCGGCGGCGAGGGTGCCGCCGCCGCCGGCGACGTTGGTCACCACCATGGTCTTGCCGGTGATCTGGTTAAAGTACTTGGCCATCATCCGAGCGTTGAAATCGGTGTCGCCGCCGGGGTTGGCGATGACCACCACCTGTACCGGACGGGTTGGCCAGTTGAGAGCGTCGGCCGCGAAGGCGCTGCCGGCAGTAAAGGTCAGCATGGCCGACATCAGGGACGCGCAGAGTGTTTTTTTCATTGTAAGTCTCCGGTGGTGAGGTGTTGCTGAGGCAGCTGTGAGCGCTAGACCGGTTGGCGGCCGAGGCTCGGTTGCTTGGGGTGGTACTTCCAGTCTGGAACCAGGTATTGCATGGCCATGGCATCGTCGCGGGCACCGTTGGCTACTTCCTTGTAGAGCTCGTGCGCGGCCATGATCCGCTGCA
>JBIHZW010000171.1:0-7886 GCA_044240245.1 Pseudomonas sp. | reverse complement strand
CGCTAAACCCCACGACAGTCGCCTTCCAGCAGCCACCATCCATCCCAAAAAAGATCTCGGTTAGCGCGGTAGCCGACACGGCGCTGTCGCTGCGTTTGCCGTTCAAGCTTTACAAATCATGTCGAAGGCGGAACTCAGCGCGAAATTGTTGTACAAATGTTGTGCAAAACAAATAACCCTGTATCAGGAGATTTTTATGTTTGCTCAACTCAGTTCGACCACCCAACGCCTTAAGCGCACGCTGATGCTGGCAACAGCCACCCTTACAGTCGCCGCTATGCCAGCCTTTGCCGATATGCACGGCGATAAGAAAGACATCGTCGACACCGCTGTCGCCGCCGGTCAATTCAATACGCTGGTAACCGCCGTTACCGCAGCCGGTCTGGCTGAAACGCTTAAAGGTGAAGGTCCCTTTACCGTCTTCGCGCCCAATGATGCGGCATTCGCCAAGATCCCCAAGGCCAACCTTGATGCCTTGCTGGCCGACAAGGAAAAGCTCACCGCGGTGCTCACTTACCACGTGGTGCCGGGCAAGCTGATGGCGGCTGACCTGGCCGGCAAAACCAGCCTAAAAACTGTACAAGGTGGTGAACTGATGCTGGATACCAGCAATGGCGTCACCGTTGACGGTGCCTCGGTCGTCGCGGCAGATATCGAGACCAGCAACGGCGTGATTCACGTCATCGACTCGGTGGTGCTGCCCAAGTAAGTACTTGGCTAGCGGCACACGCAATACGTAAAAGCCGACCCTGTTTAGGTTCGGCTTTTTATTATTGAATGGCCGCTGAAATATGCCCGCGCTTGGCTTTATGAAATTTGTAGCGTAGATTTTCATGAAATTATTTAAATAGAATTTCATGAGGCGCGCCATGTTCAAACAATCCGCCCAGCATATCGGCACCTACTACGCCGGCACCTACCCCGTTGCCATCCCCCTGCGCCCGCGCCTGCAGGAAGCGTTGCAATGCGATGTGCTGATTATCGGCGGCGGTTTCAGCGGCCTGCACACGGCGCTGCGCCTGGCCCTGGCGGGCAAGAAGGTGGTGCTGCTGGAAGCCAGCCGCCTGGCCTGGGCCGCCTCCGGGCGCAACGGCGGTCAGGCGCTGCCGGGATGGTCCTGCGACATGCCGCCGTTTGAGAAGGCCCTCGGCCTGGAACGCGCCCGCCGCCTGTGGGACAGCATGGTCTGGGCCGCCGAAGAAATGCGCGAGCTGCCCGAGCGGCATAACTTCGATATCGATTACCGCACCGGCGCGATCTACACCGCCGTGCTGCCACGCCGCGTGCGCCAGTTGCAGGACAGCCTGGAAGAAGCTGAGCAGAAATACGGCTACGCGCAGCTGAGCTTTATCCCCAAGGACGAACTGCCGCAGTGGATCGCCAGCCCACGCTACCTGGCCGCCCTGCATGACAGCGGCGCAGCGCACCTTAACCCGCTGAAACTGGCCCAGGGCCTGGCCGATGCCATCGAGAAAGCGGGCGGGAAAATCTTCGAGCAGAGCAAGGCGCTGGGCTATCAAGAGACAGCGGACGGTTATGTGGCGCGCAGCGAACACGGCGAGGTGCGCAGTGACGTGCTGGTACTGGCCTGCAACGCCTATATCGACCGCCTCGACCCGCAACTGTCGAAACGTCTGTTGCCGGTCGGTTCCTACCAGGTCGCCACCGCGCCGCTGGACCCGGAGCTGGCGCGCTCGCTGTTCCCACGCGGCACCTGTGCCATCGACAACCAGTTCGTGCCGGATTACTTCCGCGTCACTCCGGACAACCGCCTGCTGTTCGGCGGCGGCTGCACCTACCTCGGTGGCATCCCCGCAGACGTGCCGGCGGCCACCCGGCCCTATCTGGAGCGAGTGTTCCCGCAACTGCGCGGCGTGCAGATCGACTACGGCTGGGGCGGGCATATCGACTGCACCATGCACCGAACCCCGGATGTCGGCCGCAGTGGGCAGAAGTACTGGCTGCAGGGCTTCTCCGGCCACGGCATACTGCCGACCCTGGCCGCTGCCCGCGCGGTCAGCGATGCGATCCTCGGTGACGCCGACCTGCTTGAGCTGTACCAGGGTCTGAGCAACCCGCGCTTCCCCGGCGGCGATCTGCTGGCGGCGCCCATCGAGGCCGTGGGCAAGGCTTGGTATCGCCTGCGCGATGTAATTTAAGGAAGTTGACCATGGATATGCAGGAAGAAGTCGAAGGTCTGGCGATCCTGATCCGCGACCTGCGCAAGCACAAAAACCTCACCCTGGGTGAGCTGGCCGCGCGTATCGACCGCTCGGTGGGCTTTCTCTCCCAGGTCGAGCGTGGCCTGTCGCGCCCGACCGTGGCCGACCTCACCGCCATCAGCGAAACCCTTGGCGTGCCGACCACCTATTTCTACAGCCTGAGCAAACCGCGCGACGTGCCCTGGGTCACCCGCCCCGGCGAGCGCCGCACGCTGTATTACGCCGGCGGCATCACCGATGTGCTGGCCTCGCCGACCATGGCCGGCGGCTTCTCCATGCTCGAAAGCCACCTGCAGCCCGGCGCCACCAGCGGCGAAGGGCATTTGAACGACAGCTCCGAGCAAGGTGGCTTTGTCCTCGAAGGCGAATTGACGATTTGGTACGGCGACGCCGCCGAGCCAGTCACCCTCGGCCCGAACGACAGCTTCCAGTTACCGCCGCACGCACAATTTCGCTACGCCAACCTTTCCGACTCCCCCACACGAGTGCTCTGGGTCTTCACCTGACCCGTGCAGATAGCCGCCATGACAATAACAACAGCATTCCCCGACCTGCTCAGCGAAGTCCGCGCCTTCCGCAGCGCCAACCCCGAGGTGCGCTATGTCGACCTGATCAGCCTGGACATCCCCGGGCATTTCTACGGCAAGCGCTACCCCATCGACATGCTGGAGAAGGTCGCCGCCGGCAGCCCGCTGAAAATCCCGCAGAATTGCGTGCTGCTCGGTGTGCAGGGCGGCCTGCACCCGATTGGCGACTATTGCTTCAACGACGGCGACCCAGACGCACCGCGCCGTTTGATCCCCGGCACGCTCAAACCGGTGCGCTGGGAAAGCCAGCCGCTGGGGCAGATGCTGATCAGCTCCGACGGCACCGCCGCCCCCATCGAATTCGAACCGCGTGAAGTGCTCGCTCGCGTGCTCAAGCGTCTGGAAGCACGCGGTATCCGCCCGGTGGTGGCCTTCGAGCTGGAGTTCTACCTGTTTGATCGCAAGCTGCAAGACGGCCTGCCGCAATTCCCCCGCGACCCGCTGTGCGGCGATGCCGATGACCAGCCGAATATGCATATCGAACGCCTGTCGCGCTTTGCCGATGTGCTGCACGAGATCGTCGACGCCGCCAATGAGCAGGGCGTGGACGCCAACGTGATCACCGCCGAGCTCGGCCCCGGCCAATTCGAGATCAACTTCGGCCATTGCGACGACGGCCTGCGCGCCGCCGACTGGGCCGCCCTGTTCTGCCGCAGCACCCGTGGCGTGGCGCTCAAGCACGGCCAGCGCGCCAGCTTTATGAGCAAGCCCTACCTGCACGCGCCGGGCAGCGGTATGCATGTGCATATCAGCCTGTATGACGCCGTCGGCGGCAACCTGCTCGACGGCGACGACCAGCGCCCGCTGCGCCACGCCGTAGCCGGCTGCCTGGAACTGCTGCCGCACTGCATGCCGATCTTCGCCGCCAACCACAACGCCTTCCGCCGCTACGGTGCCATGGTCAACGCCGCCAGCCGCGCCAGCTGGGGTTATGAAGACCGCGATGCGTGCATCCGCATCCCCGAATCGGACGGCAAGAACCTGCGCATCGAACACCGCCTGGCCGGTGCCGACGCCAACCCCTACCTGGTGCTGGCGGCGATCCTCACCGGCATGGAGCATGGCCTGGATGCAGGCAAGGAACCGATTGCCCCGCTTAACGAAAACCGCAAGAGCGGCATCGACTTCCCTCAGGACATGCTCAGCGCCGTCAGCGCCATGCGCGACCACCCGGTGGTCAACCAGGGCCTGGGCGAGGAGTTCGTGATGGTCTATTGCGAGAACAAGCGCCAGGACCATCTGGCCTTTATGCAGGAAGTGAGTGCGCGGGAGTACCGCTGGTTTCTCTGACGGACAGCGCGCCCGTTGCCTCGGCAGCGGGCGCGCGACTTCAACGCAACAGATACACCGCAAGCCCCGCTAGCGCCGACACCAGCAGCACCTCCATCACCCCACGCTTGAAGCGCAACAGCGCCAGCGCCGCCGCCACGGCCAACAGCGCCGACGGCCAGTCGAAGGTACCGGCAAAACCCTGCGGCCAGAGCACGTGGTAAGCAAAGAACAGCGCCAGATTAAGGATCACTCCGACCACTGCGGCAGTAATCGCGGTCAGTGGTGCGGTGAATTTCAGCTCGCCGTGGGTCGATTCCACCAGCGGCCCACCGGCGAGAATAAACAGGAAGGACGGCAGAAAGGTGAACCAGGTAACCAGCGCCGCCGCCAGTGCGCCGCTGACAAAGCCCGAATCGCCGCCGAACACCGGCTGCAGATAAGCCCCGACAAAGGCCACGAACGCCACCACCATGATCAGCGGCCCCGGCGTGGTTTCGCCCAGGGCCAGGCCGTCGATCATCTGCGTCGGGGTCAGCCAGCCGTAATGGCCGATCGCGCCCTGGTAGACATACGGCAGCACCGCATAGGCGCCGCCAAAGGTCAGCAACGCCGCCTTGGTAAAAAACCAGGCCATCTGCGTCAGCGTGCCGTCCCAGCCATACAACCAGGTCAGCAGGCCCATCGGCAGCAGCCAGAGCAGCGCGCCCACCGCCAGCAACAGCGCCAGGCGCGATGCGCGAAAGCGCGTATGCGCCGCTGGCGGGCTGTCATCATCGATCAGCGCCGGACCATAAGACTTGCCCTGTTGCGCATGTCCGCCGCCCAGGCTGAACTGCTGCGGCAATAGGCGACCGCCCAGATAACCGAGCAGCGCCGCGCCAAGCACGATTAACGGAAACGGCAGATTGAAGGCAAAGATGGCGACAAAGGATGCCCCGGCAATGCCCCACAGCCAGTTGTTCTTCAGCGCCCGTGAGCCGATGCGCCAAGCCGCCTGCATCACGATGGCGGTGACCGCCGGCTTGATCCCGTAGAAAATCCCCGCCACCAACGGCACATCACCGAAGGCGATATACAGCCAGGACAGGCCGATCAGGATAAACAGCGACGGCAGCACGAACAGCACGCCGGCAATCACCCCGCCCCAGGTGCGGTGCAGCAGCCAGCCGATATAGGTGGCCAGCTGCTGCGCCTCCGGCCCCGGCAGCAGCATGCAGTAGTTCAGCGCATGCAGAAAACGCCGCTCGGACAGCCAGCGGCGCTTCTCCACCAACTCCTGATGCATGATCGCGATCTGCCCGGCTGGCCCGCCGAAGCTGATCAGACCCAATTTCAGCCAGAACCAGAAGGCTTCGCGCAGGCTCACCGCTGGCGGCGCAGCGGATACAGATGATTCGGACATGCGGGCAACTCACGGCAGTAAAAACGGTCGCACTATAGCGCGAGCGCATGACGATTTATGCCGGCACGGCTCAAGCCCAGGCACGGATTTCCGTATACTTGGCAGCGCTGCGCCCTTCTTCCAACCTGTCCGTGAAGCTCTCTGTGAAAATCCGCCATTCGATAGTAAGCCTGCTGCTGATCTGCAGCTGCGTTGTAGTTGCATCGAACACCCAGGCCGCCCCCGCCAAACAACAGGACCTGGCCGCCGGCAGCGCCCTGCTGGTCGACCTGCAGACCAATCAGGTGCTCTACGAGCGCAACGCCGACAGCGTGGTGCCGATTGCCTCGGTGACCAAGCTGATGACCGCCATGGTCACCCTCGACGCCAAGTTGCCGCTGGATCAGCAGCTGCCGATCATGATTCGCGACACCCATGACATGCGCGGGGTGTTCTCCCGCGTGCGCGTGGGCAGCGAACTGAGCCGCCGCGACATGCTGTTGCTGGCCCTGATGGCCTCGGAAAACCGCGCAGCAGCCAGCCTGGCGCACCACTACCCAGGCGGCCACGCCGCCTTTGTTGCGGCGATGAACGCCAAGGCCCGTGCCCTGGGCATGAAGAATTCGCGCTTCGTCGAGCCCACCGGCCTATCGGAGCACAACGTGTCGAGCGCCCGCGACCTGGTGCTGATGCTCAAGGCCGCGCGCCAGTACCCGCTGATCAGCCAATTCAGCACCACCTCGGAAAAGACCCAGGCGTTCCGCAAACCCAACTACACCCTGGGTTTTCGTAACACCAACAACCTGGTGCGCAAGCCCGGCTGGAGCGTGCAGCTGAGCAAAACCGGCTACACCGGCGAAGCCGGCCGCTGCCTGGTGATGAATACCGTGATGAATAACCGTCCGGTGGCGTTCGTGGTGCTGGATGCCTTCGGCAAATACACCCATATGGCCGACGCCAACCGCCTCAAGCGCTGGCTGGAAACCGGCAAGGTCACTGCCGTGCCGCCAGCGGCCATCAGCTACCGCCAGCAGAAACTGGCGCAGCGCCAGGCCAAGACCGCGCAGTAAAGCCTTAAAACAAAAAGGCCCGCAGCAAGTGCGGGCCTTTTTCCATCAGCGAGTCGCTCAGCTGTTGCTCAGACCCAGCAAGGGCTGGCGCATGCCAAACACCAAAAACCGCGCCAGCTCGGAGAGCGGCAAGGCCTTGCTGATCAGGTAGCCCTGCACCTGATCGCAGCCATATTGGCGCAGCAGCGCCAGTTGTTCGGCGTTCTCCACGCCCTCGCCCACCACCTGCAGGTTGAGGTTGTGCGCCAGGTTGATCATCGCCCGCACCAGTTGCCGGTTCTCCGCGCGCTCGCTCATGCCGCCGACAAAGCTCTTGTCGATCTTCAGCAGGGTGATCGGCAGGTTGTTCAGGTGCACAAAAGAGGAGAAACCAGTGCCGAAATCGTCCAGCGAGAAGCGCACGCCGAGGCGACCGAGGGCCAGCATGGTCTGCTGCACCTGATCACTGCGGCGCATCACCGCGGTTTCGGTCAGCTCGAACTCCAGCCACTGCGCGTCCACGCCGCGCTCTTCGATCAGGCGGCTGAGGGTTGGCAACAGCTGGCTGTCCTGGAACTGGCGGAACGACAGGTTGATCGCCATATGCAGCGCCGGCAGGCCACGCCCGCGCAGCCACTGCATATCGCGCAGCGCGCGGCTGATTACCCAGTAACCGAGCGGCACGATCAGCCCACTTTCCTCGGCCAGCGGTACGAATTCGTTCGGCGCCAACAGGCCATGCACGCTGTGCCGCCAGCGCACCAGCGCCTCCAGGCCGACGATGCGCCCGGTCTGCAGGCACAAACGCGGCTGGTAATGCAGCTCCAGCTCGTCACGGCGCAGGGCGCGGCGCAGCTCGCTTTCCAGGTCAGCCTGGTTGCGCGCGCTGCGGTTGATCCGCTCGTCATAGATATGAAAGGTGCAACCCTGCTGGCTCTTGGCCTGCTGCATGGCGATATGCGCGTGCCACATCAGCGGGTCGGCGCTGCCCTCGGCGCGGGAATGGGCCAGGCCCAGGCTGCAACCGATCAGCAGGCTTTCGCCGTCGATCCAGTAGGGCTCACCTAGAGCTTCGGTAATCTGTGCGGCCAGGCGCTCGGCACGTTGTGGGTCGCGGCGGCTGTCGAGCAGCAAGGCAAATTCATCGCTGCCCAGGCGGGCCACTTGGTCGCCGGCCTGCAGCTGCGCCTTGATCCGCGCCACCACCTGCAGAATCAGGCTGTCGCCGCCCTGGTAACCGAGGGCATCGTTGGCGTGGCGGAAGTTGTCCAGATCGAGATGGCCGAGGGTCAGGCCACGGCCTTCATATTCAGCCAGGCGCGCTGCAAGCAGGGTCTGAAAGCCCTGACGATTGGCGATGCCGGTCAGGGCGTCC
>JBIHZW010000170.1:0-7901 GCA_044240245.1 Pseudomonas sp. | reverse complement strand
GTGGTCATATAGGGTTCAATGCGCTCCAGGTGTTTGCCGCTGGGGTTGTCGCGCATGGCCGCGAGGCTGGCCATGGCCTCGATGGTGACTTCCTGCAGGCGCTGCATATCGCGGGTGCGGCGGCGCACTTCCAGTTCCAGGTATTCACTCTTGTCGCGCAGAAAATCCGCACTGGCCTTGAGCTGCAATTGCGCATGCACCCGCGCCAGCACCAGCGGCGGGCTGATCGGCTTGGTGATGTAATCCACCGCGCCCAGATCAAAGCCGTGCTGCTCATCGGCCACTTCGCTCTTGGCGGTGAGAAACACCACCGGGATATTCGCCGTGGCCGGGTTGAGTTTGAGCAAACGGCAGACTTCGTAACCGTCCATCTCCGGCATCATGATGTCGAGCAGAATCAGGTCCGGCTGCTGGCTGCCGGCAGCAATGCGCAGCGCCTTGACGCCGCTGCTGGCGACCTTGACCCGGTAATCGTCGAGCAGCAGCGCGCTCATCAGCTCAAGGTTCTCCGGGGTGTCGTCCACCACCAGCACCAAGGGCTGATCCGGCCGGTCGAGTATGTTGTCCATCAGCGCTCCCCACTCATAGTGTCAGTTGCCGTTGTGCGGCTGCGGCCAGCAGCAGCGCCAGCGCCTGTTCGAAGTCAAATCCACGCACCGCCGCAGCCAGGGCCGCGTATTCACTAGTAAAGGCGCTACGCAGCAGTTCGGCCTGCTCATCGAAGAGTTTTCCCGCACGCGGATCATCCTCGGCGAACAGCCGTTGCAGTTGCCGGCACAGTGGCAGCAACTGCTCGGCATCAACGGCCTGCAGCACGGCGGACTGCTCGGCGGGAAACTGCGCATGGATCGCCGCCACCAGGGCCTCAAGACTCTGCTGCAACTCGGCCAGCAGGCCGTCCAGCTCATCGTGACGAGCATCCTTGATCGCGCTTTCCAGGTTCGCCGCCTGGGCCGCCAGGTCCGTCGCGCCGAGGTTGCCGGCCAGGCCCTTGAGGCTGTGGGCCAGACGCTCGGCACTCTCCTGCTGATTAGCCGCCAGCGCGGAACGTAGCTGTGCGGGGAAATCCCCCTGGCTGGAAGCAAATTTGCCGAGCAGGCGCTGATACAGCTCGCGCTTGCCGAGCACCCGGCGCAGGCCGCTGTCGATATCCACCCCCGGTAGCTGCCAGTCCACGGCCACGTCAGCTACAGGGGGCGAATCAACCAGCGGCTCAGTCTTGGCCGCCATCCAGCGCGACAGGGTATGCCACAGCTCGTTCGGCTCAATCGGCTTGCCCAGGTGATCGTTCATCCCCGCCGCCAGACAGCGCTCGCGGTCGGCGGGCATGGCGTTGGCGGTCATGGCGACGATTGGCAGCTGGGCAAAACGCGGCTCGCGGCGAATGGCCTCGGTGGTGGCGATGCCATCCAGCACCGGCATCTGCATGTCCATCAGCACCAGGGCGTAATAGCCATCGGCATGGCTGCGCAGCAGTTCGAGGGCGATGCCGCCATGCTCGGCCTGATCGATCTGCAAGCCGCTTTCCTGCAACAGGCCGCAGGCCACCTCGCGGTTCAGCTCGTTGTCTTCCACTAGCAGCACACGCAACGAGCTGAAATTGGGAATCTGCTCACCCGCCGGCAGGCGCGCAAAGCCCTGTGCCGGGCCGTCGCCGGCCAGGCTGCGGATCAGCGCATCGAACAGCAGCGAAGGGTTGAGCGGTTTAAGCAGCACGTCTTCGACGCCGACCTTCTCCGCCCCCAGCAGCACTTCCTCGCGGCAATGAGCGGTAACCATCAGCAGGTGCGGCGGCGGTTGCAGATTGAGTTCGCGCACCCGGCGCAGGGTTTCGATGCCATCCATGCCAGGCATCTGCCAGTCGACCAGCAGCACCTCGAACGGCTCACGCTGCAGACTGGCCTGTTGCACCTGCTGCAAGGCGGCGATGCCCGAGGCCACGGCTTCGACGCGAAAGCTCATGCTTTCCAGCATGTCGTGCAGCACCTGGCGCGCGCTGTCGTTGTCATCCACCACCAACACCTTGCGCCCTCGCATATCAGCCTGCGGCAACAGATGCGCGGTCTGCTGGCGAGCAATACCCAGCGGCACCCGGCACCAGAACAGACTGCCCTGCCCCGGCTGGCTCTCGACCCCGACACTGCCGTCCATGGCTTCGGCCAGGCTCTTGCAGATGGCCAGCCCGAGGCCGGTGCCGCCGTATTTGCGGGTGGTAGAGGTGTCGGCCTGCTGGAACGACTCGAACAGCCGGCCCATCTGCTCGGGCGTCAGGCCGATGCCGGTGTCGCGCACGCCGAGGTACAGCAGCAGCTGCTCGGCGTCGCACTGCTCAACACGCAGGATCACCTCGACCTCGCCCTGCTCGGTGAACTTCACCGCGTTGTTGGCGTAGTTGATCAGGATCTGCCCCAGGCGCAGCGGGTCGCCGACCAGTTGCTGCGGCAGCTGCGGATCGAGGTTAAACACCAGTTCCAGGCCTTTGGCGGCGACCTTGTCGCCGATCAGATTGGCGAGGTTTTCCAGCACCTGCTGCAGGCCAAAGTCGATGCGTTCGATGGTCAGCTTGCCGGCCTCGATCTTGGAGAAGTCGAGGATGTCGTTGATGATCCCCAGCAGGTGCTGGCCGGATTGCTGAATCTTGCCCAAGTAATCGCGCTGGCGCGGATTCAGCTCGGTTTTCAGGGCCAGGTGCGACATGCCGATAATCGCGTTCATCGGCGTGCGGATTTCGTGGCTCATATTGGCCAGGAAGTCCGACTTCAGTCGCGCCGCCTCTTCGGCCAGTTCCTTGGCCTCGGCCATGGCCTGCTCGGCCTGCTTGCGCGCGGTGATATCGCGGCTGATACCCACCAGGCCGAGCACCTGGCCCTGCTCGTCATAGAAGGTGGTGCGCAGCGTATCGAAGATCACCCGCCGACCATCCGGATAGATCGAATAGCCCTCGCTCTCGAACGGCTGCGCCTGGCTTCTGGCGATGCGGTCATGCTCGGCGCGCGAGGCGGCCCAGGCCGGGTCGAGCAACGCTTCGTCACACTGCCCCTGCACCTCCTCGCTCGGCCGGCCGAACAGCGTGGCGCAGGCCTGGTTGATGCCAACATATCGGCCGTCGACATCCTTGAACCAGATCGGATCGGGAATCGCGTTGATCAACGCCAGCAAGGTGCTGCGCTGACGACTGGCTTCGGCCTCGGCGCGCTGACGCTCGGCAATCTGCACGGCCAGGCGGCGGTTCCACACCAGCACGAAAATCACCAGCGCCAGCAGGCCGAGCAAGTAGGGCCAACCCACGGCCAGCAGGCGCCGCCAGTTGAAAGCGGTCAAGGGCGGTAGCCAGCGCTGCTTGATCGCCTCCTGCTCGCTGTCGCTCAGGTCGTCCAGGGCCAGGTTCAGCAGGCTGACCAGCTGCGGCCAATCGGGTCGCACGGCAAAGCGAAACTCGCTGCTGGACAAGCCGGTTTCGCCGCGCAATTCGAGGTTGGTCAGGTTGAGTTCGCGAATCAGGTGACTGGCCACGATCATGTCACCGACATAGGCATCCGCGCGCCCGGACGACACCGCGCGCAGGGCCGCTTCAGTGTCGGCCACTTCGAGCAAGCGCACGCCCGCCACCCGCTCACGCAGCGCCTGCTGCAAAACATAGCCGCGCTCGATAGCCACCTGCTTGCCAGCCAGATCATTGATGCGCTGCACCGCCAGCTCGCTGCGGGTAAAAATCAGGCTGCTGCTGGTCAGATAGGGGTCGCTGAACGCCATAAAGGTTTCGCGCTCGGCAGTCTTGGCCACCGACGGCAGTAGATCGACCTGGCCGCTGCGCAGAGCTTTCAGCGCGGTATCCCAGTCATCCATCAGCACCGGTTCAAAGCGCAGCCCCAGGCGCTGACCGAGCAATGCCAGGTAGTCACCACTCAGGCCACGATGCTGACCGCTCTTGTCCAACACATCGAACGGCGGCCAGCCGCTGCGCTCCAGCCCCACCCGAATCACCCCATGCTCGGCAACCCAGGCACGCTCCGCCTCACTCAGCGACACGGCCGCAGGCACGGCCAGTGGCAGCAGGCATAACAGCAACAGGCAACAGAGGCGCGGCATGGCGGCGTCCTTGCAAGCGTTCAGGTGTTCTTCAGCTTAGAAGCTAGGCGAGTTCTGGCGAGCCGCGCTCAGGGCAGGTTGTCGCCGAATGCCGTTTCGATATTGATGCCCAGGCTGATCACGCCCAGCAGCGTGCCCGTATCGGGGTCGTACAGCGGCGCCGAGACCTTGCTCTGAAAGCTCTGCGTCGAGCCGTCATACTCAATCGCGCCGATATACACCTCGCCACTGGACAGCGGTGCGGCACGCTGGAAATCCACTTCATCGGCCTGCCAGTAATCGCTGGTGCTCTCGCTAATGGCGACCAGCTGGCCGCTGGCATCGCTGATAAAAATCTCGTTGAACAGCGGTGAGTATTGCTGGGCAATACCGGCCAGCAACTGCGACGGTCACAGGTTGAGCGTGCGGCGGATCAGCGGTTTTTCCTCGAGGATGCGCTCGCGCCGCCATTGCCGATCCAGCTCCTGAATACGCTCATGGCTGTTGTCGCGCTGCTGCGCCTCACGCAGTGCGGCGAGCAGGTCCGCATGCAGCCCCCAGCGCGTCACATGCTGCGTGGCCAGCTGGCGCAGATAGGTCTGTTCTGCCTGGCTGAGTTCGGTGCTGGCGGGCGCGCAGCTTTCCACCTGGCGGTTGAACGCCTTGAGGAAATCCGGATGCTCATCGACGAAAGTCTTGGAAAAATACACGCCCAATGGTGAGTAGCGCACAAAGCGCTGATGCAGCTTCTGCGTGTCCTGAATCTGCTGGAGGGTGCTGTGCATGGCGCTGCTGTCGGCCAGCAGCATATTGATCCGACCATGGCGGAGCATTTCCACCAGTTGCTCCAGACGCGGCACCTTCTGCTCAACCGGGATGCCCCTGGATTCGAGCCAGATCATGCTGTTGCTGCCCAGTACGCTGCCGATCCTCAGCTGCTTGTCCCAGATGGGCAGGTTGAGCAGGCTGGGGTCCAGCGCATACCAGTACCACTTCTCGATCAGCAGCGGCGCCGAGAGCACGGCATAACCATCCACCAGGCTATTGGGTGCCGAGCTGAAGAAACCGTCGGCGACCTGTCGGCTGACATTCAGCCGGGCGCGCTGCAGCGAGGTCAACTGAATCTGATAGGGCTGCTGCATACGGTTGAAAATGCATTCGAGCACCTTGACCGACAGCCCGCCGAGCTGGCCATCGACCACCACTTGGTAGGGCTCCTCGAAACTGGTGTCCAGGCGCACCGGTACCGGCGGTTGTGCGGCGGCGCAGACGCTGGCCAGCACCAACAGCAGCCCCATATGGCGCAGTCTGAACATTGCCCTCTCCTTGCGTGTGCGCCGTGGCGGATGCAGGGAGTCTAGGCGAGCTTGGCTAAGTCGCCGGGCGCCAGCTTGGGCCACTTTGAAAGTCAGATGTGGATTGGCAGACCGCCAGCCGCAGCCGACAATCAGCCCATGATTATTGAGGATCGCGCCATGCTCGATGCCGACCGCTGCTGGCAAGCCGTATGCGACCGTGATGCCGCGCAGGACGGCCAGTTCGTCTTCGCCGTGCACAGCACCGGTATCTATTGCCGGCCCAGTTGCCCGGCACGGCGGCCCAGGCGCGAGAACGTCAGTTTCCATGTCGATGCTGACGAAGCCTCGGCTGCTGGATTTCGCCCGTGCAAACGCTGCTCGCCGCAGGGCCAGAGCCCGGCCGAACAACTGGATGCCTTGGTGGTGGCCGCCTGCGAGCTGCTCAACACCAGTGAACAGCCGCTGACCCTCGCACAGCTGGCAGCGCGCATCGGCCTGTCCCCTTCGCACCTGGCGCGCGCCTTCAAGGCGCGTACCGGGCTGACACCCAAAGCCTGGAGCGAGGCGCAACGCCGCGCGCGTCTGGAGCAACAGTTGCCGGCAGCGAATAGCGTGCTGGATGCCGCGCTAAACGCCGGCTATTCCGGCACCCGCGCGCTGTATCAGCAAGCGGAAGCGCTGAGCCCAGCAAAACGGCGTAAGCAGGCTGCGGGTGAGCAACTGCGCTACAGCATCGCGCCCTGCCCGCTCGGCCACTTGCTGCTGGCCAGCAGCGCCAAAGGCATCTGCGCGCTGCTGTTTGGTGACGACCCGGCTGCGCTGCAAAGTGAACTGCAGCAACGCTTTGCCGCCGCTGAGCTGCAGGTGGATAACGCAGGCCTGGGCGATAGCTTGCGCCAGGTGCTGGCGCAGATCAGCGAACCACAGCGCGCCGCCCAGCTGCCGCTGGATATTCGCGGCACGGCGTTTCAGCAGCAGGTCTGGCGCGCCCTGCAGCAAATCCCAGTTGGGCAGACGCGCAACTACGCAGAATTGGCCACGCAACTGGGCAGCCATCCACGCGCCATAGCCCGCGCCTGCGCCAGCAACCCGCTGAGCCTGCTGGTGCCGTGCCACCGGGTGATCGCCAGCAACGGCAGCCTCAGCGGCTACCGCTGGGGCCTGGCACGCAAGACCGCACTGCTTAAGCAGGAAGCCAGCCAACAGCTTGAGCCGTGAAACCCCATAAAAAAAGAGCGGCGCCACCTGCGTGGGCCGCTCCAAATCACGGAGTTACATACATCAGTACCCGCACAACGTGCGGATACCGCTGTTTGATTACTTTTCCAGGATTGCAGTCACACCTTGACCGCCAGCCGCGCAAATCGAGATCAACCCACGGCCTTCCTGCGCCACCGAAAGCAGCTTGGCGAGGTTGGCGACGATGCGCCCGCCAGTGGCAGCAAAGGGGTGGCCAGCAGCCAGGGAACTGCCCTTGACGTTCATTTTGCTGCGGTCGATGGAGCCCAACGGCGCATCCAGGCCCAGGCGGGTCTTGCAGTAGTCGGCGTCTTCCCAGGCCTTGAGGGTGCAGAGCACCTGGGCGGCGAAGGCTTCGTGGATTTCGTAGTAATCAAAGTCCTGCAGCGTCAGCTTGTTGCGCGCCAGCAGACGCGGCACCGCGTAGGCCGGGGCCATCAGTAAACCTTCCTTGCCGCCGACGAAATCCACCGCCGCCGCCTCGCCATCCTTCCAGTAAGCGAGGATCGGCAGGCCACGGGCCTTGGCCCAGTCTTCACTGGCCAGCAGCACCAGAGAGGCCCCATCGGTCAGCGGCGTCGAGTTGGCGGCGGTCAGGGTGCCGCGCGGGCTGCGTTCGAAGCAGGGCTTGAGGGTGGCGAGTTTTTCCAGGCTGATATCGGCGCGCAGGTTCTGGTCACGGGTCAGGCCACGGAACGGTGTGAGCAGGTCGTCGTGCCAGCCTTCGGCGTAGGCGGCGGCGAGCTTCTGGTGGCTGGCCACGGCCAGTTGGTCCTGCTCGTCACGCGGGATGGCCCAGGTCTGCGCCATCAGCTCGCAATGCTCGCCCATCGACAACCCGGTGCGCGGCTCACCGTTGCGCGGAATGGCCGGAGCCAAGTGGCGCGGGCGAATCTGCAGCAGGCTTTTAAGTTTGTCGCCGGTGCTCTTGCCGCGATTGGCCTGCAGCAGAATCTGCCGCAGCCCTTCGTTGACCCCGATCGGCGCGTCCGAAGTGGTATCGACGCCGCCGGCGATGCCGCATTCGATCTGCCCGAGGGCGATCTTGTTGGCCACCAACAACGCCGCTTCCAGACCTGTGCCGCAGGCCTGCTGCAGATCATAGGCTGGGGTTTCCGGGGCCAGACGCGAGCCCAGCACGCATTCGCGGGTCAGGTTGAAGTCGCGCGAATGCTTGAGCACCGCACCGGCCACCACCTCACCGAGGCGTTCACCATGCAGGTTGAAACGCTCTACCAAGCCATCCAGCGCGCTGATCAGCATCTCCTGGTTGCTCGCGGTGGCGTAGACGGTGTT
>JBIHZW010000015.1:0-24163 GCA_044240245.1 Pseudomonas sp. | reverse complement strand
GCGCCGAAGAACCTCACCGCGATGGTGCTCGGCACCCCGGACTTCGACTCAATCATGCCGGTGCTGCACGCCTTCCAGAACAAACTGGACCTGACCGCTTTCGAGTTCTTCTCTGACAAGGCCCTGGCCAAGATCATGGCCCGTGGCGACGTGCCGGCGGCCTTTGAAACCGATTGCCCGTTCTACGCCCTGCTGGAATTCGAAGCCACCACCGAGGAAGTCGCCGAAGCGGCGCTGGCTACCTTCGAACATTGCGTCGAGCAGGGCTGGGTGCTGGATGGCGTGATGAGCCAGAGCGAGCAGCAGCTGCAGAACCTGTGGAAGCTGCGCGAGTACATCTCGGAGACCATCAGCCACTGGACGCCGTACAAGAACGACATCTCGGTCACCGTCTCGAAAGTGCCGGCGTTTTTGCACGATATTGACAATATCGTCGGCGAACACTACCCGGATTTCGAAATCGTCTGGTTCGGCCATATTGGCGACGGCAACCTGCACCTGAACATCTTGAAGCCGGAGAACCTGTCCAAGGACGAGTTCTTCGCCAAGTGCGCCACCGTCAACAAATGGGTGTTCGAGACCGTGCAGAAGTACAACGGCTCGATCAGCGCCGAACACGGCGTGGGCATGACCAAGCGCGATTACCTGACCTACAGCCGTTCGGAAGCCGAGATTGGCTATATGAAGGCGATCAAGGCGGTGTTCGATCCGAACGGGATTATGAACCCGGGTAAGATCTTCCCGCTCTGACAGCCTGCGTGGCTGTGATTGCGCCTTTAGTCGCAGCGACAGCCCGCGATGATTCGCCCACCATGGGCGATCAACTATTCAGATCGTAGGGTGGCATTGCCCGCCCTACACAGCCTGCTCCCACAAAGAGCGGTGCAACGCATTCCCATAAGGAGTTGCCCATGAGCTACCAGCATCAGTATGTCGATGGCACCCATATCCATTTCCCCATGGGCAAGGTGGTGTGCATAGGCCGCAACTACGCAGAGCATGCCAAGGAACTGAATAACCCGGTGCCGACCGAACCGTTGCTGTTTATCAAGGCAGGCAGTTGTGTGGTGCCGCTGGATGACGGCTTCACCCTGGTCGAGGGTAAAGGTGATGTGCACTTTGAAGCGGAAATCGCCGTGCTGATCGGTAAGCCACTGTCGCGCACGCCGAATGCCGAGGAAGTGCGCGATGCCATTTCCGGCTTCGCCCCGGCGTTGGACCTGACCCTGCGTGACCTGCAGGCCAAGCTCAAGGAAAAGGGTTACCCCTGGGAAACCGCAAAATCCTTCGACGGTGCCTGCGTGCTGGCGCCGTTTGTGCCTGGTGATGCGGTTGAGGATCTGACCGATATCGGCATCCGCCTGGCGATCAACGGCGAAGTGCGTCAGGACGGCAACAGCCGTGACATGCTCAACCCGATTCTGCCGATGATCCAGCACATCTGCGGCCACTTCAGCCTGCAGCCCGGCGATGTGGTCCTCACCGGCACGCCAGTCGGCGTAGGCCCGCTGCACAAGGGCGATGAGCTGGTGCTGGAGCTGGTTGGTCATAGTCGCTTCGAGAGTCGCGCGCTTTAACCACGTTTCGATCCGTCAGACTTGGTTAATGGGCACCTGGAGGTGCCCGCTGGCATGGCGGCGTAACAGAAACTTAAGCGTTGCTCTCTAGTCTGAAAGCCATCGTTCTTATGAGTTGTGTGCGATGTCGATCTGGATTGCTCGGCTGGTGCGTCTGCGCTGGCTAATTGTGTTGCTGTTCCTGTCACTTGTTGGCGCCTTGGTGATGAACTATCGCCACTGGGATGACCGCTTTTCCTTCTGGGTTCAGCAGCAGCAGGTGGGGGCTGCCGAGCAGCAGGCAAGCATCTGGTTGCCGGGCTATAAGGCCGTGCTGCAGGGCAAACCGCTGCAGGGGCTGGAAGGTGATGAGGTGTCCGGGCTGACCTACAGCCCCGAGAGCGACACGTTGTTCACCGTAACCGGTAAACACCCGCAGCTGATCGAGCTGACCCTGGATGGCCAGGTGATGCGGCGTATCGACCTGCTTGGCTTTTCCAACCCTGAAGGGGTGGAGATGCTCGCCGATGGTCGCCTGGCGATTATCGATGAACGCAAACGCACCCTGACCACCTTCAAGCTGGGCGCGTTGACTCGCAGCCTGGAGTTTGCCGATCTGGCATCGTTTGATCTGGGCTTTATCGATGCCGGCAACAAGGGCTTCGAGGGCATTGCCTGGGACTCGCGCAACGAACGCGTGCTGCTGGGCAAGGAGCGTGGCCCGCTGGGGTTGTTCAGCCTGCCGTTTCCGGGCGAAGACGGTGCCACTGGCGTTCTCCAGCCGATGAGTTCCGGGCACCTGTTTCTGCGCGATATCTCTTCACTGACCTACGATCCTCGGACTGGGCATGCGTTGGTGCTTTCCGATGAATCCAGCCTGCTGTTGGAGGTGGATGCTCGGGGCGAGCCCGTCAGCTTTATCAGCCTGAGTCGCGGCATGAATGGCCTGCGTGGCGGCATTGAGCAGGCCGAAGGGGTGACCATGGATGCGGCAGGCAATATCTATATCGTCAGCGAGCCCAACCTGTTCTACGTCCTGCGCAAGGACCCAGTGGTCGAACAACCCGCTGCTGCGGATTAAGTTTGGCTTAAGCACCGATTAAGCCTGGCTTCAGCTAGGCCCTCTACTCTGGCCCCATCACCTAACTGATTAGAGGGTTACCCCATGAAGCGTTTCACTTTGGCTCTGCTGCTGGTTCCACTGTTCTCCACCGTCGCGATGGCTACCGGTTACACCGGTCCTGGCGCGACCACTCAGGTCACCACGGTGGCAGCTGCGCTGGATGCCGCCGATGATACCCCGGTGGTACTGCAAGGGCAGATCGTCAAGCGTCTGCAGGATGAGCTCTATGAGTTCAAAGACGTCAGCGGCACCATCAATGTCGAGATCGACGATGAGCATTGGCCAGCCCAGGCCATTTCCGAAAAGGCCACGGTGAAGATCAGCGGCGAAGTTGATCGTGACCTGACCAGCCGCGAAATCGATGTCGAGTACCTCGAACTGCTCAAGTAAGCCACAGCATCATCTATCCGCGTCAGCCCGAAGTCTTGCTTCGGGCTGACGTCGTTGTGTCGTCCCGTTACTGTTTGCGAGTGAGCTGCCATGCGCGACCATTTCACCCTGAAACGCCTGTTGTTGAGCCTTTTCGTGCTGGCGTTGCTGCTGCTTGGCCTGTTCGCTCAGGAGTACCGTCTGTTTGAGCGGGCCTGGTTCAACGTGCAGCAATGGCAACAGGCTGGCGACGGCCAGCAGGACTCGATGTTGTTGTCGGATTATCAGGTGGACCTTGAGGCCAAAGTGATCGAAGGGCTGAATGATGACGTCTCGGCGCTGACCTACGATCCCGATCGCAACAGCCTGTTTACCGTGACCAACCAGAAACCGCAGCTGATTGAGCTGTCGCTGGATGGCGAGCTGCTACGGCGTATCGACCTGCATGGTTTTGGCGATGCCGAGGCGGTCGAGTACATCAGCCAGGGCCTGTATGTGATTACCGATGAGCGCCAGCAGCGTCTGATCAAGGTGCGGGTTGATGACTCCACCACTGAACTGCATGCCGATCAGGCGCAGCAGTTCTCGCTGGGCATCGGTCTGAATGGCAACAAGGGGTTCGAAGGGTTGGCCTACGACTCAGCCGGGCAGCGCCTGTTTGTCGCCAAGGAGCGCGACCCGATGCGCATCTACGAGATTCACGGCTTCCCTCAGCGTGATCCGCAGCGCCCGTTCGCGGTGCACGTGGTGGATGACCAGAAACGTGACGCCGGGTTGTTTGTGCGCGATCTTTCCAGTCTGCAGTTTGATGAGCGTAGCGGCCATCTCCTGGCGCTGTCCGATGAGTCGCGCCTGGTGCTGGAGCTGAATGTCGAGGGCAAACCGATCAGCAGCCTGTCACTGCTCGGCGGGCGCAATGGCCTGGCTCGCAGCGTGCCCCAGGGCGAGGGCATCGCCATGGATAACCAGGGTGTGCTCTATCTGGTTAGCGAGCCGAATCTGTTCTATCGCTTCAAGAAACCAGACGCTTAGGCTGTGGCGTGAAGGCTGCGGTTGTTGGTTGCAGCAGGCGCGCGGTTTTCCATTCGAAGCCCAGGGTCAGGCCTATGGCAGCGCAGGCCAGGCCGCCGGCTAATCCCCACCAAACGCCTTCTGCGCCCCAGCCCAGCGGGAATGCCAGCAGCCAGGCCAGCGGTGCGCCAACGGCCCAGTAGCAGCCAAGGCCGACCCAGAAGGTGGTCTTGGCGTCTTTGAGGCCACGAATTGCGCCCATCGCGATGGTCTGGATGCCATCGAAAAACTCGAACCAGGCAGCAATCGCCAGCAGTGCCACGGCCAGGTTCACCACCTCGGCATAGGCGCTGTCGCTGTGGTCGAGGAACAGCCCGACCACCCAGTGCGGCGCCAGCCAGAACAGGCAGGCGAACCCCAGCATGCACAGCGCGCCGAGGCCTAGCCCCAGGCGCCCGGCCTGGCGCGCTTGCAGCAGGCGACCGGCACCGAAATGCTGACCGATACGGAAGGTCACCGCGTAGGAAATTCCCACCGGCACCATAAAGGCCACGTACACCGACATGATCGCGATCTGGTGTGCCGCCAGCTGAGTGCTGCCCAGCGCGCCCATGCACAGCGCGGCAAAGGCGAACAACCCGGACTCCACCGCATAGGTGCCGCCAATCGGCAGGCCCAGGCGCAGCAGCTCTTTCAGCTCGGCCCAGATTGGCCGCAACAGGCCACGCCACAGTGGATAAGGGCTGTAGGCGCTGTGGTGCAGCACATGCCAGGCCAGCAGCAGCGCCATGACATTCATCACCACGGCAGTCACCAGGCCGATGCCGGCGAGGCCCAGCGGCGGCAGGCCGAACCAGCCCTTGATCAAGGCATAGTTGAGGATGAAGTTGGCCAGTGCGCCGCCAATGCTGATCGCCATTACCGGGCCGGGGCGGCCGATGGCGCTGGTAAAACCGCGCAGCGCCATAAAACTCATATAGCCGGGCAGGGCAAACACCAGGGTTGAGAGAAACTGCATGCCGCCGCTGACGTTCTCCGGCTTCTGGCCGAAGTACAACAGCGCCGGGCCCAGGTTCCACAGTGCCAAGCCGGCCAGCAGCGCCAGGCCCCAGCCCAGCCACAGGCCGTTCTGCGTCAGCCGGGTGACGCCGGCCGCGTCCTGCGCGCCGTGGCGGATGGCCACCAGGTTGCCGACCGAGGCAACCACCCCGACGCATAAGATCGACACAAAGGAATAGCTGGCCGCGCCAAGCCCGCCAGCGGCCAGTGTCGCTGGACCGAGCAGGCCCATCATCACGGTGTCGGTAAACACCATCAGCACATGCGCCAGTTGCGCAGCAATCAGCGGCCCGGCAAGTTTCAGGATGGCGCGCAGTTCGCCACGAAGCGGATGCAGCATGATGAGTTCTACTCAGTTAGAAGGCTTGCTCGGGTGATCCGCGCAGGCAGAGAATGCGCCTATTCTCATAAGCCATCCGTGGCAGCACAAAAGGATAATAGCGATGACAGGCATGACTATTACTCATGGGTTAGGTGCATGAGCCAGCGCCTGCCACCGCTGTATGCCCTGCGCGCCTTCGAGGCGGCGGCACGGCACAGCTCCTTTACCCGCGCCGCCGAAGAACTGGCGATTACCCAGAGTGCGGTCAGCCGTCACGTGCGCACCCTGGAAGAACACTTCGCTTGCCGCCTGTTCGAGCGCCGTGGCCGCAGCCTGCAACTCACCGAAACGGCGCGCATGTTGCTGCCGGGGCTGCGCGATGGTTTCGAGGCGCTGGAGCGGGCCTGCAACACCCTGCGTGTCGACGATACGGTGCTGCGCCTGAAAGCCCCTTCGACGCTGACCATGCGCTGGTTGCTGGCGCGCCTGTCGCGCTATCGCTTGCTCAGCGCCAGTGAGGTGCAACTGACCAGCGCCTGGATGGACGTGGACAAGGTGGACTTTCTGCACGAGCCCTTCGACTGCGCCGTGCTACTCAGTCAGGGCGACTTCCCGGAGGAATGGGAGAGCACCGAGCTGTTCGCCGAATGGCTGATTCCGGTCTGCGCGCCTGAAGCCTTGAGTGAACAGTCTTGGGATCTGCCACGTCTACAAGCCGCCGAACTGCTGCATCCCACCCCGGACCGCCGCGATTGGCGACAGTGGCTGCAGGCCATGGGTCTGGCGGATCAGGTGCCGCTCAAGGGCGGCCAGGTCTTCGACACCCTGGAGTTGGGCATGGTCGCCGCTGCTCGCGGTTATGGCGTGTCGATCGGCGATCTGGTGATGGTTGCCGAGGATGTCGCCCAGGGCCGGCTCGGTCTGCCCTGGCCCAGCGCGGTGCCCAGTGGTTGTAGCTACTACCTGGTATGGCCCAAGGCGCGCCGAGGCCAGGAGCGTTTTCGCCGTTTGCGCGATTATCTGGTGGCCGATGTGGAGGCGATGCAGCTGCCCGTGGTCGAGCGGGTGGGCAATCGGGCGCTTTAGCACGGCAGCGTATAAAGCGTAAAAAATATTGGACTATCGTTTAGCGGCTTTATCAGATTAATACTATTAAAACAGGGGCTTAGTTCGTTGGTTTGGCTGCGCTGCCTGCTGCGTGTGGTCTTATTTCTTAACAATCCAAGCTTATTTGTTTGACATATTTTACGGCTTTGGCAGACTGGCTTCAGGGTTGTGACTGCCAGATGAGCGTTTCTAACGCATCTGATGCCGCTGCGGCGGGCATCTAGACAGGCGCAATCAGCCGTAAAACAGAAGGTGCGTGACAGTCGTCAGCCCTTCTGCACAACAACGGCAGCCAATCCCGGCTGCCCCAAGGTGATGTATGTCCAACAACAATACGAAACAGCGCCCAGGCGCGCGTAAACCGGTTGTCCTGATGTCCATGGGCGCTCAAGAGCGCAAAGGGCATGCCTATCAAGTCATGACCCACAAATACATAACCCCCCTGGTTGAACTGTCTGGTTGCGTGCCGCTGCTGGCGCCCAGCTGCTGCGGCGCCGATGACATCGAGCAGTACCTGTCGATGGTCGATGGCGTGTACCTGACCGGTGCCGGCAGCAATATCGACCCGGCCCTCTACGGCCAGGAAAACCTGACCCCGAGCAAGGGGCAGGACCAGGATCGCGATCTGTTCGATATTCCACTGATCCGCGGCGCCCTGGCGCGCGGCCTGCCGCTGTTTGGCATCTGCCGCGGCATGCAGGAAATCAACGTGGCCCTGGGTGGCAATATCCACCAGAAGGTTTACGAAGTACCGGGCATGAATGACCACCGCGAAGACAGCAGCGCGCCGGTTGATGTGCAATACGCCGACAGCCACAGCGTGCATGCGTTGCCGGGTAGCTGGTTTGCTGAGCTGATGGGCCATGCGGATTTCCCGGTCAACTCGCTGCACGGTCAGGCCGTTGATCAACTGGGCGAGGGGATCGAAGCCCTGGCTCACGCCGAAGATGGTTTGATTGAGGCGATTCATCTGCCGGGCGCCGAGCAGTTCACCCTGGCGGTGCAATGGCACCCGGAGTGGCAGGCGGCGCAGAACCCGCACTCGGTGAAAATCTTCAAGGCGTTTGGCGATGCCTGCCGTGAGCAGCTAGCCCGCCGCGACCAGTAAGAGCCCAGCTCTATATAAAGAAGCCCCGCATGCGGGGCTTCTTTATGGGCGCGATTCAGGCGCCGCTGTTGCTGGGTCGGTACTGCAGGGCTTCGCCCAGGTGGCTGCGGCTGATATGCGCGGCACTGTCCAAGTCGGCCAGGGTGCGCGCTACTTTCAACACCCGATGTGCTGCGCGCAGGCTCAGGCCTAAGCGTTCGCAGGCGTTTTCCAGCCACTGGCGGTCTTCGCCCTGCAGGTTGCAATGCTGCTGCACGCCATTGAGGTCGAGGTGGGCATTGGCGCAACCCTGGCGATTTAGTTGCTGCTGGCGCGCCTGAACCACCAGAGCGGCTAGTTCGGCGCTGCTTGGGCCTTGTTCCGTGCTGGCGTTAAGCCGGGTGGTTTCCCGTGGCACGCTGAGGTGCAGGTCGATACGGTCGAGCAGAGGGCCGGAGAGTTTACCGCGGTAGCGCTGGATCTGTTCAGTGGAACAGCGGCATCGCCCGGACGGATCGCCAAGATGCCCACAGGGGCAGGGATTCATCGCCGCCACCAGCTGAAAGCGCGCGGGAAAACGCACCTTGTCGCGGGCGCGGGCAATCACGATATGGCCACTTTCCAAGGGCTCGCGCAAGACTTCCAAAACTTTCCGATCAAACTCGGGGAGCTCGTCTAAAAAAAGCACGCCCTGATGGGCCAAGGTAATCTCGCCAGGTTGCGGACGACTGCCACCTCCGACCAGCGCCGGGCCTGATGCACTGTGGTGGGGGGAGCGAAAAGGTCTTTGTGGCCAAGCACTTAACGGGGTGTGGCTGGCCACGGAATGGATCGCCGCCACTTCCAGCGCTTCCTGTTCATCCAGCGGTGGCAGCAGGCCCGGCAGGCGGCTGGCCAGCAGGGTTTTGCCGGTGCCGGGTGGGCCGGTAAACAGCAGGTTATGCGAACCGGCCGCCGCCACCAGCAGCGCGCGTTTAGCGGCAATCTGCCCCTGCACCTCGGCCAGATTGGGGTAGGGCAACACCTGACGCAGCAAGCCATGAGCCTGATACGGCGCAATCGGCGTCTGGCCGTTGAGGTGGGCAGCGACTTCCAATAAATGTTCGACGGCTATCACTGTCAGCCCTGAGGCCAGGCTGGCTTCTTCGGCATTGGCTTTGGGCACCACTAAGGTGCGTCCGACGGCGCGGGCGGCCAGTGCAGCAGGTAATACGCCCTGTACTGGGCGAATCGCGCCAGAGAGCGCCAGTTCACCCAGGCATTCGAGGTGTTCCAGTGCGCTGGCTGGCACCTGACCGCTGGCGGCGAGAATGCCGAGGGCAATCGCCAGGTCGAAACGCCCACCGTCCTTGGGTAAATCAGCAGGCGCCAAATTCAAAGTGATGCGTCTGGGCGGAAAATCGAAGGCGCAGTTGAGGATGGCGCTGCGCACTCGGTCCTTGCTTTCCTTGACGGCGGTTTCCGGCAGGCCGACCAGTGCCAGTGAAGGCAGGCCATTGGCCAAATGAGCTTCGACGGTGACGGCGGGGGCTTCAACTCCCACCTGGGCGCGGCTGTGGACTATGGCCAGGGACATCGATCACTCCTTGATCGGCTGATGCATCCGCTGCGGGCGTTACTCGCTGGTAGTTGGGGCGTCTGCGCTGCGGGTTTCCATTTCGGCGACCTTGGCTTCGAGGGCTTCCAACCGGGCGCGGGTGCGGGCCAGTACGACCATCTGGCTGTCGAACTCGTCGCGGCTGACCAGGTCGAGCTTGCTGAAGGCGCTTTGCAGCAGCACTTTGAACTGGGCTTCAAACTCGCCGCGGGGCAAGGGTGCATCGCCGTTGAACAGGCGCGAGGCGTGGCTGGTCAGGGCGTCTAGCAGGGCTTTAGGTGGCAGCATGATGAGGTTCCGTTTGCAGGTGGCGGCAGTGTAGCACGCAGCTTTATCCGGTTTGCCGGGTGCGCCCAGGTCAGGATTGGCGCGGCCTGCACAGTTTTCGCGCGCTGCTTGGCAGGCGGCTGCACTGTTGTTGTGCGCTTGTTGTTGGCTGTTACCGAGCTAAAACGCCCGTTTACCAGGTAACTGCATGAAATAAATCGGTTTTAGCGGTTCTGGCAAGCTTTCTGCTTTGTCTCTTGCGACGCATGCACCGATGCAGTTCCGGTGCGTCAGGCGAAGCGGGGAAGTGTTTCGTCGGGAGCGGTTGGTGAGCATCGGTGCCGCTGGGTCAGGGCTGCGATGCATTACAAAAGCCAGGCACTGCGCTTAGACTTGGGCCGGGTTCGTAATTCCTGGGGCAAGTCCACCATACACGGGAGAGAGTTACATGAAGCTAGTCACTGCCATCATCAAGCCGTTCAAGCTGGACGACGTCCGTGAGTCACTGTCGGAGATCGGCGTGCAGGGCATCACTGTCACTGAAGTCAAAGGCTTTGGTCGCCAGAAGGGCCATACCGAGCTGTACCGCGGCGCTGAATACGTGGTCGATTTCTTGCCAAAAGTGAAAATCGACGTGGCCATCGCTGACGATCAACTCGATCGCGTGATCGAGGCCATCACCAAGGCTGCTAACACCGGCAAGATCGGTGACGGCAAGATTTTCGTTGTAAACCTGGAACAGGCGATCCGCATCCGTACCGGCGAAACCGGCACCGACGCAGTTTAAGCCTCCGAACGAACCCCACGCCCCAGGAGTTAAACCATGACTCTGCGAAAAATCGCAGGGCTAGGAGCCCTTTTGTCTCTCGTTCCTGGCTTTGCCATGGCCGAAGAGGCAAGCCTGAACAGCGGCGACACCGCTTGGATGTTGGTCGCCACTGTACTGGTGCTGTTTATGACCATCCCAGGTCTGGCACTTTTCTACGCCGGCATGGTGCGTTCGAAGAACGTGTTGTCGGTGTTGATGCAGTGTTTTGCGGTAACCGGGTTGATCAGCATTCTGTGGGTCGTTTACGGCTACAGCCTGGCCTTTGACAGCACCGGCATGGAGCAGGGGGTCGTCAACCTCAACTCCTTCGTCGGCGGTTTCTCCAAAGCCTTCCTTTCTGGTTTGACCCTGGACAGCCTGGTTGCTGGGATTCCGGAGAGTGTCTTCATCACCTTCCAGATGACCTTCGCCATCATCACCCCGGCGCTGATCGTCGGTGCCTTTGCCGAACGCATGAAGTTCTCGGCCATGCTGATCTTTATGGCGGTGTGGTTCACCCTGGTTTATGCGCCTATCGCGCACATGGTCTGGGGCGGCAACGGGGCACTGATGTGGGACTGGGGCGTGCTCGACTTCGCGGGCGGCACCGTGGTGCACATCAACGCCGGTATCGCCGGTCTGGTGGCCTGTCTGGTGCTGGGCAAGCGCAAGGGGTTTCCAACGACCGCCATGCCGCCGCACAACCTCGGCTACACCCTGATCGGCGCAAGCATGCTCTGGGTAGGCTGGTTCGGCTTCAACGCAGGTTCTGCGCTGGCAGCCAACGGCAGCGCCGGTATGGCCATGCTGGTAACCCAGATTGCCACCGCTACAGCGGCGCTGAGCTGGATGTTCGCCGAGTGGCTCACTCACCGCAAACCAAGCGTTCTGGGCATTGCCTCGGGTGCTGTGGCGGGTCTGGTGGCGATTACTCCGGCGTCCGGTACGGCGGGGCCGATGGGCGCTCTGGCGATTGGTCTGGCAAGTGGGGCGATCTGCTTCTTCTGCGCCACCAGCCTGAAACGCAAGCTGGGTTATGACGATTCCCTCGACGTGTTCGGCGTGCACGCCGTGGGCGGCATTGTCGGTGCCATTCTCACCGGGGCGTTCGCCGCACCGGCCTTGGGTGGCTTCGGCACGGTGGAAGATATTCCGGCGCAGTTGTGGATCCAGTTCGAGGGGGTGGCCTTCACAGTGGTGTACACCGCGGTGGTGACCTTCGTGATTCTGAAAGTGATCGACCTAGTAATGGGCCTGCGTGTCAGCGAAGAGGAAGAGACCATCGGTCTTGATCTCGCCCTGCATAACGAGCGCGGCTACAACCTGTAAGCACACGGAGCGCGTCCGGAGCCAACCCCGGACGTCTTAACCGAATAGCGCTAAAAAGCGCAACGGCAAGAGGTGAACCATGGACAACACAGCATTGACTGCACTGCAGTACGGTTTTGATACCTTCTACTTTTTGGTTTGCGGCGCCCTGGTAATGTGGATGGCAGCGGGTTTTGCCATGCTCGAATCCGGTCTGGTGCGAGCCAAGAACACCACTGAAATTCTCACCAAGAACATCGCCCTGTATGCAGTGGCGAGCATCATGTACCTGGTGATCGGCTATCACATCATGTACTCCAGCCCGGAAGGCGGCATCCTGCCAAGCCTGGGTTTCCTGCTGGGTGAAGAGAACAGCGTTGAGTCGGTTCTGGCCGGCGGTGACGATGCGCCCTACTACTCGGCGCGTTCGGACTTCTTCTTCCAGGTGGTGTTTGCCGCGACCTGCATGTCGATCGTTTCCGGTGCCGTTGCTGAGCGCATGAAGCTGTTTGCCTTCCTGGCATTCGCTGTGGTCATGACCGGTTTCATCTACCCGGTACAAGGCTTCTGGAAATGGGGTTCGGGCTTCCTTAACGAAGCGGGCTTCCTCGACTTCGCCGGTTCTGGCGTGGTGCACATGGCTGGCGCTACTGCTGCTCTGGCTGGCGTACTGCTGCTCGGCGCACGTAAGGGCAAATACGGCCCGAATGGCCAGGTCAACGCCATTCCGGGTGCCAACCTGCCGATGGCAGCGCTGGGTACCTTCATCCTGTGGATGGGCTGGTTCGGCTTCAACGGTGGTTCGCAGCTGAAGATGAGCACCATCGAAGACGCCAACGCTGTAGCTAACGTGTTTGTGAACACCAACATGGCGGCTGCCGGTGGCCTGATCGCTGCGCTGATCGTGGCACGCATCCTGTTCGGCAAGGCTGACCTGACCATGGCTCTCAACGGTGCCCTGGCTGGCCTGGTGGCAATCACTGCCGAACCGCTGACCCCAACTGCCCTGCAAGCAACCCTGATCGGTGGTGTGGGCGGCGTGCTGGTGGTGTTCTCGATCCTCGGTCTGGACAAGCTCAAGCTCGACGATCCAGTCGGTGCCATCTCCGTTCACGGTGTGGTCGGTATCTGGGGCCTGCTGGCGGTCTGCCTGACCAATAGCGACGCCACCATTGGCGCACAGCTGCTGGGTATCGGCGCGATCTTCGCCTGGGTCTTCGTGGCCAGCCTGATCGTCTGGTCCATCATCAAACTGGTGATCGGCCTGCGCGTTACCGAGGAAGAAGAGTACGAAGGCGTGGACATCGCCGAATGTGGTATGGAAGCCTATCCGGAATTCACCAAGCGTTGATTTCCTCTGGTTTCAACAAGGGCGCCTAAGGGCGCCCTTTGTTTTTTCCGAAAGCAAATAAAGGGTTGTGGTTTTTCAGCATGTGCGCGGTTGTGATGGAGCGGCAACAGACCCTAGAATGCGCGCCGTTGAGCACAGTTCGCCGATGCGCAGCGCTCAGCTCAAGGCAAGGCCACTGGAATTTTTATCAGCGACGTTAGAAAGCTGACGCAGCTGGGCTATAACTACTCTGCTTTTCGCAAGTCATGAGGTTGGAACATGAGCGACGAAGATCTGGAACACGACGAATTAGAAGGCGCTGACGAAGACGAAGGCGAGGAGCTGGCTGCCGCCGATGATGGCGACAGCAGCGATGATGGCGATGGTGACGACGAAGTCGTACCCGCCAGCAAAGGCAAAAAAGCCAAAGCCGCGGTCGACGTAGAAGAACTGCCGAGCATCGAAGCCAAGCAGAAAGAGCGTGATGCGCTGGCCCGCGCCATGGAAGAGTTCCTCTCCCGTGGGGGCAAGGTGCAGGAAGTCGAGCCGAATGTGGTCTCCGATCCGCCCAAAAAGCCGGACAGCAAATACGGCAGTCGCCCTATCTAAGGGCCCATTTACGATCTGCTGCGCGTCGGCCCTGCGGCGTTAAAAACCGGCTCGGAATGCCGCTTGCGGCTAACGCACTTTAGTGCGGCCCCGAAGGGGCGAGCGAAGCGAGTAATGCTCATGTACAACAGTACACTCCGCTTCCTCACCGGTTTTTGCCTTGCAGGACTCTAGCTCGCGAGATCGTAAACAGCCCCTAGGTGACTGTACGAATACAAAAAAGCCCGCAGGCCGAAGCCTGCGGGCTTTTTTGTGGCCTGCCATCCATGGCGGCCACCCCTTCGGGGCCGTCGCTGCACGACGTCAAAAATCGCTTCCGGCGATTTTTTGTGGCCGCCATTGGTGGCGGTTAAGCGCTGTTTACGCCCAGCTATGCAGCAGCGCCGGTAGCTCGGCCAGGCTGCGGATCTGTCCATCCGGGGTGTTGTCGGCTTCCCAAGCTTTGCCCTGAGGATTGAACCAGATCGCCCGCAGCCCTGCAGCCTGCGCCCCGGCGATATCGTCGCTGGGATGGTCGCCGATATGCACCGCGTGCTCGGCAGCAATTCCAGCGCGTCTGAGGGCTTCCTGGAAGGGCTCCGGATCGGGCTTGCCGACCCCCAGTTCCTCGGCGCAGAGGGCGAACTGGAAGTAGTCGGCCAGGCCCAGGCGGCGCACATCGGCATTACCGTTGGTGATCACCCCGAGCTGGAAGCGATTGGCCAGGGCTTCAAGCGTTGGATGCACCTCGGCGAACAATTCGACCTGATGGCGTGCGGCAAGAAACACCTGAAAGCCGGCTTCGGCCAGCGCCTGCGCATCGCTGTGTGGGTAGCCGGCGTCTGTCAGGGCATGCAGCAGGATGCGCCGGCGCAGTTCGCTAAGGCGATGCTTGAGCATCGGTTCGGCCTGCAGCAAGGTGGCGCGAATCGACCACAGATGCTCCACCGGCACCGCACCCAGGCGCGGCGCGTGCATCGCCAGCCAGTTGCGCAGCGCTGCTTCCGCGTCCTGCATCACCGGGGTGACATCCCACAGGGTGTCGTCGAGGTCGAAGGTAATCAGCTGAATGCTCATTCTGTGCTGCCTTTGCGTTTGGCCCGTGGGTGAGCCTGGTCATAGACCGTGGCCAGGTGCTGGAAATCCAGGTGGGTGTAGACCTGGGTGGTGGCGATGTCGGCGTGGCCGAGCAGCTCCTGCACCGCGCGCAGATCCTGCGACGACTCCAGCATATGGCTGGCGAAGCTGTGTCGCAGCATGTGCGGATGCAGGTGCTGGCCCAGCTCACGCACACCGGCCTGACGCACACGCAGTTGCACCGCGCGCGGGCCTATGCGTCGGCCCTGCTGGCTGATAAATACCGCTCCGTCCCCTGGGTTGGCCAGCGCGCGTAGCGGTAGCCATTGCTCCATGGCCTCACGCGCCATGCGCCCAAGCGGCAGTTCGCGGGTTTTGTTGCCCTTGCCGATAACCCGTACCAACCCAGCGGGCAGGTCGAGGCCGTCCAGGTTGAGGCCAACCAGTTCGGACAGGCGCAGGCCTGAAGAGTAGAACAGCTCAAGCATGGCCTGATCGCGGCGGGCGATAAAGTCGTCCTCCAGCGCGCCATCGAGCAATTGCGCGGTGCGGTCGGCATCCAGGGTTTTCGGCAGGCGGCGTTCGCCCTTGGGCGGCATCAGGCCGCTGGCCGGATCACTCTGGCAGTGGCCCTCGCGAATCAAATAACGATACAGCCCGCGGGTGGCCGAGAGCAGGCGGGCCAGGCTGCGGCTGGATTGGCCCTGCATATTCAGGCGGCCGACCATGCGGCGCAGGCGCGCGGTATCGAGCGCGCTCCAGCTGTCGATCTGCTCCTGGGTGCAGAACGCCAATAGCTTGCTCAGATCGTGGCGGTAGCCAATCAGGGTATGGGAAGAAAGCTGGCGCTCGCTGCGCAGGTGTTCGAGGTAGGCGTCCAAGAGGTCTTGCATGGAAGCTCCCTGCGGTGCGGTCGGTGCGATGTTTACAGCGATTAGCGCACCGAGCGCAGAGGTGTGGCAAAGCCCGGTACGACGCGCGCCAGCACCTCGGCAATATAACCGAGGAACAGCGTGCCCAGCGAGCTTTTGTAATGCTGCGGGTCGGCGCTGCCAATCGCCAGCACGCCATGCAGGCCTTGATAGGAAATGCTCACCACCGCCGCTGAGCCGACCTGGGCGCCGTCTTCGGCACCGAACAGGAAGTTCAGCTCATGCTCACGCAGCACGCCGCAGATGGTTTTGCCACCCGCCAACAGACCGCCGATGGCCTGATGCGCTTCAGCGCTGCTGACCGAGCGGCCGACCGGCAGCGGTGCTTCGCTAAACAGAATCAGGCTGACAAAGGGCACTTGGAACTCGCGGCGCAGGCTGTCTTCGACACAGCTGACCACTTCTTCCAGGCTGCTGGCATCGAGCAGGTCGAGCACCAGGCGGCGGGTCTTGTCGAACAGGCGGTCGTTGTCGCGGGCCACGTCCATCAGTTGCGAGAGGCGGTGACGCATCTCGATATTGCGCTCGCGCAGCAGTTTCACCTGGCGCTCGACCAGCGACACGGTATCGCCGCGCTGGTGCGGAATGCGCAGCTCGGGGATCAACTCGTCGTGGTCGATAAAGAATTCCGGATGCAGGCGCAGGTACGCAGCAACCGTGTCCGAATCCAGTGGCTTGGGTGAATCCTGCTTGTCGGTCATAGGCGAACCTGTCCTTCGTACACACGTACTGCGGGTCCGGTCATCATAACGGGCTGGCCGGGGCCTGCCCACTCGATGCTCAGTTTGCCGCCGGGCAGTTCGAGCTGCACCGGTGAATCCATCCAGCCCTGTCTGATCGCAGCTACTGCCGCGGCGCAAGCGCCGGTGCCGCAGGCCTGGGTTTCCCCGGCGCCGCGCTCCCAGACGCGCAGCTTGGCGCGTTGGCGATCGACTACTTGCAGGAAGCCGACATTGACCCGCTGCGGGAAGCGCGAATGGTGTTCGAGTTTTGGTCCCAGGCTGTGCACCGGCGCGTTGTCGACGCTGTTGACGCGCAGCACGGCATGCGGGTTGCCCATGGACACGGCAGCCAGCTCAACGGTCTGACCGTCGACGGCCACGCTGTAGCTCAGCGCCTGCTGGTCAGCCTGGAACGGGATATCCGCCGGCACCAGGCGCGGCGCGCCCATGTTGACGCTGATCTGTCCGTCGTTGCGCACGTCCAGTTCGATGATGCCGCCCTTGGTTTCCACGCGCATCTGCTTCTTCACGGTCAGGCGCTTGTCCAGCACGAAGCGGGCGAAGCAGCGCGCGCCGTTGCCGCACTGCTCCACTTCCGAACCGTCGGCATTGAAGATGCGGTAGCGGAAATCCACGTCCGGGTTGCTTGGCGGCTCGACCAGCAGCAGCTGATCGAAGCCCACGCCGGTGTGGCGGTCGCCCCACTGCTTGGCGTTCTTCGGCTGGATATGCGCGTGCTGGCTGACCAGGTCGAGGACCATAAAGTCATTGCCGAGGCCGTGCATCTTGGTAAAGCGCAATAACATCGCCACTACTCCGGCAGGCGGCTTTCGCCCGCAAAGAGTTCGCTGAGCGTCTCACGGCGACGCACTTCGAAGGCTTGATCGCCATCCACCATCACCTCGGCGGCGCGACCGCGGGTGTTGTAGTTGGAGCTCATGACAAAACCGTAGGCACCGGCCGAGCGCACGGCCAGCAGGTCGCCTTCGGCCAGGGCCAGCTGACGATCCTTGGCGAGGAAGTCACCGGTCTCGCAGATCGGCCCGACGATGTCGTAGTTGCGCGTCGCGCCATCGCTCGGCTGCACGGCCACCACCTCCATCCAGGCCTGGTACAGGGCCGGGCGGATCAGGTCGTTCATCGCCGCATCAACGATGGCGAAGTCCTTGTGCTCGGTGTGCTTGAGGTACTCGACCTGGGTCAGCAGTACGCCGGCGTTGGCGACGATCGAACGGCCCGGCTCGAACACCAGGGCCAGGTCGCGGCCGGCAATGCGTTCACGCACGGCCTTGATGTAGTCGCCAGCCAGTGGCGGTTGTTCATCGCGGTACTGCACGCCAAGGCCGCCACCCAGATCCAGGTGCTTGATGCGGATGCCGTCAGCGGCGAGCTGATCGATCAGCGCGAGCAAGCGGTCGAGGGCATCGAGAAACGGCGGTAGGCTGGTGAGTTGCGAGCCAATATGGCAATCGACACCCACCACCTGCAGGTTTGGCAGCGCAGCGGCGCGGGCGTAAACGGCCGGGGCCTGCTCGATATCGATGCCGAATTTGTTTTCTTTAAGGCCCGTGGAGATATACGGGTGGGTGCCGGCGTCGACGTCCGGGTTGACCCGCAGCGAGATCGCCGCAGTCTTGCCCAGTTCGGCGGCGACCACTTGCAGGCGCTCCAGCTCGTCGGTGGACTCGACGTTAAAGCAGTGCACGCCAACTTCCAGGGCGCGGCGCATGTCGTCACGGCTTTTGCCAACGCCGGAGAAAACGATCTTGCTCGGCTCGCCACCGGCGCTCAGCACGCGTTCCAGCTCGCCACGGGAGACGATGTCGAAGCCAGCGCCGAGGCGCGCCAGGACGTTCAATACGCCGATATTGGAGTTGGCTTTAACCGCAAAACACACCAGGTGCGGCATGCCCTGCAGGGCATCGGCATAGGCGCGGTACTGCGCCTCGATGTGCGCACGCGAGTAGACGTAGGTCGGCGTACCGAAGCGTTGGGCGATGGCGGACAACGCCACGCCTTCCGCGAACAGCGCACCGTCGCGGTAGTTGAAGGCGTTCATAAGCTGTCCTTATTCGGTTTGCGCAGGCGCTGGCTGGCTTTCTTCCGGCAGGTACAGCGGGCCTTTCTGGCCGCAGCCAGCGAGCAGGGCGCTGACGGCAAGCATCGCGACAAAGGCAGTAAATAACCGCTTCATGGTGGAATCCTTGTAATAAAGCATCATTGCGCCGGAGTATACCGACCCCCCGTCGCCTTGCCTATGCGCCGGGGTTCCCGTCGGGCGGGGCTTTGCCTGTATCTTTGGCGCTAGGGTCTGTTCCCATTTCGTCACGAGCCGCGTTGCCACGAAAAATCTCGCCAGGCTAGGCGGAGGACGCAGGTAATGGTGTTCCCTTGCCAAGTCCTCCAACACCGCATGGCGAGGTTTTTCGCGCAACCCGAAGGGCCGGGCTAGTTTTAGCGCGATGCTGCGTTTCTCGACACTCATTTGGAACAACCAAACTTCGTGTCTCGTGCCTTGCCTCGCGGTAAAACTAGCTCCAGCGCGGCTGCGAACGAAACGGGAGCAGACCCTCGCTTTGCACCCATCGCCAGCGATCAGGAGACTGGATGGACAACCCCGTACCCGTGAGCAGCTCGGTTTCCGTTGCCTACCTGCAAGGTTTGCTCGATTACCTGACGCGCCAAGGTGTCGACAGCGCAGAGCTGCTGGAACGGGTGCAGCTCAGCCCGCAGATTCTTGCTCAGCGAGATCAGCGCATTGCCGCCAGCACTTATCTAGAGCTGCTCGGCCATGGCGTGCGGTTGACCGGTGATGAGCAACTGGGCCTGCATTTGGGTGAGGCGGTGCGTCCCGGTTATTACGGCGTGTTGGGTTATCTGATCATGAGCTGTGCGACCCTCGCCGATGCCCTGCATCGCCAGGCGCGCTATGCCGCGCTGGTGGGCAATCTGGGCCAGGTTGATCTTGCAGATGAGCCGCCGCGTGCAGGGCTGGAGCCGCAGGTGGCGCACAGCTGGCAGCCGTTGTTGCCGCAGCAGAAGCGTCAGCTCAGCGAAGAAACTCTGGCCGGCTGGGTAACCTTCGGCCACTGGATCAGTGGCCTGGATATTCCGCCGACCGAGGTGCGCTTCCAGCATGCGGCCCCGGTGGATACCTCCGAGTACCAGCGGATTTTCCGCTGCCCGGTGCTGTTCGATCAGGTCGATAACGCCCTGGTATTTCCCAAGCGCCTGCTCGCCACGCCGCTCGGTCAGGCCGATGCGCAGGTACGTTTGATGCTCGACGCCTATGCTGATCGCCTACTTGGTGAGATCCAGCAGGGCCATAGCGTGCTCGACCGCGCGCGCCTGGAATTGTCCCGCCAGCTGCCGGAAGTGGGCGCCGACCTGCAGCAAATCGCCGCGCGTTTGGCGCTCAGTCCGCGTACCCTGCAGCGGCGTTTGCGCGAAGCCGGGTTATCCTTCAATCAGTTGGTGGATGAAACCCGCCAGCAGCTGGTGTTGCATTACCTGCGCGACCCGGCGCTGGAATTGGCGGAAATCGCCTTCCTGGTAGGCTTCAGTGAACCCGGTTCATTGGCCCGCGCGTTTCGTCGCTGGACCGGGCAGAGCCCAGGCGAATATCGCCGTAGCTTGAAAGACCATTAATCACCGCAGCCCAAGACTTTTGCAGTCGCTGAATTTTTTGAGGTAAGTCGTAATGAGTTTGACCGAAGCCCGCTTTCACGATCTGGTCGATGCCACCCAGCAGGCGGTGGAAGATATTTTCGATGACAGCGACCTGGACCTCGACCTGGAAAACTCCGCGGGGGTGCTGACCGTGCGTTTTGAAAACGGCACTCAGCTTATCTTCAGCCGTCAGGAGCCGCTGCGTCAGCTTTGGTTGGCGGCGCGTTCGGGGGGCTTCCATTTCGATTACGACCAGGCCAGCGAGCGTTGGATCTGCGACAGCAGCGACGAGCTGTTGGGCGAAATGCTGGCGCGTATCACCCTGGAACAATCCGGTGCCGACCTTGAGTTCGAAGAGCTCTGACGGCGCGGGCCAGGAGGTCGCCTCGCCCTGCCGTCGCCAGTGTTGTCTGGATGATCAGGATATTTGCCTGGGTTGTGGCCGCACGCTGCAGGAAATTCTCGACTGGGGCAAAGCCGATATGGCAGGCAAACGCAGCATCTGCGCGGCTGCCGAAGCACGCTTGCAACAGCGTAACGCGGCACCTTGACCGGGCGGTCTTGTTTATTTGACTAGCTGTGGTACGGTCAGCCCAAGCCTTGCAAAACCCCGTCTTAGTGATGGGGTTTTGCTTTTTTCACGATCCGTAAAGGGGACATACCCGCACCATGACCAGCGCACCTTCGCTCACCATTACCCGTCTTGACCTGCAGCGCCTGGAGCATCTGCTCGACAGCCTGGACGACTTCGGTCCCAGTGCCATCGCGTTGCAGGCCGAACTGGACCGCGCCGATGTGGTTGGCCATGACGAGGTGCCGGCCGGGGTGGTGACCATGAATTCGCGGGTGCATTGCCGTGAGGAAAGCAGCGGTAAGGATTACCACCTGACCCTGGTTTACCCGCAGGACGCCGGCGGCGAAGGCTGTGTGTCGGTGCTGGCGCCGGTCGGCACAGCCCTGCTGGGGCTGTCCGTGGGTCAACATATCGACTGGGCCGCGCCCGGCGGCAAGGTGCTCAAGCTGACGCTGCTGGCGGTGGAATATCAGCCGGAAGCGGCGGGCGAATACAGCCGCGCCGAGTGAGCAGGTTGCGCAAAGCCTTCTAGAGTAGAGCTAAGCCAATCTCGGCATGGAGGCCGTATGTCCAGTCTACCCCTGTACTTTCCCCAAGGTTTTGACCTCTCCAGGGCGCTGCTATGTGCGCAACTGGTCAGCTCGGCCTATGACCAATACAGCCAGTGGCAAGCCCAGCAACGCCCGCGGCGGCCCCAGGATTTCACCTGGCAGCCGCCTACGCTGCCCGGCTGGGGCTTTTCCGCGCCGATCTGGAGTGTGCTCAGCGAGCTGCACTTTCTCAACGAGTCGGAGCCTTTTGGCTTTGCCGCGCGTGACCCGCAGGGCGAGGTTTATCTGGTGTTTCGTGGCACTGACACGGTGCAGGACTGGCTGGACGATCTGGATGTCGATCAGCGCGCCTACCCCTGGCAGTCTGGCCTGGGCAATGTGCATGACGGCTTTCTCAAGCTCTACACCTCACTGCGCGATCAGGCCTTGCAGGCCGTAGATACTCAGCAGCCTAACGGGCCGCTGTGGGTGTGTGCGCACAGCCTGGGTGGTGCGCTATCCAGTTTGGCGGTGCTCGACCTTCGCGAACGCTGGCCGGACTTGCCCTTGCAGCACTACAGCTTTGCCAGCCCGCGCCTCGCCGCCCCGGATTTTGCCGCCTATTACAACGGGCTGCAGGTGCCGACCTTCCGCGTGGTGAATGACAGTGATCTGGTGCCGCAGGTGCCGCCGGGAGTTACCGGTAGATGGTGCTATCAGCACCTGGGGCTGGCGGTGACTTTCAGCGCCAGCTACGCCTCGGTGGGCGACAATCACAGCCTGGCCGACTGCTACCTGTACGCCCTGCAGAACCCGCAGGCGCCGATGCGTGGCTGATCAGGCCTTCTGCAGGGCCTGATTCAGCGCTGCTTCTAGGCGGCTCTTGTAGCGCAGGTAATGCACGCTCTGCATATGCCCATCGCCGAGTACCGCCGACAGGTCGAGGTCGGTGATATAGCAGGGGTAGCGCGCGCCATCGCGGCGTTGCGCGAGGATGTGCTGGGCGACCGCGGCGAACAGGTCGCCGGCGTATTCCAGCTCGGAAAATTCGCGGTGATTACAGTACAGGGTGACGTGCGAGCGCTTGTGGTCCGCCGGCTCGACGATGGCCTGCACGTCATAGAACGGGTGGCTGATCGGTGACAGCGGCGGCGGCCGGCGTTCCAGGCGCTGGGCGCGCAGCGGCGCATCTGGCAGCACTTGGTAATACAACACCTCAAGCGGTTGATGCGCTGGCAGATTATCCAGCGGTAGCAGGGCATTGCGCCGGTACAGCACCGACTGCAGAAAGCGTTGCAGTGGGGTCAGCAGGCTTTGTTCATCACGGAACGGCATCTGCTGGCGCCACAGCGCATTGTGCTCGTCGAGCACACTGAGTTCGGCCGTGGCGCTGCCTTCGTTCAGCCGGTAGAACACCTGGATGCACTGCGGTCGGCCGAGCGGCAGAATCAGTGCCAGGTCTTCACCTTCCAGAGCGCTGCGATCCAGATGCAGTTCGCTGTAGCCGGACAGTTCTTCGCCCAGGTGTTCGATCAGCGTGGGCAGGTCTTTCAGGCTGGTGTGGTTGACGTGGCCGGGCTTCAGTTCGAGTACGTGGTACTGCTGTTTGATTTGCAGCAGGTAGCGGTTGGCCTGTTCGCTGCTGAAGCTGCCGAGGGTTTCGCGGAACAGCTCCTCGACCCGCTCGGCAATCGCTGTGGCGCGATTGCGGCAGAAGCAGCGCACCCGCAGGTTGGGCTTGCGGCCGCTGGCGGGCAGGTTGTTGAGGAAGTCGCGCAGGCAGTCGAGCAGTGCATGCGGGCCGTCATAGCGGGTTACCAGCAGCTCGTTCCAGCTGTTCAGGGTGACCTGGTCGATGGTCAGAATCAGGTTCTCGCGCACCCCGGAATAGCCCAGCGCATCGGTGCGCTCGGTGGTCATGTGCATGTTCATCTGGCTGAACTGCTTGAGCGGGTCGATGCCGACGTTGACCAACAGCAGCACCTCGCCGGGGACGCTGGCGCTGAGCAGGGCCGCTTCATCCACCGCCGGCAAAGGCAGCGGCACTACTTGCTGCAGGCTGCTGAGCAGGTTGGACAGTTCGTATTCGGTCAGGTCGCTGCTGCCTGGGTGCAGTGACAGCCGCGTGCTGTTGTCGATCACCCCATTGCGCTGGCACCAGGCGAGCAGTTCGATCAGCTCGCGCGAGCGCTTGAGCGGCGAGAAGTCTTCCAGGTCCTGGGCGTTGACGCTGCCACTGTAGAGCGCCCATAGCGTTTCATTGGGCTCGTCCGGGCTGGGGCTTTGCGCCAAGGTCAGGGTGTCTTCGGCGAGATCCGGGGCGATGCCCGGGTTGATAAATTCGATCTTTCCGGCCTTGCGCTCGAAGGCGGCGTACAGGCGGCGGCCGAGGATGCCCAGATCGCGGCTGTTGAGCGAGCTGCCGGCATGTTCGCTGCGGGCGAACTCTGAGAGAAAGCGGTAGCTGTAAGTCAGCTCGTTGACCAGCATGCGCCGTTCGGCGCTGACCTGGCGCACCTTCCACTGGCTGCGGCTGTCGAGCATCGCCAGCTGGCGGCTGTCCCAGTTCCAGTCGCGGGTCAGGCGCTCCAGCAGCAGGCGTTGCCAGCTTTTGCGGTTGTTGCGCGGTGGGCGGCTGAGCTTCTTGTCGACCTTGAGGTACAGGCAGCGGCGGATCAGCTCCAGCCGTTCATGCTCGCCACGGGCCTTGAGGTATTCCTCCAGGCGCCGGTAGACCACGATATAGGGGTCGAGCTCATCGACGTCGAGGCGATTGGCGAAAACCGCCTGTTTGAAACGCAGCGACAGGCATTCGACCTTGGGGTGTTCGCTGGCGTAAACCTCGGTGAGCAGCAGCTTGAGCACCGACTTGTAGGGCGACTCGATGCCCTTGAACAGTTGCCACATACCGGCGCCGATAAATTCTTCCGGCGGAATACGCGCCAGGTGGCCGAGGTCGAGCACGTCCTCGGCGCGGATAAAACGCTTGGCCAGCAAGGTGCTGGTGTAGTGCTGATAGCGCTGCTCTTCATACACCGGCACCAGCCACCACAGAGGCGTGCGCCCGCCGAGCCAGATGGCGGTGCGGTAGAACTCGTCGAGTAGCAGGTAATGCTGGGTGGTGCCG
>JBIHZW010000169.1:0-7935 GCA_044240245.1 Pseudomonas sp. | reverse complement strand
GGCGACCAGCAGAAGTTCGTCAAGGACCTCTCCGGTGGTGAGCGTGGCCGTCTGCATCTGGCGCTGACCCTGAAAGAGGGCGCCAACGTGCTGCTGCTGGACGAACCGTCCAACGACCTCGACGTGGAAACCCTGCGCTCGCTGGAAGAAGCGCTGCTCGACTTCCCTGGCGCCGCCATTGTGATCTCTCACGATCGCTGGTTCCTGGATCGTGTGGCGACCCACATCCTGGCGTACGAAGACGACTCGCATATCGAGTTCTTCGAAGGCAACTACACCGAGTACGAAGCCGACCGTAAAAAACGCCTGGGCGACGCTGCCGCGCAGCCGCACCGCGTGCGCTACAAGAAGCTGGCGCAGTAAGCCACGCTGCAAAACAAAACGGAGCCGCAAGGCTCCGTTTTTGTTTCTGCGTTTTAGCCAACAACCGGCCTGGGCCGCGTTACGCGCGCTCTTGTGCTTTGCGCGCAGGCGTACGTGCACAGGATCGCGCTTATTGGCTTGTGGAGCGCGGCCGATGCGGCCATGATTTCCATCAGGCCCCCGTCCAAGGATTTCCAATGCCAGACTCCGTCGCAGCCCATTTGCGGTTGGCACCTGAAGCACTTACCCGTCCCTTCTCCCCTGAGCAGTTCAACTTCACCGATACCGAAGATCTGGAGCCCTTCCGAGGCGTATTGGGTCAGGAACGCGCCGTCGAGGCGCTGCAGTTCGGCGTGGCGATGCCGCGCCCCGGCTACAACGTGTTTGTTATGGGCGAGCCCGGCACCGGGCGTTTCTCCTTCGTCAAACGCTACCTCAAGGCCGAAGCCAAGCGCCTGGAGACCCCGGCTGACCGGGTGTACGTCAACCATTTCGATGAACCGCGCGAGCCGCGCGCACTGGAGCTGCCGTCCGGTACTGCCGGCGAGTTTCTCGCCGACATCAATGGCCTGATCGACAACCTGCTGGCGACCTTCCCGGCAGTGTTCGAGCACCCCTCGTTTCAGCAGAAGAAGAACGCCATCGACCGCGACTTCAACAAGCGCTACGACCAGGCGCTGGATGTGGTCGAGCGCCTGTCGCTGGAAAAGAGCGTCGCCCTCTATCGTGACAGCAGCAATATCGCCTTCACCCCGATGCTCGATGGCAAGGCGCTGGATGAGGCCGAGTTTGCCCAGTTGCCGGAAGCCGAGCGCGAGCGCTTCCATGCCGATATCGCCACCCTGGAAGAGCGCCTCAACGAGGAGCTGTCCAGCCTGCCGCAGTGGAAGCGCGAGTCGAGCAACCTGCTGCGTCAGCTCAATGAAGAAACCATCACCATTGCCCTGCAACCGCTGCTTGCGCCGCTGTCGCAGAAGTACGCGGAAAACGCCGGGGTCTGCGCCTACCTGCAGGCGGTGCAGGTCAATCTGCTGAAAACCGTGGTCGATCAACTGGTCGAAGTGGAAAAAGCTGATGCGCAGACGCGCAAGCTGCTTGAAGAGCAGTACTGCCCGAGCCTGGTGGTCGGTCATCACGCCCAGGGCGGCGCGCCGGTGGTGTTCGAGCCGCACCCGACCTACGACAATCTGTTTGGCCGCATCGAATACAACACCGATCAGGGCGCCCTCTACACCAGCTACCGCCAGCTGCGCCCCGGCGCGCTGCACCGCGCCAACGGCGGCTTTCTGATTCTTGAAGCAGAGAAGATGCTCGGCGAGCCGTTTGTCTGGGATGCGCTCAAGCGTGCCCTGCAATCGCGCCAGCTGAAGATGGAGTCGCCGCTCGGTGATCTCGGTCGCATCGCCACCGTGACCCTGACCCCGCAGATGATTCCGCTGCACCTCAAAGTGGTGATCATCGGCTCGCGCCAGCTGTATTACACGCTGCAGGACCTCGATCCGGACTTCCAGGAGATGTTCCGCGTTCTGGTCGACTTCGATGAAGACATCCCGCTGGCCGACGACAGCCTTGAGCAGTTCGCCCAGCTGATGAAGACCCGCACCTCGGAAGAGGGCATGGCGCCGCTGACCGCTGCTGCTGTGGCGCGGGTTGCGACCTACAGCGCGCGGCTCGCCGAACACCAGGGGCGTTTGTCGGCGCGCATCGGCGATCTATTCCAGCTGGTCAGCGAAGCCGACTTTATCCGCAGTCTGGCCGGTGACGAAGTGACCGACGCCGGGCACATCGAGCGCGCGCTAAAGGCTAAGGCCACCCGCACGGGTCGCGTATCGGCGCGGATCATCGACGACATGCTGGCCGGGATTATCCTGATCGACACCGCCGGTGCGGCCGTGGGCAAGTGCAACGGTCTGACCGTGCTGGAAGTCGGCGACTCAGCCTTCGGTGTGCCGGCGCGGATTTCCGCCACGGTCTATCCGGGCGGCAGCGGTATCGTCGACATCGAGCGTGAAGTGAATCTCGGTCAGCCGATCCACTCCAAGGGCGTGATGATCCTCACCGGTTACCTGGGCAGCCGTTATGCCCAGGAGTTTCCCCTGGAGATTTCCGCGAGTATCGCCCTGGAGCAGTCCTACGGTTATGTCGACGGCGATAGCGCCTCACTCGGTGAGGTCTGCACGCTGATCTCTGCCTTGTCGCGCACGCCGCTCAAGCAGTGTTTCGCCATTACCGGGTCGATCAACCAGTTCGGCGAGGTGCAGGCGGTCGGTGGGGTTAACGAGAAGATCGAAGGCTTCTTCCGTCTGTGTGAGGCCCGCGGTCTGACGGGCGAGCAGGGCGCGATCATCCCGCACTCCAACGTCACCACCCTGATGCTTGATGAGCGGGTGCTGCAGGCGGTACGCGCCGGGCAGTTCCATATCTACGCGGTGCGTCAGGTCGACGAGGCACTGAGCCTGTTGGTCGGCGCGGATGCCGGCTCGCCCAATGAAAAGGGGCAGTTCCCTACAGGCAGCGTCAATGCGCGGGTGGTTGAGCGTCTGCGCGATATCGCTGCCATGGGAATGGAAGACGACGACAAGGAAGAGCCGAAGAAGGAAGAGCCGGTTGCTGCGGTCAAGGAGAAGAAGCCTCGGGCGAAAAAGCCGGCGGCTGAATGACCGCCCGGCTGCGACAATTCGCCCGGTGGCTGGTCAGTCACTGAGCGAATTGCGCCGCCGGCCAGTGCGCCTCGCTCTGGCCGGCTTTTCCTCAATTCATCCACACAGTTATCCACAGCAAGCGGGGATAACTGTTGGCTTCCCAGCGGCGCTTGCTCGGGTGTAGGCTGAAGACCTGCTCCCGAGAGGGTCGTCGCCATGTCGCGCAGCCTCAATCTCACCCGTCACTGTCTGGGCCTGGATACCCGTATTGAATGCGTGGTGCTGCCGCTGGCCGGTAACAATGGCCTCTGGACGCTGATCTGCGCCGCCGGCATGGCCGGTGCGCAGCCTTCCACGATCAAGGCGCAGGGCCCATTCCACGGGGCTTTCGCCGCAGAAAGCATCCTCACCGATATCGCCGAAAACCTGCAGGGCATGGGGTACGAGCAATCGACCGACGTGCCGATCTGGCGGCTGCATATCCAGGCTGAGCTGCGCCGTTTGAACGGCGAACGTGGCCACCACCTGGGTGATTACCAGTTTCAGCCGGAAACCTGAGCGGGCGGTTGTCGAGTATTTGACCAGGTGCCGCCAACCCTGCAAACGACTGGCTTGCAGCCATTGATCCTGAGCCTGCCCACAGGGTTATCCACAGTCGCCGGGGATAACCGCAGCGGTCATCTATTGCCACACTCCAGGGTTGTCTAGGCGAGGGCGCTGGGTATACTCGCCGGCAGTCTTGAACCCTGAGTGAGCCCTTATGGAACGCTTTATCGAAAATGCCATGTATGCCTCGCGCTGGCTGCTGGCGCCTATCTACTTTGGCCTTTCGCTGGGTCTGCTGGCGCTGGCGCTGAAGTTCTTTCAGGAAGTCTTCCACATTCTGCCTAACGTCTTCGGCATGGCTGAGGCGGATCTGATTCTGGTGATCTTGTCGCTGATCGATATGGCGCTGGTCGGCGGCCTGTTGGTGATGGTGATGATTTCCGGTTACGAGAACTTCGTTTCCCAGCTGGACATCAAAGAGGGCACCGAGAAGCTCAGTTGGCTGGGCAAGATGGACTCCAGTTCGCTGAAGATGAAAGTGGCGGCCTCCATCGTGGCGATTTCCTCGATCCATCTGCTCAAAGTATTTATGAATGCGCAGAACATCCCCGACAGCAAGTTGATGTGGTACGTGATCATTCACATGGCCTTCGTCCTCTCAGCCTTCGCCATGGGTTATCTGGATAAGCTGACCAAGTACGAATCGAGCTAGTCCTTCCTTGTGCGTCCCCGCCGCCCGGCCGTTGCAAAACGGACGGGCGGTTTGCGTTCTGCCTTGTGCTTTTATGATGTTGTACAAAAATTGTATTTGTATTGATTTTTGTATAGCTTTGCTTGCCCGAGGACATCGCCATGAATCTGCAAGACCTGTCGTTGCACGCCCATGCCGGACATATCGACTCACTCAACCTGATCTCCATCGAGGGTGGTATCTACCTGCTGGAGGCGCACATGGATGGCCGCGCCCATCCGCTTAGTGATAGCCATGGCAAGACCCTGCACCTGCGCTCGGTCGAGCATGCCCGCGACCTGTTGCACGACTTGCCGCGTGTGCCATTTCATTTGGTGCACGCGGTGGTGCATGACGAGATGTGCGGCATGCAGGACGGCACCCAGGACACCCTGCGCGTGCCGATTTCCTTCAACTCTTCCTGGTAACGACTCCATCTATGGCTACTCGCCGGCTTGCCCTGGTACTGGGTGATCAGCTGTCTTTCGATCTGCCCAGCCTGCAGGCCCTGGATCCGCAGCAGGATGCTGTGCTGCTCGCCGAGGTGGCGGCGGAAACCGACTATGTGCCGCACCACCCGCAGAAGATCGCGTTGATCTTCAGTGCCATGCGCCACTTTGCCGATACCCTGCGCGAGCGCGGCTGGCGCGTGCATTACGTCAAGCTGGACGATGTGCAGAATAGCGGTTCGCTGCCGGATGAGTTGCTGCGTTGGGCTACGCAGTTGCAGGCGGCTGAGGTGCATATCACCGAGTGCGGTGAGTGGCGCCTGGAGCAGGCGCTGCAGGCTTGCGGCCTGCTGATCACCTGGCATGCCGACAGCCGCTTTATCTGTGGCCGTGACGAGTTCGCCCGTTGGGCCGAGGGGCGCAAACAGCTGCGCATGGAATTCTTCTACCGTGAGATGCGCCGCAAGACCGGTTTGCTGCTCAACGGCGACGGCACCCCGGTGGGCGGTGCCTGGAACTTCGATGCAGAAAACCGCAAGGCGCTGCCCAAGCAGATCAAGGCGCCCATGACCGCGCGCTTTCCTGCGGATGACATTACTGAGGAAGTGCTGGCGCTGGTGGCCGAGCGCTTCAGTCATCACTACGGCAGCCTGGCGTCCTTCGATTACCCGGTGACTCACGCGGAGGCCGAGGCGCTGTGGCAGCACTTTCTCGATTTTGCCCTGCCGGCCTTTGGCGATTATCAAGACGCCATGGCGGTCGGTGAGCCGTTTCTGTTTCATGCGCGGATCAGCGCGGCGCTGAATATCGGCCTGCTGGATGTCCGTCGCCTGTGTGCGGATGTGGAGGCGGCCTACTGGCGCGGTCAGGTGCCGCTGAATGCCGCCGAGGGCTTTATCCGCCAGTTGATTGGTTGGCGCGAATACGTGCGCGGCATCTACTGGATGCATATGCCCGAGTACGCCGAGCGCAATGCCTTCGGCAATACCCGGGCGCTGCCCGAGTTCTACTGGACCGGCAAAACTCGAATGAAATGCATGAGCCAGGCCATCGGCCAGACTCTGGAGCATGCCTATGCCCACCATATCCAGCGGCTGATGGTTACCGGCAACTTCGCCCTGCTGGCCGGTATTCAGCCTAGCCAGGTCTGCGACTGGTACCTGGCGGTGTATATGGATGCCTTTGACTGGGTCGAGCTGCCCAATACCCTGGGTATGGTTATGCACGCCGATGGCGGCTACCTGGGCTCCAAGCCCTACTGCGCCAGCGGTCAGTATATCAAGCGCATGTCCAACTACTGCGGCGACTGCGCCTATAAGGTCACGGAAAGCGTGGGTGAGCAGGCTTGCCCGTTCAATGCGCTGTATTGGCATTTCCTTATGCGCCACCGCCAGCAGCTGTCGGGTAACCATCGGCTGGGCATGATTTACCGTGGCCTGGATAAGATGACTGAGGCCAAACAACAAGGCCTGTGGGCGCGCGGCGAGCAGCTATTGGCCCGGCTGGATGCTGGCGAGACGTTGTGAAAAAGGCCGAACTACCAGTCAAGACCTGCCAGGTGTGCGGCCTACCTTTTACCTGGCGCAAGAAATGGGCGCGCTGCTGGGATGAGGTGAAGTACTGCTCCGAGCGCTGTCGTCGTAATCGCCAAGGCGTTGGTGGCGGGTAGGGCGGTCAGGTGGTTTGTGCTAGGCTGGCCGACCTTTTTAGCCCCTAGCGGAGCAGTGCTATGTCCGATATCAATCTCTCGACTGACGAAACCCGCGTCAGCTACGGCATCGGCCGTCAACTGGGTGGTCAGCTGCGCGACAACCCGCCGCCGGGTGCCAGCCTGGACGCCATCATTGCCGGTATCACCGATGCTTTCTCCGGCCAGCCAAGCCGCGTTAGCGAAGCAGAGCTGACCGCCAGCTTCAAAGTAATCCGCGACATCATGCAAGCCGAAGCAGCCGCCAAGGCTGAGGCCGCTGCTGGTGCGGGTCTGGCCTTCCTGGCTGAGAACGCCAAGCGTGACGGCATCACCGTACTGGCTTCCGGTCTGCAATACGAAGTGCTGACCGCTGGCGAAGGCGCCAAACCTTCCCGTGAAGACAGCGTGCGCACCCACTACCACGGCACCCTGATCGACGGCACTGTGTTCGACAGCTCCTACGATCGTGGCCAGCCTGCCGAGTTTCCGGTTGGCGGCGTGATCGCCGGCTGGACCGAAGCCCTGCAGCTGATGAATGCCGGTAGCAAGTGGCGCCTGTACGTGCCGAGCGAGCTGGCTTACGGCGAGCAAGGCGTGGGCAGCATCCCGCCGCACAGCGTGCTGGTATTTGATGTGGAGCTGCTGGACGTTCTCTAACGTCTCAGGCGCTTTCCTTCGCGGGCATGGCCCGCTCCTACGAGGTTCCAGCAAGTCTGGTGTAGGAGCGGGCCATGCCCGCGATGCGTTTAAGCCCAGATACTCAAGGGCGCAATGCCCGGGCGTAGCAGTAGAGAAACAGATTACGCACCAACTCTTTAAGCACTAGCGGCTCACTGGAGTTCAGCTCGTGCAGATCCAGATCGCCCTGATCGCGCAGCTCATCCAGCGCATCCTCCTTAAGCAGGGCGCAGACCTCGCCAGTGTTGCGATTGAGAATGCGTAGATACGGGTGCGGGCGGTCCAGCCAGGCATCGATCAAATAGGTCATGACTCATCTCCCTTTCAAGTGGCTGGATGAGAATAATTCTTATTATATTTATAGCAAGGGTTAATCGCTGCCTTTCGTCGCGCAAATAAAAGCCCGTCACATGGACGGGCTTTTGTCTGTCGCGGCAAGCCTTAGTGCGTGCGGGCTACGGCAAAGCGGCTGAGTTCGATCAGCGCGTCGCGGTATTCGCTGGCGGGCAGCGCATCCAGGCAGGCGATGGCGCGTTCTGCATAGTCGCGGGCTTGCTGGGCGGTGTAGTCCAGCGCGCCAGCGGCTTCTACGGCATTGCGGATGCTTTCCAGATCCTCGATGCCGCCTTTCTGGATCGCCTGGCGTACCAGAGCCGCCTGCTCGGGGGTGCCTTCACGCATGGTGTAGATAAGCGGCAGAGTCGGCTTGCCTTCGGCCAGGTCGTCGCCGACGTTCTTGCCTAGGGTAGTGGCATCGCCACGGTAGTCGAGCAGGTCGTCGACCAGCTGGAAGGCCACGCCGAGGTGGTCGCCAAAGGTGCGCAGCGCTTCGGTCTG
>JBIHZW010000168.1:0-8032 GCA_044240245.1 Pseudomonas sp. | reverse complement strand
GGGTCACCTTGCTGGCGATATTGGCCAGGTACAGCGCCTCTTCCACCGCCGTATTGCCGCCACCGACCACTGCTACATCGCGGTTACGGTAGAAGAAACCATCGCAAGTGGCGCAAGCGGAAACACCCTTGCCCATAAAGCTTTCTTCACTGGGCAAGCCCAGGTAACGGGCGCTGGCACCGGTGGCGATAATCAACGCATCGCAGCTGTAGGTGCCGCTATCACCCACCAGGGTGAATGGCTTGCCAGCCAGGTCCACGGCATTGATATGGTCATAGACGATCTCCGTCTCGAAGCGCTCGGCATGCTCCTGCATACGCTGCATCAGCGCAGGGCCCGTCAAACCATGTACATCGCCCGGCCAGTTATCCACCTCAGTGGTGGTGGTCAGTTGGCCGCCGGCCTGCAAGCCAGTGATTAGCAGCGGCTTGAGATTGGCTCGGGCGGCGTAGACCGCAGCGCTATAGCCGGCAGGGCCGGAGCCCAGAATGATCACGCGGGCATGACGATCAGCAGACATCAACAGCTCCTCCCGGCAATGCCGGCAGCAATAAAAAGGGACTTCCGCGAGTACCTAGGGGAAGGCAGTAAGATTGGAAGCCCCGCAAAGGGATGACGCGCAGCCTATGCCCGCCCGGTACATGGCGGAAATATGCTTTGCCAATCCCCTACATAGGCAATCGCTATAACGCGCCCTGGCAATCGTTAGCGCCCGTTGCAGAGGCTTTCACCTGCCACACAAAGCCGGTAAGGTCGGCGCGACTTCAACCTCGCGGAGACTCCCACCCATGCCTGCTCCCGTACTGACCGGCCCGCAATACCTCAGCGAAGGCCTGAAACTGGTCCTGAGCCCCGGCCTGCGTCTGTTTGTGCTGCTGCCCCTGACGATCAACCTGGTCCTGTTTATTGGCCTGATTTACCTGGCCATGCAGCAGTTCGGCGGCTGGGTCGACACCTTTATGCCCAGCCTGCCGAGCTGGCTGAGCTTTCTCGAATACGTGCTGTGGCCGCTATTTGTGGTGCTGGTGCTGCTGATGGTGTTTTTCAGCTTCACCCTGCTGGCCAATATCATCGCCGCGCCGTTTAACGGCTTTCTCGCGGAGAAGGTCGAGGTGGTGGTGCGTGGCGAAGACCCGTTCCCAGCCTTCCGCTGGGGCGAACTGATTGAAATGGTGCCGCGCACCCTGGGCCGCGAACTGCGCAAGCTGGCCTACTTTCTGCCCCGCGCCATCGCCCTGCTGATCCTGACGTTTATCCCGGTGGTCAATCTAATCGCCGCGCCGCTGTGGCTGCTGTTTGGTGTGTGGATGATGGCGATTCAGTACATCGACTACCCGGCGGACAACAACAAGATGAGCTGGCAGGACATGCTCGCCTGGCTGCGGGAGAAACGCTGGCAGAGCCTCGGTTTCGGCGGCATCACCTACGCTGCCTTGCTGGTGCCGGGACTGAATATCCTGATGATGCCGGCAGCCGTGGCCGGCGCCACAGTGTTCTGGGTGCGTGAACGCCAGGAGCAGGCACTGACGCCCACTCCCTGAGCCCTTTCGCTGAAGGCTAGCTGCGCTCGAGCACCGTGCGCAGCGCCTGCATCGAGGCCTCAGATTCGCGCTCGATACGCCGCCTCAGCAACAGACTGTTGGCCAGACGCATCAGCAGGCCATCGAAGCCGTATTCCAGGGTGCGGACAAACTCGCAACCGCCCTCCACGTCCAGGCACTCGTAGGTCAGCAGCAGCCCTAGGCCGTGATCGCCTCGGGCGCTGGCCTGCCAGCGGCGTGCCGGTTGATAGTCGAGCACGTCCCAGCACAGATGACCGGCGCGGCCACCAGCGTGGATATCTTCCTCGAACACGTCACCGGCTAGCAGCACACCATCGCGACCGTAGATATGTAACGACGACGGGTGCCATTCGGGCCAGTGAATAGGCGCGGCGGCATAACGCAGCACCGCGTCCGCCGGGCGGGCGATATGCACGCGATGCTGCTGGCGATTCTGCTGATAAGTCGGCTCAGGTTCCCAATGCAGGGTGCCGTACAGCCAGTCCATCAGCGGATGGACGATGCCGAAGTTGCGCGAATGCATCAGCTCACGACGGTGGTGCAACGCATGCAGGCGGCGCATCTGGCGAATCCACGGCAGTCGCGTAAGCGGATGTTCGGCCGGCAGGTGCTCGCAGGCATGCACCACCTCGTAGCTCATATACCCCAGCAGCATGCTGCCAGCGAACAGCGCGGCCAGGTTGCCGTCGATGTGGGACAGCAGCCACCAGATGCCCAACAGCGGTAGGCTGTAAAGCACGATCAACCAAGCGGGAAAGAGGATCACCCGCCAGTCACGCGGCGTCTCATAGCGCATCAGGCCTTCGACGAAAAAGCTGTGGTGATCGCCGGTGTGGCGCTTGTAGAACAGCTGGCCGAAGCGCGTCTTGTTGTGCCCCAGACGCTTGTGCACCTGGTACTCGCCCCAGCTGAAGAACACCAGGCTCAGCGGCACCAGCAGCCACTGCCAGAGTGCCACCGCATCCAGGGTGCGCCACAGCAGGCTGACGCAGGTCAGTCCGTAGGCCAGCACAAAGGCAGCATGCAGCCAGGGGTTGTACAGCGGATGGATGGCATCCCGATAACGTGTGCGGAAAGCCTGGGCATTGTCGTTGTTATAGGCCACGGCATTACTCCTGTGCGGATTGACAGCAGTCTAGGCGCGGCCAGATCATTCGAATAATGGATATTTTAAAAGAGCATTATTCTTGATAACGAATTTGCGTCAGCTCGACCTCAATCTGCTGCTGGTCTTCGATGCGCTGATGCAGGAAGGCAACCTGACCCGCGCCGCCGAGCGCCTGCACCTGAGCCAGTCGACGGTGAGCAACGCCCTCGCCCGCCTGCGCCAGCAGCTGGGCGAAGAGCTGTTCCAGCGCACCGCCCGCGGCATGACACCCACCGCCCGCGCCCAGGCGCTGTATGTACCAGTGCGCCAGGCGCTGCGCTTGCTGCAGACCGGCCTGGGCCCGGCCGAGCCGTTTGATCCGCAAACGCCGCATGCCTTCAGCCTGTCGCTTAACGACTATGCGCAAGCCGCGCTGCTGCCCATGTTGCAGGCGCATCTGGCGCGCAGCGCCGCGCAAGTCGAACTGCTGGTGCAAGCCGATGATGCCGACAGCCTGGTACAGCGCCTGGAAAGCGGCGCGCTGGACCTGGCCATCGACTACCTGCACTTCGATTCGCCTGACCTGCATTACGCGCCGCTGCGTGAAGAACCGCTGGTGGCGATCGGTCGCGCCGGTCACCCGGCCTTTACCGGCGGACTGAGCCTGGAGGATTACCAACAGGCGCGGCATATCACGGTAACGCCGCGCGCCGGACGTGGCTCGCCACTGGAGATCGTCCTGGGCTCGGCCAGGGTGCGGCGACAGGCGGCGCTGCATTTGCCCAACTACCTGCCAATCCCGGCCATCGTCGCCCAGACTGATCTGCTCGGCACCGTGCCCGCGCGCCTTGCCGAGGCTTTCGCTCCGGTGCATGCGCTGGAAATCGCGCCGTTGCCCTTCGATATGCCGCCGGTGCAGGTCAGCCTGATCTGGCATCACCAGCAGCACCTCGACCCGGCACACGCCTGGCTGCGCCAGCAACTGATCGAGCTGCTCGACTGAAACACAAGCGCAATAAAAGCGTCACAGTCACTACATAACGGCAGCGGACACTGCTGCCATGAGCACAGCTTCCCTGCATATCGCGCTGATCAGCGAAACCTTCCCGCCGGAAATCAACGGCGTGGCCAACACCCTCGGTCGCCTGGTCGATGGCCTGCACGGCCGTGGCCATCGCGTGCAACTGGTGCGTCCGCGGCAGAGCGTCGACCCACGCGGCGCTGCCGATCAGGATTTATTGCTGACCCGTGGCTGGCCGCTGCCCGGCTACCCCGGATTGCAGTGGGGCCAGTCGTCGATGCACAAGCTGTTGCGCAGCTGGCAACGCCAGCGCCCGGATGTGCTGTATATCGCCACCGAAGGGCCGCTGGGGTTGTCCGCCCTGCGCGCCGCGCGGCGCTTGCAGATTCCGGTGGTCAGCGGTTTTCACACCAATTTTCAGCAGTACACCGGGCATTACGGCTTTGGCCTGTTAACCCGCCTGCTGACCAACTACCTGCGCTGGTTCCACAATCGCTCGCAGATGACCCTGGTGCCCAGTGTCAGTCAGCAGATCGAGCTGCAGCGGCGTGGTTTCGACAACCTGGAACTGCTCTCGCGAGGCGTCGACAGCCAGCTGTTCCACCCGGCCAAACGCTGTGCGGCTTTGCGCGAGCGCTGGGGCCTGGCGGAACAGGACATCGCCATCCTGCATGTCGGCCGCCTGGCCGCAGAAAAGAATCTGGCCCTGCTCAGCAAGAGTTTTCAGGCGCTGCAACAGGCGCACCCGCAGCGGCGGCTGAAACTGATTCTGGTCGGCGATGGCCCGCAGCGCGCCAGCCTGCAGCAGCAACTGCCCGACGCAGTGTTCTGCGGCCTGCAACGTGGTGAAGAGCTGGCCGCGCATTACGCCTCGGGCGATCTGTTTCTATTCCCAAGCCTGTCGGAAACCTTCGGCAATGTGGTGCTCGAAGCCCTGGCTTCCGGGCTTGGTGTGGTGGCGTTTGATCAAGCGGCGGCCGCGCAGCATATCCGCCACGGGCATAACGGCGCCTTGGCGGTGGTCGAGGACGAAAAAGGCTTTATCGACGCTGCCAGCTGGTTGCTGACCGACCACGAAGGCCTGCGCCGGGTGCGCCTGAATGCCCGGCTACATGCCTCTCGCCAGGGCTGGCCGGCGATTGTCGAGCTGTTCGAGCAGCATCTGCGCACTGCTATGCAGCCTGCGCAAGAGTTGCCGGCCGGCAGAACGCAACATTGAAGAGCAGCGGAAAGCTCCGTTCCTACAACCGCACATCCAAGCGTTTGATCAGCTGCACACCCTGCGGGCTGATCGCCGCGCCGTAAGCCAGCACTTCCACGCCAGCATTCACCGCCTCACGCAAAGCGGCGGCATAGGCCGGGTCGATTTCTTCGGCCGGGCGCACGGCATCGATGTCCGTCAGATTTACGCAATACAACTGCACCGCGCGCACGCCCTCACGGGCCAGTGCAGCCAGCTCACGCAGGTGTTTGCTGCCACGCTCGGTGCGCGCATCGGGAAAGGCGGCGACGCGGTTATCGGCGAACCCCAGAGTGACGCTCTTAACTTCGACAAACGCCGCGCCTGCCGGGTAATCCAGACGAAAATCGATACGGCTGCGTTCCTGGCCGTAAGGCACTTCGCGCTTGAAGCTGGTAAAGCCGTTCAGCTCGGCAATCAGCCCGGCGCGCAGGGCCTCTTCCACCAGAGCATTGGCACGTCCGGTGTTGATCACCGCCAGACGGCCGTGCGGCGTCTCGCCTATCTCCCAAGTGCCCGGCAGCTTGCGTTTGGGGTCGTTGCTGCGACTGAACCAGATGCGCGCGCCCTCGCTCATGCAGTTGAGCATCGAGCCGGTATTGGCGCAGTGGATGGTCAGCAGCTCACCGCTGACGGTCTCGATATCGGCGAGAAAACGCTTGTAGCGGCGCAGCAGGCGCCCTTCCTCCAGCGGCGGCTCAAACTGCATGGGCCTGCCAACTGATCAGGCCACGTTTGATCCGCTCCACCGCCTGCTGCAGGCGCGGTAGATCCTGGGTGTAGGCAAAACGCACATGCTGCGTGGCCTGATAGCGGCCGAAATCCAGGCCGGGGGTAAAGGCCACATGCTCGGTTTCCAGAAAGTGCTGGCAGAAGGCAAAGGCATCGCCGCCGAAGGCGCTGATATCGGCATATAAATAGAAGGCGCCCTCCGGCTCCACGGCGATCTTGAAGCCCAGCTCACGCAACGCCGGCAGCAGAAAATCGCGGCGGCGCTGAAACTCATGGCGACGCTGCTCGAGGATTTCCAAAGTCTGCGGCTGGAAGCACGCTAAGGCAGCATGCTGGGCCATGCTCGGCGCACTGATATAGAGGTTTTGCGCCAGTTTCTCCAGTTCCGGTACGGCGGCCGGTGGCGCCACCAGCCAGCCCAGCCGCCAGCCAGTCATGCCGAAATACTTGGAAAAACTGTTAAGTACAAAGGCCTCATCGTCCACTTCCAGCACGCTGGCGGCGTCTACGCCGTAGGTCAGGCCGTGGTAGATCTCATCCACCACCAGATGGCCGCCGCGCGCTTTCAGTGCCTGCGACAGCCCGCCTAGCTCATCACGGCTAAGCAAAGTACCGGTCGGGTTAGCTGGGGATGCCACCAACGCGCCGACGCTATCCTGATCCCAATAACGCTCGATCAGGTCGGGCGTCAGCTGATAACGCACATCCGGGCCAACTGGCACCAGCTGCGCCGCGCCTTCGACCAGGCGCAGAAAGTGCCGATTGCAGGGGTAGCCGGGGTCGGCCAGCAGCCAGTGCTTGCCGGGGTCAACCAATAGACTGGTGGCCAGCAGCAAGGCGCCCGAGCCGCCCGGGGTGATCAGAATGCGCTGCGGGTCGATATCCAGACCGTAACGTTGGCCATAGAAACTGGAGATCGCCTCACGCAAGGCCGGCAGGCCGCGCGCGGCGGTGTAACGGGTATGCCCATCGGCCAGGGCGGCCTGCCCGGCGGCGACAATCGGCGCGGCGGTGGTGAAGTCCGGCTCACCGATTTCCAGGTGAATCACATCATGGCCGTCAGCCTGCAGCTGATTGGCACGAGCGAGCAGCGCCATCACGTGAAAAGGTTCTATGGCGCGGCTGCGCGCACTGTAGGACTGGGCCATGGGACTGCCTTGGTCTGGATTAAGGCGCGGATTCTAAAGCATACCCGGCGCAACCACGACAACCGGGAGTGGCGCAGGCCGAGTTGTTCTGGTAAGTTCGCCCGCTTGCAGCCGCAGGGCCAGTTCTACTCGACGTAGAACGGGCAAGGGACACCGTCCTGCGCAGTGGATTAGAAGAGTGAGAGGCGGTCATCCATGCCCACCAAAGCAAAAGCAAAAAGCAGCCAACTGACTCGTGGTTTCGAGCCCTATAAAGAAACAAAGGGTGAGGAATACATGGGTGAGCCGATGCGCGCCCACTTCACCGGCATCCTCAACAAGTGGAAGCTGGAATTGATGCAGGAAGTTGATCGTACTGTGCACCATATGCAGGACGAAGCAGCCAACTTCCCTGATCCGGCGGATCGCGCCAGCCAGGAAGAAGAATTCAGCCTGGAACTGCGTGCCCGTGATCGCGAGCGCAAGCTGATCAAGAAGATCGACGAAACCCTGCAACTGATCGAAGACAACGATTACGGCTGGTGCGATTCCTGCGGCGTCGAAATCGGCATCCGCCGCCTCGAAGCCCGCCCCACCGCCACGCTGTGCATTGATTGCAAGACGCTGGCGGAAATCAAAGAAAAGCAGATCGGTTCCTGATCTGACCCAGAGGGTGCTTCGGCACCCTCTGTTGTTTCTGTCTCCCTGTGCGCAACCGGCAGTCCTTCGCCCGTATGAACACACCTGCGTATATCGGCCGCTTCGCCCCCACCCCTAGCGGTTATCTGCACTTCGGCTCACTGGTCGCAGCCCTTGCGTCTTATCTTGACGCGCGCGCGGTAAATGGCCGCTGGCTGCTGCGTATGGAAGATCTCGACCCACCACGGGAAGTCGCAGGCGCCCAAGCCGGAATTCTCAGCACCCTGGAAAGCTACGGCTTCGAGTGGGATGGCGAGCTGGTGCGGCAAAGCGCGCGCCACGCCGAGTACGCCGCGCTGGTCGAGCGTCTGCTCAACCAGGGCCTGGCCTACGCCTGCACCTGTTCGCGCAAGCAACTGGAAGGCAGCCAGGGCATCTACCCGGGCACCTGCCGCAACGCCGGCCACGGCTTTGCCGATGCCGCGATTCGCCTGCGGGTCCCAGAGCTGACCTACCACTTTGTCGACCGCGTGCAGGGCGATTACCGCCAGCACCTGGGCCGCGAGGTGGGCGACTTTGTGATTCGCCGCCGCGATGGCCTGTATGCCTACCAGCTGGCGGTGG
>JBIHZW010000167.1:0-8045 GCA_044240245.1 Pseudomonas sp. | reverse complement strand
AGCTGGGACGAGGTGCAGCACTTCGTCGATGCGCTCAATGGCATCAATGCCCAGCGCGGCCAACTGCTGACCATCCGCGATTACCGTTATATCGACGTGGCGCGGATCGACGCCATGGAAACCGACCTGCTGAGTGCCCAGGAGCAGGTCGCTGCCGCTACCTCGGGGTTTCTGGCCAGCAAGGCCGCGCTGGAACCCTATGTGCTGCAGCTGGCCCAGCTCGACGCTCAGGCGCAGAAGGCCGAGAGCGTCAGCCAACTCAACGAACCGCTGGTGGCGTTGCAGGCCATGGCTGGCAATCTGGATATGCTGTCCAGCCTGATGGCCTCGCTGCCAATCGACGATGCCACCCAGCGCACCGCGATAGTCGAGTCAATTTCCGAGGTCTACGCCCGTCTTAACCAGGCCAAGGCCCGCGCTGAACAGCGGCGCAAGGGCCTGGGTTCGGCAGAAACCGTGGCGCAGTTCGGCGCCCAGTTCAAATTGTTCAGCCAGGGCATCACCAACGCCCTGGCCATGGCCCAGGACCCGGAGCGTTGCGACGAACAGCTGTCACGTCTGCTGGTGCAGCTGGAAGAGCTGGAAAGCCAATTCGGCGATCAGGAACAGTTCCTCGGCGATATCCTGGCCAAGCGCGAAGAGCTGCTGGAAACCTTCGAGGCGCACAAGCAGGCGCTGCTTGATGAGCGTCAGCGCAAGGCCCAGGGTCTGCTCGACGCCGCGCGGCGGATTCTGGAAAGCCTCGGTCGGCGCACCGCGCGCCTGACCCAGCCCGATGAGCTGAACGCCTTCTTCGCCGCCGACCCGCTGATTCTCAAGCTGCGCGAACTGGCCGAGCGCCTGCGCGAGCTGAAGGACAGCGTCAAGGCCGAGGACGTTGAGTCGCGCCTCAAGGCCGCCCGCGATCAGGCGGTGCGTAGCCTGCGCGACAAGAGCGAGCTGTTCGAGGAGGGCGGTAACGTCATCAAGCTCGGCCCGCGCCACCGCTTCAGCGTCAACACCCAGGAGCTGGACCTGACTCTGATGCCGCGTGGCGATCAGCTCTACCTGCACCTGACTGGCACTGAGTTTCTTGAGCCGCTGCAAAACATCGAGCTGGAAGCGCTGCGTGATTATTGGCAGGTGTCCCTGGAGTCCGAGTCCGCCACGCTCTACCGCGCCGAATACCTGGCCGGCGAAGTGTTGGCGGCTGCTGATGCCGGGCGCGATGGCCTCAGCCTGGATCTGCTCAAACAACAGCTGGCCCAGCCGGACGCGCTGATCAAGAGCATTCGCGACTTTGCCGCACCGCGTTACAAGGAAGGCTACGAGAAGGGTATCCACGACCACGATGCAGCGCTGATCCTCGCCCAGTTGCTGCCACTGCGCGACAGCGCCGGCCTGCTCAGTTACGGCGCCTTGCCCCGTGGTTTCGCCAGTTTTTTCTGGGGCCAGGCGCAGCGTCGCGACGATGCCAAGCAGTGGCCGCAGCGCGCGCGCAGCGCCCGGCATATCCAGCAGTTGTTCGGCCAACGCGATAGCCTGTTGCAGTTACAGGCGGAAATCGTCGAGGCCATGGTCGGCTATATCGCCCAGCAGAACATAAGCCTGACCCAGGCGACGCTGTTTGAGGCCGCCGAATACCTGGTGCAGGAACTGGCCGCCGAGCGGATCGAATTCGTCTTCAGCAAATACGCCCGTGAGCTGCTGGCTGGCCTGCAGTCGCGTCTGCAGACGGCGCATATGTGGGATGCGTATCAGCAGACCCTGTCGCAACTGCACGAGCGCCCAGCGGCGCAATGGGCGCTGGTGGAGAACTGGCTGCGCGGCCTCTGCGCGGCAGAGGAATTCGCCGCGCTCAGTGCCTATGTGCCAGAAGCCGTGGCCCTGACGCTGCTCGCCGAGGATCTACCCAAACGTATCACCGAGGTGGATCTGCGTTTTACCGCCAAGGAACTGATGGGCGAACACCCGCGTATCGGCGAACGGCAACTGGTGCTGGCGGTAGACGACTTCTTCGCCCGCTTGCGTGTGCATCGCGAGCAGTTCCTGCCCGGTTTGCAGCGCTATCAGGCATTGCGCCATGAAGTGGTGGCGCGCGAGCGCGAGGCGCTGCGTCTCAATGAGTTCAAGCCCAAGCCGCTCAGCTCCTTCGTGCGCAACAAACTGATCAACGATGTCTATCTTGGCGTGATCGGCGACAACCTGGCCAAGCAGATGGGCACCGCCGGGGAGAACCGTCGCTCGGACCTGTCCGGCTTGCTGATGCTGATTTCGCCGCCGGGTTACGGCAAGACCACGCTGATGGAGTACGTCGCCCATCGCCTCGGCTTGATCTTTATGAAGATCAACGGCCCGGCCTTGGGGCACGAAGTTCGCTCCCTGGACCCGGCCCAGGCACCAGACGCTACTTCACGCCAGGAGCTGGAAAAGCTCAACCTGGCGCTGGAGATGGGCAACAACGTGATGCTCTATCTCGACGATATCCAGCACACCCATCCGGAATTTCTGCAGAAATTCATCTCGCTCTGTGATGGGACGCGACGTATTGAAGGTGTGTGGAAGGGCCGTACCCGCACCTACGATATGCGCGGGCGTAAGTTCTGCGTGATCATGTCGGGCAACCCCTATACCGAGTCCGGCGACGTGTTCAAGATCCCGGATATGCTGGCCAATCGCGCCGATATTTATAACCTCGGCGACACCCTGGGCGGCATGCAGGAAGCCTTCGCGCTGTCCTATATCGAGAACGGCCTGACTTCCAATCCGGTGCTGGCACCGCTGGCCACCCGCGATATGGCCGATGTTTATCGCTTCGTCGCCAAGGCCGAGGGCAAGCCGTTTTCCAGCAACGAGTTGAGCCACAGCTACAGCGGTGCCGAGGTCAACGAGATCGTCACCACCCTGCAACGCCTGATGCAGGTGCGCGATGTAGTTGGCCGGGTCAACCAGCAGTACATCGCCAGTGCCGCCCAGGCCGATCAATACCGCACCGAGCCGCCGTTCAAGTTGCAGGGCAGCTACCGCAATATGAACAAGATGGCGGAGAAGATCAGCTCGGTGATGAACGATACCGAGGTGCTGCAACTGATCGCCGATCACTACCAGGGCGAATCCCAGTTGCTCACCACTGGTGCCGAGGAGAACCTGCTCAAACTCGCCGAACTGCGCGGCAATATGACTGACGTGCAAGCCGAGCGCTGGACGCAGATCAAACGCGACTTTATGCGCAACAAGGCCATGGGTGGCAGCGATACGGATGTCGGTGGCCGGGTGGTGGCGCAGCTCAATGATCTGGTCGAGGGCGTGCGCGGGCTGGCCAAGTTGGCACCGGGGGAGCAGGCCGCAGCGCCGACGATTCCCTGGGCCGAGCTGCTCGCCGGCTTGGATAATCTGGGCAAGCTACGCCCGCAGGTGGAGGTGATCACGCCGCCGCAGCCAGCCGTGCAGAAAGTCCTGGAAAGCCTGGCCGACAGCCTGCAGAACAGCTTCCTGCCGCTGATCAACGCCATGGACAAGAAGATCGATATCGACCTGCGCACCCACAACCGCATGCTGGAAATCTCCACCCAGCTGCGTGATCTGGGCGAGCAACTGGGCCACGAGCAGCGCCTGGGTGGCGACAGCGAAAGCGAAACGCCATGAAGGCCGGGCTGGTGCCACGCGTGCAGCTGTTGCTGGGCATCGCCGCACTGATGCTGGTGCTGCAGCTGGGCAACAGCCTGAGTGGATACAGCCTGAATATCTGGGGCGTGATACCGCGTCGGCTTGAGTCATTGCCGGGCGTGCTGTTTGCGCCCTGGCTGCATGGCGGCTGGATGCACCTGCTGAGCAACCTCAGCGGTCTGCTGGTGCTGGGACTGCTGGCCCTGCTCGAATCACGCCGCGACTTTATCCAGGCCAGCCTGTTTATCATCCTCGGCAGTGGGTTGTTGGTCTGGCTGTTCGGTCGCCAGGGTATCCATGTCGGTGCCAGCGGCTGGTTGTTCGGGCTGTGGGCGCTGTTGCTGGCGCGGGCCTGGTTTCGTCGCAGCTGGCTCGACCTGCTGCTGGCAGTGCTGGTGTTCTTTCTGCATGGCGGCTGGGTTTTCGGTCTGCTGCCGCAGCAGGGCGTTTCATTTGAGTATCATCTGGCCGGCGCACTCTGCGGCGGTCTTTATGCGGCCTGGCGCTACACGCCGCGCGCCCGACAAGGAGGTTAAATGGATTTCAATCGTCTCGACCAACAGCTGCGCGACAGCCTGGCCGATTTGCGTCTGAGCAACGAGGAGCGTGATGAGCTGCGCCAACTCGGCAGCGAGTTGAGCCCCGACCAGGTGCGTTATATGCGTAACCGCGCCTTTGCCCTGGTGCGCGAGCTGATCCGCCAGCCGGAGAATGCCGAGCCTGCGTTGAAGTGGCTGGAACAGGTGATCAAGACCCTGGATGCCAGCAGTGCCCCACCGCGCCCGGCGCAGGCCAGCGCGCACTTCAGCCCTGGCGATGATTGCCTGCGCAAGATTCGCGAACTTTGCCGGCAGGTGCGTACATCGCTGGATATCTGCGTGTACACCATCTCCGATGATCGCCTTAGCGAAGAAATTATCGCCTGCCATCGCCGCGGTATTGCCGTGCGGGTGATCAGCGACAATGAAAAGCAGTTCGACGAGGGCAGTGATATCCAACATCTGATCGCTCAGGGCGTGCCGCTGCGGATCGACGACAGCCCGTATCACATGCACCACAAATTCGCGCTGTTCGACGGTAATCTGTTGCTCAACGGCAGCTTTAACTGGACCCGCAGCGCCACCACCAGCAACGAGGAAAATCTGCTGATAACCGATCACGCGCTGCTGGTCGCCAGTTACCGCAGTGAGTTCGACAAGCTCTGGGCGCGCTACGCCCGCTGAGCGTTCCGGTTCGTGATGGGGCTGCCTTTGCGGTAGACTTGCCGGCTTATTCGACCAGTCAAGAAGCCCCGTCCATGGCCCTGCCGTCTACCACTTACAAAATCGAGCTGAACCTCACCGACATGGACCGCAGCGTCTATGAAAACCTGCGTTTCACCGTGGCCAAGCACCCTTCGGAAACCGAAGAGCGGCTGGCGGCGCGCCTGGTTGCCTATGCCTTGTTCTATCACGAGCACCTGGCGTTCGGTCGTGGCCTGTCCGATGTGGATGAGCCTGCGTTGTGGGAAAAGAGCCTGGATGACCGTGTGCTGCACTGGATCGAAGTCGGCCAGCCGGATAGTGACCGCATCACCTGGTGCTCACGGCGTACCGAGAAGTTCAGCCTGGTGGCCTACGGCAATCTGCGCGTGTGGCAGAGCAAGGCACTCGATCCGGTGCGCAGCCTGAAAAATATCAACGTCGTCGCTCTCGATCAGGAGGCCCTGGCCAAACTGGCGCTGGATATGCCGCGTTCGTTGAACTGGAGCGTGATGATCAGCGACGGCGAGCTGTTCGTCACCGATGAGCGCGGCCAGCATGAGCTGCCTATCGAGTGGTTGGCTGGCGAACGCTAAGAACCTATTTGCGATCTGCTGCGCGTCGGCCCTGCTGCGTTAAAAACAGGCTCGGCAAGCCGCTTGCGGCTAACGCGCTTTAGCACGGCCCGAAGGGCGAGCGAAGCGAGTAGTGCTCATTTACAGCTAGTCGTAGTGCGGGCAGCACCCGCCCCGTTTTGATTTCGGCGGGTTGCACCCGCCCTACAAGATAAAACCACCATGCGTATCGAATCCCGCCCACTTCCTGAAACCCTGCCTGATTTGGGCGCACTGCCGCCGCTGTTGACCCGTCTCTATGCCGCCCGCGGTGTGCAGTCCGCTGCCGAGCTGGACAAGGGCCTGGCGCGGCTGATTCCCTATCAGCAGCTCAAGGGTATGGATGCGGCAGTCGATTTGCTGGTGCAGGGTTTGCAGCAAGGTCAGCGGATGCTGATCGTCGGCGATTTCGATGCCGATGGTGCTACCGCCAGCACGGTGGGGGTGCTTGGTTTGCGCATGCTCGGCGCGGCGCATGTCGATTATCTGGTGCCCAATCGTTTCGAATACGGTTATGGCCTGACTCCGGAAATCGTCGCGGTGGCGCTGGAGCGCGAGCCGCAATTGTTGATTACCGTGGACAACGGCATCTCCAGCGTTGAGGGCGTCGCGGCGGCTAAGGCCGCTGGTTTGACCGTACTGGTCACCGATCACCACTTGCCCGGCTCCGAACTGCCGGCAGCGGATGCCATCGTCAATCCCAACCAGCCTGGCTGTGAGTTCCCCAGCAAGGCGCTGGCCGGGGTTGGGGTGATGTTCTATGTGCTGCTGGCGTTGCGTGCGCGGCTGCGTGAGATGGGCTGGTTTACTGTGCAGCGCCCGGAGCCAAATCTCGGCGAGCTGCTTGATCTGGTGGCCCTGGGTAGCGTCGCCGACGTGGTGCCGCTGGATGCCAACAACCGCATCTTGGTGCATCAGGGGCTGGCGCGAATTCGTGCCGGCCGTGCGCGGCCGGGCTTGCGCGCAATTCTCGAGGTGGCGGGGCGTGATCATCGGCGTATTACTTCCACCGACCTGGGTTTTATCCTCGGCCCACGGCTGAATGCGGCCGGTCGTTTGGACGACATGGCGCTGGGCATCGAATGCCTGCTCTGTGAAGACGAAGCCCTGGCCCGTGATATGGCGGTGCAGCTGGATCAGCTCAATCAGGACCGTAAGGCCATCGAGCAGGGTATGCAGCGCGAGGCCTTGGCCCAGCTCAAGGATCTGCCGCTGGAGGATATGCCCTTTGGTCTGTGCCTGTTCGAGGCCGACTGGCACCAGGGGGTAATCGGCATCCTCGCCTCGCGGATGAAAGAGCGTTATCACCGTCCGACCATCGCCTTCGCCGATGCCGGCGATGGCGTACTGAAAGGCTCGGCGCGTTCGGTGCCGGGGTTTCATATCCGTGATGCGCTGGATGCGGTGGCAGCCAAACATCCACAGCTGATCAGCAAGTTCGGTGGCCACGCAATGGCCGCTGGATTATCACTGCCGCAGGAGAATTTCGGCGCTTTTGCCGCCGCCTTCGACGCTGAGGTGCGTCGCCAGCTGTGTGAAGACGATCTGACGGGTCGTTTGCTGTCTGATGGCGCCTTGTCTATCGAAGAGTTCCACCTGCCCTTGGCCAAGGAGCTGCGCAATGCCGGGCCCTGGGGCCAGCATTTCCCCGAGCCGCTGTTTCATGGGGTATTCCAGCTGGTGCAGCAGCGCGTGGTGGGTGAGCGGCACCTCAAGGTGGTGCTGAAAAGCGAATGTGGCAGCGTGCAGCTCGATGGCATCGCCTTTGGTGTGGATCGCGAGATCTGGCCGAACCCGACCGTGCGCTGGGTCGAACTGGCCTACAAACTGGACGTCAACGAGTACCGTGGGCAGGAAAGCGTGCAGTTGCTAATTGCTCATATCAGCCCGCGCTGATTGACTAGCTCTGCGGTGACGGGGCGGCTGAGCCGTCGGTCAGGGCCCGTTCGCTCAGCTCATTCCAGCGGGCGAGAAACTGCGGAGGCTGGCTGACGCGCTGCGGCGACTTGGCCAGGAACACGCCGTGGTTATTGAAGGAATACACCGGCAGCAGATCGCCACGCTCACTGGCCGGGCGGATGCGCGGGTCGAGGTTGTCGAGAATCAGCGGTTGCTCGCTGGCGCTGGGGTAATAGGCCAGCACCATATGCGCCTGGTTCTGCTTGAGCGCCTTGACGAAAGTCAGGCGCAGTTTCTCGCTCGGTACACCCATGCGCACCAGGCTGAAGTATTTGGCGATGGCGAAATCTTCGCAGTCACCTTTGCCCAGGCTGAGTGTTTGCGCCGGCGTTGCCCAGTAATCGTCAGCTCCCCAAGCCTGCTGGTCACTGACAAAACTCACTGAACGGTTGATGAAGTGGTTGACCCGCTCCAACTGTGCGCGCTCGTCGTCGCCAGCGGAGTTGTCGAGCAGGTTGAGCCAACTGGCCAAGCGCGTATCGCTGAGAGCCGTAGCCAGGGCGCTGTGCTGGGTGGTCGGCGCATCGGCCACCAGCACCGGGCTGAATAGCCAGCAACTGGCAAGCAGGCTGCGCAGCAGGCGGTG
>JBIHZW010000166.1:0-8052 GCA_044240245.1 Pseudomonas sp. | reverse complement strand
TCATCGTCATCGCGCTTGTTCAGCGCCTCGCCATTGAGCAGCCAGGGTGCGCGGCGGATGGCTTGCAGCAGAATCGGCAGCAGGCTGATGCGCTGGCCCTCGACCTCGATACCCAGTTCCAGATCGAACCAGTTCTGCTCGGGGTCTTCCTCGACTTCGGCGTACCAGTCATCCACTGGCGTCAGGTTGAACTGGAAGTCCGGCTGCATGCGGATCTGCCAGCCTTCCTCACGCAGCAGCGGCAATTGCTCACGGACAAACTGCAGCCAGGCGGCCTCACCGGGTTGCTCGTAGGCTTCGCCAGCGCTTTCCGGCAGGGCTTCGCTCTGCCGCAGCGCCACTTGCAGACCGGTCTGCTCCAGGCGTTTGCGCAGCTGGGTTTCAGCGCTGATGTCACGCACGATGCGCAGGCTGTGCTGGGCGCTCTGTTTGATCAGCAGGTCCTTGCCCTGTTTGCCAGATGCCAGGTGGCCCTGGTAATCGAAGGCCAGGGCGGCACGGTGCTGGGTCTGCTCCTGCATGCGGCCCTTGCGCGCATCAAAGTGCACGCGCACCAGGCTGCCGAGGCTCAGCACCGGGCTGGGTTGCAGGTTTTCCAGGCATTCTTCGGGGGCCTGCGGGCTGCTGACGATCAGCGGCGAGAGGTCGACGCCTTGTTCCTGCTGGGTTTGCAGGGTGAGCAGGGCGCTGGCCACGTGTTTGCAGTTGAAGCCCACCGGGCAGCTGCAGTGGCCGGTCACGCCCCAGCCCTGGCCGTAATGATGCAGGGTGATGCGCTGTTGATAGGTTTGCGCACCGGAGCCACGGCAGCTGGCCAGTAGGGTGCTGTCCTTGAGGCTGAGCAAACGGCTGCGGCCCTGTGCAGCATAGCCTTGGCCGCGCTGCAGATCGCCCACGCCGAATTCCGCGCGCCAGTCTTCCTGGCGTAGATGCAGGATATCGAGGGCCATCAGAGGCACCGGGCAGGCGAGTGGATGAATCGTGGCATGGGCAGCTTTCTCGAAGGCAGCCGATGATTCTTGCACAGCCAGCGTGGGATTAGCAGGCTGTTTTCAGGCTCAGGGGGCGCAAGCTGCGTTGCCTGATAGGCGGGTATGCGGCGGGCTGATGCTGCTTGGCTTGGGGTCAGGGGCGTTGCAGGGCGGCGCGATACTGCCCCGGCGTGGCGCTGAAGGCCTTGCGGAAACGGTTGTTGAAGTGGCTGGCGCTGGCAAAGCCGCAGGCCAGGGCCACTTCAGCCAGTGCCAGGGTGCTGTGTTGCAGCAGTTGCTGGCCATGGCGCAGGCGCTGCGCTAGCACATAACGGTGCGGCGGCAGGCCGAAGCTGAGCTGGAACATCCTGGCGAAGTGGTATTCGGAGAGCGCACACAAACTGGCCAGCTGACCCAGACTGAGTGCCTCACTGAGGTTGGCCTGGATAAATTCGCGTACTCGGCGGCGCTGGCTGGGGGCTAGGCCACCGGTCAGGCGCAAGCCTTCGCGGCGGCCCACCTGGGACAGCAGCGCGTGGTTAATCAGCCCATGGGCCAGGCTGCTGCTGAGCAGGCGTTCGGCCGGTTCCTGCCAATCCAGCTGGCTCAGCTGACGAAAGCGCTGGGCTTGTTGCGGGTCGTCGAGAAAGGTGCCTTCGCGCAGTTCCAGTTCCCGTGGTTCACGGTCCAACAGATTGACGGCCGCTAGGGCGAACTGCTCCTGGCTGATATACAGATGGGCCAGATGGATTTCACCGTTGATCACCCACTCCGACTGATGCCCGGCCGGGAGGATGCATAACTTGTCCGGCGCGCCTTTGCTGTGTGGGCTTTCGCGGCGAAAGGTGCCGGTGCCGCCGGCCAGGTAGCAGGACAGCGTGTGATGGCTGGGGGCTTCGTAATCGCGGGCATCATGGCGGTTGCTCCACACGGCAGCCGCCAGCCCATCGCCCAGCTCGGCGCTGCGGTGCAGGCGGGTGTTGGGCGAGCTGTGCATGCTCTGGAAAACCTGTAGGTGCTCAAGTTGCGACATAAATCCTCCGTCGCTCCATGCTACGCCGGGCATGCCCGCGTGCCAGCCCCCGTGCGCGGAAAAGCGCAAGATTATGCAACGCGCGGCTATTTGTAGCTGTCGAGTATTTCCAGGTAGCGCGGCTGCTGCTTCAGCGCGTTAAGCCCGTGCTGCAGCCGGAGCAGTTGCGCGGCATTGGTGTCCATGCTGAAGGCGAAGTACATCTCGCCTTCCTTGAGTACATGCGCCGGGGTGAAGTTGTGGCTGTCCAGATCCAGGTTGCGGATAAACCAGTAGGCCGTGGTTTCGTCGTAGGCCCACAGATCGATGCGGCTGTTGTGCAGCAGATTGGCCAGCTGGATCGCGCTGGCGGAGATTTGCAGCTGGCTGTCGCTCACGCCCAGGCGATTGATCAGCTGATGGCCAATATCGTCACGAATCACGCCGATGCGGTAGGCACTAAGGTCTGCCGGCTGGGTGATCTGCAGCTGACGATCCTTGCGCGCCAGCAGCACGATGCGGTTGGCCATGATCGGCCCAACCCATTTGAACTGCGGCCCACGTTCATCTGTTCGCGCCATGGAAAACAGCAGCACGCCGGGGCCTTTTTTCACCATCTGGTAGCCACGCGCCCAGGGCAGGGAGCGGATGTCCCGCCGCGCAATGGGTAAGCCAGCGCCTGCCGCCGCCTCCAGCAGAATATCCACGGCAATGCCGCGAGCGATGCCGCTTTCGGTGTAGTTGTAGGGCGGCAGTTCTTCGGTGATGAAGTCCAGCGACTCCCACTTCGCATCGGCATGCAACAGCGCAGGGCAGATCAGGCAGAGGGAAATAAACGCGAGCACGTGGCCAAGTCGAGCGGACATGCGGCATACCTCAGGCTACAGGCACGGCCCGGTGACCCAGGCCGGATGCTGCTGGTGCATCCTGTATTGACGCTAGCCTGCCGGGCATAGGCTGTCGACCCGCCGCATATACCGCTCTGGATGGTCATTTTCGGGCATGCGAGTGAATGGCTATTAACCGCCGGATTTGCGCTTTTAGCCCTGCGCGCGCTCGTACCAACCCTTGCTGTTATTGACCATGCGCACCAGCCAGAGCATTACCGGCACCTCGATCAGCACGCCGACCACCGTGGCCAGCGCTGCCCCGGAGTTAAAGCCGTACAGCGCGATGGCCACGGCCACCGCCAGCTCGAAGAAGTTCGACGCGCCGATCATCGCCGCTGGCCCGGCAATATCGTGGCGCACCTTGAGTTGCCGGCACATCCAGTAACCCAGCGCAGCGATAAACAGTGTCTGCAGCAGGATCGGCACCGCCAGCATGGCGATGATCAAAGGCTGGGCGACGATGGTCTGGCCCTGGAAGGAGAACAGCAGCACCAGAGTGGCCAGCAGGGCGAGGATGGAGAACGGGCCGATGCGTGCCAGCACCGCTTGCAGCGCGGCACCACCCCGGCGCAGCAGGCGCGCGCGGATAAATTGGGCGATGCCCAGGGGGATAACGATATACATCACCACCGACAGCAGCAGGGTGTCCCAGGGCACCGGGATTGACGACACGCCCAGCAGCAAAGCGACGATGGGAGCGAAGGCGAACACCATCACCAGATCGTTGATCGCCACCTGGGTCAGGGTGAAGTTGGCGTTGCCCTTACACAGGTTGCTCCACACAAACACCATGGCGGTGCAGGGCGCGGCTCCGAGCAGAATCAGCCCGGCTACGTAGCTGTCGATCTGTTCGGCCGGCAGCCAGTCGGCGAACACATGACGCAGAAACAGCCAGGCCATAAAGGCCATGGTGAAGGGCTTGATCAGCCAGTTGATGCTTAGCGTCACGCCTAGGCCGGCGCGCTGCTGATAGATCTCAGCGATGGCGCTAAAGTCGATCTTTATCAGCATGGGGATGATCATCACCCAGATAAGCAGCCCCACCGGGATATTCACTTGAGCAACTTCCAGCGCGCCCACCGCCTGTGCCGCTGCCGGCGCAAACAGGCCGAGCAGAGTGCCGCCGATAATGCAGAGAAATACCCAGAGCGTCAGATAGCGCTCGAAAAAACCCAGAGGGGCACCTGCGGCTTGCTTGCCGATCACTTCACACTGGCTGGACATTACGATTTCCTTGCTACTGAGCGCCGAGTCTAGCGGCGCTCGGCGGGGCTGCTATTGATCTGTATCGCCCTGTAGAGCTGCTGCTATTTCACTGACCGTACTGCGGGCAGTGCGGGTGACGCCGATTAAGGTGGCTGAGGCCGCTCCGGTCCATTCGCCATAACCGACCAGCCACAGGCTGGGCTGTTTGCTGGCGCGGGTGCCATCGACGGCAACCTTGCCATCGGCTTCCAGCACATCCAGGTCTTGCAGATGATCCAGAGCCGGGCGAAAGCCGGTGCACCAGATCACCGCATCCACCGCCTCACGGCGGCCATCGGCCCACTCAACACCCTCTGCCGTGAAGCGCTGGAACGGTCGTTCGGCCACCAGTACGCCGCGCTCGCGGGCTTCACGTACTGGCTCGACCATGACGATATCGCCCAGACCGCCCACCGGCTGGTCGATTACCCGGCCTTCCTGCTGGGCCTTCCAGCGTTCGGTGGCGCGCTCGAACAGTACCCGGCCATCGACTTCATCAGGCAGAAAAGCCGGTGGCTCCGGGGTGATCCACAGTGTCTCGGCAACTTTTGAAACCTCGGCGAGAATCTGCGCCCCGGAGTTGCCGCCGCCCACCACCAGCACGCGCTTGCTGGCAAAGGCCTGCGGGTCGCGGTAATGCGCCGAGTGCAGCTGCTGGCCAGCAAACTGCTCACTGCCGGGGTAATCCGGGATAAACGGCTTGCTCCAGGTGCCGGTGGCGCTGACCAAGGCCCGGCAACGCCATTGCTGGCTGCCGGCCTGCACCACAAACAGCTCGCCTTCGCGCGTCACCGAATCGACATGCACCGGCCGCACAATCGGCAGCTGGTAGCGCGCTTCGTACTGGGTGAGGTAGTTGATCACCGCATTGCGGCGCGGGTAGCCGGGCTCAGGGTTGGGCATCTGCCAGCCGGCGATGGAGCTCCAGGTGGCGGGGGAGAACAGCCGCAGCGAATCCCAGCCATGCTGCCAGGCCCCGCCGGGTTGCGTCTGATCATCCAGTAGCAGAAACGACAGCTGGGTGCGCCGTAGAAAGTAGGCTGTGGCCAGCGCGGCCTGACCGCCGCCGATAATCAGAACATCCACTGGCTCTTGCGGGGTCATGCAATCGCTCCTTGGTTACTCGCTTGTAGCGAGTGCCGGGTTATGAAGATATGCGGTTTACAAGATATACGGATATCAATATATTCGCCAAACCGTATTTGCATGACACCCATCGCCATGAGCCAAAAGATTCGCGTGCTATTTCTCTGTGTGGCTAACGCTGCCCGCTCGCAGATGGCTGAAGCCCTGTTGCGCCATACCGACCCCGAAGGCTATGAGGTTTTTAGCGCCGGCACCCTGCCTGGTGAGGTCGACCCGCGCGCGCGCCAGGCCCTGGAGCAGTTGGGCGTGAGCACAGAGGGCCTGCACAGCAAGCCGCTGGAGAGCTTCGACGGCCAGCAGTTCGACTACGTGATCACCCTGTGTGACAAGTCCGCCTTCGAGTGCAACACCTTGCCCGGGGCCGGCGAATACATCGCCTGGGACTTCGAGGACCCCGCCAGCAGCCAGCAGAAGAATGCCTACAAGCACTGCCTGCAGCAGATCCACGAACGCATCAAGATGTTCGTGCTGGTCAAGAGCAAGGCCCAGGCTCCGCTGCAGATGCTGGCGCCGGTCACCTTGTTTAAGTGCCTGGCCGACGACACCCGCGCGCGCATGACCCAACTGATCGTCAAGGAAGGCGAGCTGTGTGTCTGCGAGCTGACCGCCGCCCTCGAGGAAAGCCAACCTAAGATCTCCCGCCACCTGGCCCAGCTGCGCAGCAGCGGCCTGTTGCAGGATCGCCGCGCCGGGCAGTGGGTGTATTACCGCTTGCACCCGCAACTGCCGGTTTGGGTTGGCCAGATATTGGCGCAGGTGCTTCAGGCTGACGACCCACAACTGGCCGAGGATCGCTTGCGTCTGCACAGCATGCGTGACCGCCCTGATCGCGTCTCACTGTGCGGCTGAGCCACCGTTTTCTGGAGAAAGGCCATGACCTTTGAGTTGCCGAATATCGACCCCGAACTGCTTGATCCGCCCAGCCAGGAACAACTGGCCAAGCCGGCCCCGCAGCACAAGCCGCGCATTCTGCTGCTGTATGGCTCCAACCGCGCGCGCTCTTACAGCCGACTGCTGACCGAGGAGGCCGCGCGCCTGCTGCAGAAGTTCGGTGCCGAAACGCGGATATTCAATCCCAGTGGTCTGCCCCTGCCGGATGATGCTCCTGAGGATCATCCCAAGGTGCAGGAACTGCGCGAGCTAGTGCTGTGGAGCGAGGGCATGGTCTGGTGCTCGCCGGAGCGCCATGGCGCCATGACCGGGGTGTTCAAGTCGCAGATTGACTGGATTCCCCTGAGCATGGGCGCGGTGCGTCCGACCCAGGGCAAGACTCTGGCGCTGATGCAGGTCAGCGGCGGCTCGCAGTCTTTTAATGCGCTGAACCAGATGCGTGTGCTGGGGCGCTGGATGCGCATGTTCACCATCCCCAACCAGTCTTCGGTGGCCAAGGCCTTCCTCGAATTTGACGACGCCGGACGGATGAAGCCTTCGGCCTATTACGACCGGGTGGTCGACGTGATGGAGGAACTGGTCAAGTTCACCCTGCTGCTGCGCGGCCAAACGGACTACCTGGTGGACCGCTACTCCGAGCGTAAGGAGTCGGCCGAGCAGCTGTCCAAACGGGTCAATCAGGCTTCCATTTAATTTTCAGGATCAATCAGCATGTCCCATCCCGTCGACATTCTTAGCCTTCCTAATCGTCCCGGCCGGTTGATTTTCACCCCTTGCCCAGGCACCAAGGACAGCAGCATCGACAGCGCCCTGAGCGCCCTGAAACAGGCTGGTGCCGATGCCGTGCTTACCCTGATGCCATATGCCGAACTGGCGCAAAACGCCGCCAGCGATTTGCCCGCGCTGTGCGCCGCGCAAGGTCTGGCCTGGCTGCATCTACCCGTGGCCGATGAGCAGGTGCCGCAGACGGATTTCGATGCAGCCTGGCCGGCGGCTATGGCGCAGATTGCTGAGCTGCTGGCGGCCGACAAGGCCATCGCTATTCACTGTAAGGGCGGCTCCGGGCGTACCGGGCTGATCGCCGCGCGCATCCTGATCGAGCTGGGTATTGATCGCAGCGAGGCCATCAGTCTGGTGCAGGCGCTGCGGCCGAAAGCCATTCAGCATCCGGCCCATGCGGGCTGGATCGCCCAGTTCGGCAACTGAGATGAGCATGCTCAACACCCTGGGCCTGTTTGCCCTGACGGCGCTAGCCGAGATCATCGGCTGCTATCTGCCATATCTGTGGCTTAAGCAGGGCAAGAGCATCTGGTTGCTGCTGCCGGCAGCTCTATCGCTGGCGCTGTTCGCCTGGCTGCTGACCTTGCATCCAACCGCTGCCGGGCGGGTATATGCCGCTTACGGCGGGGTGTATGTGGCGACGGCAATCATCTGGCTATGGCTGGTGGACGGCATTCGTCCGACCCATTGGGACCTGCTGGGCGCCGCTGTGGCCGTGCTCGGTATGGCGATCATTATGTTTGCACCGCGTAGCGCCTAATCACTTTCTAGAGGGGATTCGTTTATGGCTATCAAGGTAGGTATCAACGGTTTTGGTCGTATCGGTCGCCTGGCGCTGCGCGCTGCATGGAACTGGCCGGAATTTGAGTTTGTGCAGATCAACGACCCGGCAGGTGACGCCGCAACCCACGCCCATCTGCTCAACTTTGACTCGGTGCATGGCCGTTGGCAGCACGAGGCGAGCAGTGAAGGCGAGTGCATCCTGATCGACGGCAAGCGCATCCAGGTCACGGCCAACAAGGCCATCGCCGATACCGACTGGAGTGGCTGCGATCTGGTGATCGAAGCCAGCGGCAAGATGAAAACCGTAGCGGTGCTGCAGTCCTATCTCGACCAA
>JBIHZW010000165.1:0-8122 GCA_044240245.1 Pseudomonas sp. | reverse complement strand
CAAAGGTGGCGGCGGTGGCCAGGCTGCCGACTGTCCAGCGTTGTTCGGCGCCGAGCCAGCCGACATCGCGCGGTTGCTGGCGGCCGGAATCGCGGATCACCACCTGCATCTGGGTTTCCAGATCCTGGAAGGTGACGACGCGCTGCAGGCGGTGCAGCAGGTGTTCGGGGTGGGCCACGGCGACAAACTCCACGGTGCTCATTTCCGCGCCGAGAAAACCGGGAATGTTCAGCGCGCTGATGGCCAGATCGGCCATGCCGTCCTTGAGCACTTCTTCCACGCCGGACAGCACCTCTTCGCGCAGGCGCACCCGGCAACCACGGCTTTGCGGCATAAAGGCGGTCAAGGCGCGCACCAGGCGGGCGTTGGGGTAGGCAGCATCGACCACCAGACGCACTTCGGCCTCCCAGCCCTGCTCCATATGGTGGGCGAGGTCTTCCAGCTGGCTGGCCTGCTTGACCAGTTGCCGCGAGCGGCGCAGCAGCACGTCACCGGCTTCGGTCAACACCGCCTTGCGCCCGTCGATACGCAGCAGCGGCACGCCCAGCTGCTCCTGCATGCGCGCTACGGTGTAGCTGACCGAGGATTGCGAGCGGTGCAGCACCTCGGCAGCCTGAGCAAAGCCGCCATGGTCGACCACTGCCTGCAGGGTGCGCCACTGATCGAGGGTTACGCGGGGGGCTTTCATATTCAGTTCCTGTGCTCACTCAAGTTCCAGGGTGCAAATAGCGACTCAATCAACCTAAACTGGCCGTCTTTTGCCGGAGACTGCCCTGATGAAAAAGCTCTGTTGCGCACTGCTGGCCTGCCTGCCGCTGACTGTAATGGCCTACCCGATCGAGGTGGAGAAACAGCTCAATGGCGCTGAAGTCTCGGCCTCCACCCAGGAAATCGACCACAACATGGGCGGTTTGCAGCTGTACAACTATGGCCGCAGCGACGCCAAGTGTGCGGCCGTTTTCCGCAACGGCCCGGAAGCGCCGCGCACCCGCAAGGTCAGTCTGGCTGCCGGTGAAAGCAGCAGCCTGGCGGTGAAGTTCAGCCGCAGCATTATCAAGCTGCGGGTCAAGCTGACTTGCGAGCTCAGCTAGTCAGCGTTAGGCCGCGACAGCCCAGAGACTAAGCCTGGGCTGGCTATAAATCAAATTATTAGATTGTTTGGCGCAGGTATTTGCGCTTTTTAATCGGATTGTGCGCTCCTATTCTTTGCCCATCGACATTCATCAACCCTTCGATGGAGCAAACAACATGGCAAACGTCCTGGTCATTGAAAGCAGCGCCCGCCAGCAAGGTTCGATTTCGCGTCAGCTGACTGCGCAATTTATCGCCAACTGGCAGGCTGCCAACCCGGCCGACCAGATCAAGGTGCGTGATCTTGCGGTTGATCAGGTGCCGCACCTAGACGCCAATTTGCTGGGCGGCTGGATGACGCCGGCCGGGCAGCAGAGTGAAGCCGAGCAGGCGGCGCTGGCGCTGTCCAACCTGCTGACCGACGAGTTGCTGGCCGCCGATGTGCTGGTGCTGGCTGCGCCGATGTACAACTTCGCCATCCCCAGCACCCTGAAAGCCTGGCTCGATCATGTGCTGCGCGCCGGGGTGACCTTCAAGTACACCGAAACCGGCCCGCAAGGCCTGCTCAGCGGCAAGCGCGCTTTTGTTCTGACCGCCCGTGGCGGCATCTACGCCGGCGGCACGCAGGATCATCAGGAACCCTACCTGCGTCAGACGCTGGCCTTTGTCGGTATCCACGATGTCAGCTTTATCCACGCCGAAGGCCTCAACCTGGGCGGCGACTTTCTCGAGAAAGGCCTGAACCAGGCCAAGGCGAAACTGGCCCAGGCCATCTGATTTTCCGCTGCATCCTGCTCTCCTGGCGTCCGGTGCTCCTGGGCGTCTCTGCCCGCTCTGCTGATGCAGCGCGGGCTTTTTTATGCACTGCATTTTTGCGCTGTACGGCTGTTTAAGTACCTGGCTGTGTCGCTTTGTGGCTGTGGTCTTAACTACAAGCCAGGCAAGATGTCGGGGTCTGATTGAGCAGGTGGTGTGATGCAGCTGTCTGGGCGCGGTGTGGCGCTGTCGATTATTGCCTCGGTGTTGTTTGCCCTGGTGCCCGGCTATGTGCGGCTGTTGGCGCCACTGGATGGCTTGCAGGTGTTTGCCCAGAGGGTGCTCTGGTCGATGCCGGCAGTGTTGCTGCTGATTACTTTGTCGCGGCAATGGCCGGTGCTGCTGGCCGCCTGCGGTCGAGTGCGGCGCGAGCCGTTGCTGCTCGCCAGCCTGCCGTTGGCTGCGCTGCTGATGGGGATTCAATGGGCGCTGTTTGTCTGGGCGCCACTGGCTGGGCGCATGCTGGAAGTGTCGCTGGGCTATTTCCTGCTGCCGCTGGCCATGGTACTTGCCGGGCGGGTGTTTTATGGCGAGCGGCTGCGGCCGTTGCAGCGTTTGGCGGTGTTCTGCGCCTTGCTCGGCGTGGCTCATGAACTGTGGCTGACCCAGGCGTTCTCCTGGGTGGTGATGGTCACGGTGCTGGGTTATCCGCCGTATTTTATGCTGCGCCGCTGGATGCGCCTGGACGCCTTGTCCGGCTTTGCCTTCGAGATGCTGTTTATGGCTCCGGTGGCAATCTGGCTGGTGCTGCAATGGAGCCCGCCGCAGCTGTTCAGCCAGGCGCCGCAGCTGTGGTGGCTGCTGCCGGGGCTGGCGATCCTCAGCTCCCTGGCGTTTGCCGCGATGATGGCCGCCAGTCGCCTGCTGCCGATGGGGCTGTTCGGCATTCTCAGTTATGTCGAGCCGGTGCTGCTGTTTCTGGTGGCGCTGCTGTTTCTCGGCGAGCAGTTCAATAGCGCGCAATGGCTGACCTATCTGCCGATCTGGCTGGCGGTGCTGCTGGTCGGCTGGGACAGCGCGCGGCTGTTGATCAAGCAGGCGCGGCAAGGCTTATAGAACGACATCCGCAGGGTTTTCCGGCAGCACTTGATAATGCAGCTGCACCACGCCGCTGCTGAAGCTGCGTTGTTCATGCAGTTTCAGGCGTCGTTCCAGGCCGCTGGAGAACATTGGAATGCCGGCCCCCAGCAGATAGGGCACCAGGCTCACCACCAGCTCGTCGAGCAGCCCGGCCGCGAAGCAGTTGCCGGCCAGCGACCCGCCACCTACCAGCCAGATGCGCTGATGGCCTTGTTCGGCCAGCTGCGCCAGGGCTTCGCTCGGCGTGCAATGGCGCATGCTCACGCCATCCGGTAATTGTTCGTGCGGGTAGCGGGTCAGCACCAGGCAGGGCTTGCCGGGGTAGGGCCAGTCACCTTCGGAATCCATCAGCGCGTCGAAGGTCATGCGCCCCATCAGCAGGGCATCGATGCCGTCATAGAACGCGTGGTAACCGTGGTCGTCCCCGGTGGTCTGGATAGAGTCCAGCCAATCGACTCGGCCATCCGGGCGAGCGATATAGCCGTCTAGGCTGGCGGCTACGTAGTAGATCAGGGTGGGTTTCATGCTGGTGCCCCCAAACAACCGGACGAGCCCATAGGCACGGACTCCTCAACGGTTGAGTCGGATTGCGCAGCAAAGTTTCCTGCTGGTCTTGTGCGCTTAGCTGGCGGCCTGAGCGCGCCCGGCCAGCATGCGCAAAATGGCATTGAGCAGCATGCCGTAGAGCGGCACGAACAGCAGCAGGCTGACGACCAGCTTGACCCCGTAATCGACTGTGGCGATTTCCACCCAGTGCTCGGCCATAAAGGGGTTGCTGCTGTTCCAGAACGCAACGGAGAAGAACGCGTAGGTATCCAGCAGGTTGCCGAAGATGGTCGACACCGTCGGCGCCACCCACCACAGCGACAACTGGCGCAGGCGGTCAAATACCTGGATATCGAGGATCTGCCCCAGCACATAGGCGAGGAAGCTGGCTATGGAGATGCGCAGCACGAACTCGTTGAACTGCAGCAGAGCGCCAAAGCCGCGAAAGCTGGCTTCCTGAAACAGCACCGAAACGATGTAGGAAATCAGCAGCGCCGGCAGCATCACTTGGGCGATCACCAGGCGCGCCGTGCGTTTGCCGAGCAGGCGCACGGTCAGGTCGGTGGCCAGGAAAATAAACGGGAAGCTGAACGCGCCCCAGGTGGTGTGCCAACCGAACAGGGTGATCGGCAGCTGCACCAGGTAGTTGCTGGCGATGATGATCAGGATATGGAACAGCACCAATGCAATAAGCGCATTGCGCAGGCGCTGAGGGGCGGTAATAAGCATGACGGAACCTTTTTGCTGAATGGGGTTAGGGAACCCATGCCATCCGGAATTGAACGGCGGCGCGCATTCTACCGGCGCGACGCGGCGCTTGCGTAGTGGCCTGACGGGAGGCCGCGATCTGCGCCGTTTTAGTGTCCTGCTGCCGGGCTGCAAACTAGGCTACAGACGCCGTTGGCCAGGCCGTTCGGGCTTTTAGCCGACAGAACCGGTAATCTATGTCGCTGTTTTGCTGATTTTTTGTCGAGGTATACCCGTGTTTTCCCAATTCGCCCTGCATGAACGCCTGCTCAAAGCCGTGGCCGAGCTTAACTTTGTCGAGCCCACCCCGGTGCAGTTGGCGGCCATTCCGCTGGCGCTGCAAGGAAAAGACTTGCGGGTTACCGCGCAAACCGGCAGCGGCAAGACCGCGGCCTTTGTGCTGCCAATGCTCAATCGCCTGCTCGGCGATGGCGCTTCCCAGCCGCGCATGAGCGTGCGCGCAATGATCCTGCTGCCAACCCGCGAACTGGCGCAGCAGACCCTCAAGGAAGTCGAGCGCTTCGCTCAGTTCACCTTCCTCAAGGGCGGGTTGATCACCGGTGGTGAAGACTTCAAGGTGCAGGCCGCCATGCTGCGCAAGGTCGACATCCTGATCGGTACGCCAGGCCGCCTGATCGAACACGCCAACGCCGGCAACCTGCTGCTCGATGAAGTCGAAGTGCTGGTGCTCGATGAAGCCGACCGCATGCTCGACATGGGCTTTGCCGAGGACGTGCAGCGTTTGTCCGAGCTGTGCAACGCCGACCGTCAGACCTTGCTGTTCTCCGCCACCAGTGGCGGCGCAGTGCTGCGCGAAGTGGTTGGCAAGGTGCTGAAAGAGCCTGAGCACCTGCAGCTCAACCGCGTCAGCCAGCTCAATGAAGGCACCCGTCAGCAGATCATCACAGCTGACCATAACCACCACAAAGAGCGTCTGGTCGAGTGGTTGCTGAAAAACGAGACCTACGACAAGGCAATCATCTTCACCAATACTCGGGTTCAGGCTGACCGCCTGTACGGCAAGTTGGTCGCCCACGACTTCAAAACCTTTGTGCTGCACGGTGAGAAGGACCAAAAGGATCGCAAGCTGGCCATCGACCGCCTCAAGCAGGGCGCGGTGAAGATTCTGGTGGCCACCGATGTAGCGGCGCGCGGCCTGGATGTTGACGGCCTGGACCTGGTGATCAACTTCGATATGCCGCGCTCCGGCGACGAATACGTGCACCGCATCGGCCGCACCGGCCGTGCTGGCGCTGAAGGTCTGGCGATCTCGCTGATCTGTCATAACGACTGGGCGCTGATGTCGAGCATCGAGCGCTACCTCAAGCAGCGCTTCGAACGCCGCAATATCAAGGACCTCAAGGGCATCTACCAGGGGCCGAAAAACCTCAAGGCGTCGGGCAAAGCAGTTGGCCCGAAGAAGAAAAAGATCGACCCGAAAACCGGCAAGAAGCTCGCCACGAAAAAACCGGCAGCCAAGGCGCCGAAGCGCAACACCATCAACCGGCCGAAACCCGATGCGCCGGTACTGGTCAGCCAGGACGGCCTGGCCCCGCTGAAACGCCGCGCTCCAGCCGCCGAGTAAGCCAATGGCGTGGCGGATGGGCCTGTTCGCCGCGCTGGCTGTGGCCGCGCAGGCGCAGGGCGCGGTACACAAATGCGTGCAGGCTGACGGTGTGGTGCTCTACAGCGATCAGCCCTGCAGCATTGCCCACAGCAACCTGGTCTTGAGTGTCAGCGACTACGCCAGCTACCCGCCGCTGCTGCAGGGTGTTGCGCAGCTCTGGCACGAACGGCTGCAGCCGCTGCTGGTCGGGGTTGATGTGTTGGCCCTGCTGGCCCTGCTGGCGCTGGTGTATGGGCTGATGAGTCTGGTCTGTTTTATCGCCTACTACCGCGACAAACAGTTCGCCATCAAGGGCCAGCAGCGCACGCCCGAGGCGCGCCTGCATCTGTATGAGTTGCTGGGCGGCTGGCCAGGCGGGTTGCTGGCGCAGCGGCTGATTCGGCACAAGAACCGCAAACTGAGTTATCAGCTGCTGTTCTGGTTGATCGTCTTGCTGCACCTGTCCGTGGCGGGGCTGGTGCTGTGGTTGAGCAATACGCCTGCTGGTAGCTGAAAGACGGCGGGCTTTCCGCCGTCTGCCGCTTAATCCTTACTTCGGTACGATCAGGATCTTGCCGTCGCGCTCGCCACTGGCGGCGGCTGCTACGGCCTGTTTGATCTCGCTGACGTCATAGGTGGCAGCAACCCGGGTGTGCAGCTTGCCGCTCGCGATCAGCTGTACCAACTCACCAAATACCTTCATCTGCTCGGCCTGGCTGGCGTTCTGGAACCACTTGGCCAGCCAGAAGCCGCGCAGGCTGACATCGCGAAACACGAAGGACGCTGGCGATACCTGACACGGCTGGCGGCTCATCATGCCGTAGTTAACCAACACGCCGCCTTCGCACAGGCTGGCGGCCAGGTGATCGGTAGACTCGCCGCCTACGGCATCGATACCCAAACGCACGCTTGCACCGCCAGTGGCAGCGCGCACCCGCTTGGCCAGGTCCGGGCCATCGACCAGCACCACGTCACCGCCTTCGGCCTCAACGCCGGCCACTGCCGACTCACGGCGTACCACGTTGATGGTTTTGAAGCCGCGCAGCTTGGCCAGCTGGATCAGGTAGCTGCCGACGCCGGAGTTGGCGGCGTTCTGGATCACCCAATCGCCGGGCTTGAGGTCGACGAATTCACTGAGCATCAGGGATGCGGTCGGCGGGTTGACCGTGAGCATCGCCAGTTGCTGTGGGTCGGCTTCCGGCAGGGGAATAAGTTTATTGGCCGGCGCATTCAAATGGCTGACCCAGGTGCCGCAACCAACCGGCAACAGCACCATCTGGCCGACCTTCAGGTTGCCGACCTCGGCACCGAGCGCTTCTACCCGGCCAACCCCTTCGTTGCCACCAATCGCTGGCAGCGGCGGCAGCATGCCGTATTCGCCGGTCAGGGTAAGCACATCGGACGGGTTGATCGGCGCAGCCAGCACCTTGATACGCACTTGGCCTGCGCCTGGCTCCGCTAGCTGCAGCGCAACGGCGGCGATTGCTTCCTGAGGAACGGGCCCGCGGGTTTGATACTCGGCTTTAAGCATGGGAATTCTCCGGTAGAGGCTGAACAAAGTGGCTGAAGTCTAGACCGGAGTGGCCAAGGTGCGACGAATCCTCCGTTATCGATCCGGGTGATCGGCAGCGGTTGAGCAAACCGAGTGGCGGCTAATTTGGGTCGTCTTGCATTTCATCGCCGGCTTCTTCCAGTTCCTTGAGGCGCTGGTCGTAGCCTTCGCAAGCGTTTTCCATCTCGTCAGAGGAGGTCTCGGGCGAGGTTTCCTTCAGTTCTGCGCGCAGCTGTTCCGCACGGGCGGGGTCTTTTTTGGTGATCTCTGCGACTTTGGCTGCGAGTTGCCCGGCTTTGGCGATCGCCTCCTCGGAACTGCACGAAGCGTAGGCCGTGCTCTGGGCAAATAGAGCGAAGGCAGCACAAAGGCTCAGAGCGGTTTTACTGGGCAGAGTGATCTTCATGGCAATGTCCTCGCGGGGGAACAGGCAGGCGTGTTCGGTTGAGTACGCCTGGGTGGGGAAAGTTCAGGTCGAACCTAAGCGGGCATGGGTGGGTCGGAACTTAACAGGGCGACGTGCAATGAAGCCCTCGCGCTTGCCACTGGGTTGAGCGCAACGCGAATGGGAGAAAGCGATATGTCTTATAACTGGGATCTTATCGAGCGCTTGCTGCATGAAGTGCAAAGTTCCGCCGGTAAAAACTTCGCGCCCCGTGCTTATGCCGAGGAACTCGCGCAGGAGCTTGAACGTGCAGGTGAGC
>JBIHZW010000164.1:0-8130 GCA_044240245.1 Pseudomonas sp. | reverse complement strand
CGCATCGGCATCACCCGCGCGCACCTGGAAGAAGACGCCGGCAAGAGCCTGCACGAAGACTTCCACGGCATGAGCGGCATCGACCTGAACCGCGCTGGCACGCCGCTGCTGGAAATCGTTTCCGAGCCGGATATCCGTTCGGCCAAGGAAGCGGTGGCCTATGTCAAAGCGATCCACGCCCTGGTGCGCTATCTGGGCATCTGCGACGGCAATATGGCCGAAGGCTCGCTGCGCTGCGACTGCAACGTCTCGGTGCGCCCGGTCGGCCAGGCCGAGTTCGGCACCCGCGCCGAGATCAAGAACGTCAACTCGTTCCGCTTTATCGAAAAAGCCATCAACCACGAAGTGCAACGGCAGATCGAGCTGATCGAAGATGGCGGCAAGGTGGTGCAGGAAACTCGCCTGTACGACCCGAACAAGGACCAGACGCGCTCCATGCGCAGCAAGGAAGAAGCCAACGACTACCGTTACTTCCCCTGCCCGGACCTGCTGCCAGTGGTGATAGAGCAAAGCTTCCTCGATGAAATCCGCGCCAGTCTGCCGGAGCTGCCCGTCGAAAAGCGCGCGCGTTTCGAGCGTGAGTTCGGCCTGTCCACCTATGACGCCGACGTGCTCGCCGCCAGCCGCGAGATGGCCAACTACTTCGAGGCAGTCAATGCCGTGTGTGGCGACGCCAAGCTGGCCGCCAACTGGGTGATGGGCGAGCTGTCCAGCCTGCTCAACAAGGACAACCTGGAGATCGACCAGTCGCCGGTTTCCGCCGAGCAGTTGGGCGGGATGATCCTGCGCATCAAGGACAACACCATCAGCGGCAAGATTGCCAAGATGGTGTTCGAAGCCCTGGCCGCCGGCGAAGGCGTAAGCGCCGATGAAGTGATCGAGAACAAGGGCCTCAAACAGGTCACCGACTCCGGCGCCATCGAAAGCATGCTGGACGAAGTGCTGGCAGCCAACGCCGAGCAAGTCGAACAGTACCGCGCTGCTGATGAAGCCAAGCGCGGCAAGATGTTCGGCTTCTTTGTCGGCCAGGCCATGAAGGCCTCGAAAGGCAAGGCCAACCCCGGCCAAGTGAACGAACTGCTGAAGAAAAAGCTCGAAGCCTGAGCCTTGCCGTAACACACAACGCCGGGTCAGCCCGGCGTTGTTTTGTCCGCCGCAACCCACCAAGGAGCCGCCATGCGCCTTCTGTTAATCGCCATAACCAGCCTGTTGCTCAGCGCCTGCGCCAGCCAGGGCCAGGTCGACCCGCAGGGTTACCGCGCCGAGGGTCAGGCGTCCTATTACGGCGCACGCCACCACGGTAACAAGACCGCCAGTGGCGAACGCTTCGACCAGAACGCCCTGACCGCCGCGCACCGCAGCCTGCCGTTTGGCAGCCGGGTACAGGTGACCAACCTACGCAATGACAAGAGCGTGGTGGTGCGCATCAACGACCGCGGCCCCTACGCCAAGAAGCGCATCATCGACCTCTCGCAAAAGGCCGCCGCACAGCTGGATATGCTGCGCGACGGCGTAGTGCCGGTGCGCGTGGAACAACTGGCCGACTGAACACAGCTGTTTACAAAGAAGCCGTAGACAGCCCCACTCAGCCTCTGGCGCCGCGCAAGCCGATGATTAAACTAGCGCCACTTTTATGGAGCCCCTTGCAATGACCCTGATGACCTTTGTTTATCTGATCGCCGGCCTGGTGCTGCTGGTTGCCGGCGCCGAGGTACTGGTACGCGGAGCTGCCAAACTGGCCGCGCAATTCGGCATTCCACCGCTGATCATCGGCCTGACTGTGGTGGCATTCGGCACCAGCGCGCCGGAAACCGCCGTCAGCGTGCAAGCGGCATTGAACGGCAGCGGCGACCTGGCGATTGGTAACGTGGTCGGCAGCAATATCGCCAACGTGCTGCTGATTCTCGGTCTGACCGCGGTGGTTGCACCACTGATCGTCTCGCGCCAGCTGATCCGCCTGGATGTGCCGATCATGATCGGCGCCAGCCTGGTGGTTTACGCCCTGGCCTGGGATGGCAGCCTTAGCCGCCTCGACGGCGCGCTGCTGTTTGCCGGCGTACTTGCCTACACCGGCTTCCTGATTATCAGCTCGCGTCGCGACAAGACCGCCAGCGAGGACGACGAATTCACCAAGGAATTCGGCCTTAATGAGCCGGTTAAACCCTACGCCTGGGTGATCAATCTGGGGCTGATCATTGCCGGCCTGGTGCTGCTGGTCAGCGGCTCCAACTTCCTGGTTGAGAGCGCCGTCACCATGGCCCGCGCCTTGGGCATCTCGGAACTGGTGATCGGCCTGACCGTGGTCGCCATCGGCACCTCGCTGCCGGAACTGGCCACCTCGATCATGGCCGCCATCAAGGGCGAGCGCGATATCGCCGTGGGCAACATCGTCGGCAGCAATATCTTCAACCTGCTCTGCGTGCTGGGTCTGGCCTCAATGGTCTCGCCGCAAGCCATCAGCGTGGCCGCCAACGCACTGGCCTTCGACTTCCCGGTGATGATCGCCGTGGCTGTGGCCTGCCTGCCGATCTTCTTCGCCGGCTACCGCATCAACCGCTGGGAAGGCCTGCTGTTCCTCGCCTACTACGTGGCCTATACGGTCTACCTAGTGCTGTCGTCGACCGGCCGCCCATTCGCCGAAGTCTTCGGTGACGCCATGCTCGGCTACGCCCTGCCGCTGACTGCCGTAACCCTGGTGATCATTGCCGGTCGCGCCTGGCACAAGCAGCGTGGCGAGGAGGTTTAGCCATGAATGACAGCCACGAGCAGGGCCTGAAAGTCCGCCGCGAAGTGATGGGTGATGCTTTCGTCGACCGCGCCCTGGGTAACGCCACTGACTTTACCCAGCCGCTGCAGGACTTCGTTAACCAGCACGCCTGGGGCGGCGTGTGGACCCGCGAAGGGCTGGATCGCAAGACCCGCAGCCTGATCACCCTCTCGGCGCTTACTGCGCTGAAATGCCCGCAGGAGCTCAAGGGCCACGTGCGCGGCGCACTGAACAATGGCTGCAGCGTAGAAGAAATCCGCGAAACCCTGCTGCACTGCGCGGTGTATGCCGGCGTGCCGGCGGCCATCGACGCCTTTCGCGCGGCACAGGAAGTGATCGACGACCTCCAGCAAGCCTGACCGCAGCACAACAAAAAGCCGGGCACTGCCCGGCTTTTTTATGCGCGCGGGATGGCTAAATCCAGCCGCCCCACTGCAGCAGCAATAGCCCAAGGTTAGTAGTGACCACCGCAACCAGGGTGGTGATCACGATGATCGCCGCCGCCAGCTCATGATTGGCACCCACAGCACGGGCCATAACGAAGCTGGCCGCCGCCGTGGGGCTGGCGAAATACAGGAAGAGGATCGCCAGGTCCGCCTCACGAAAGCCGTACAGCCAGGCGCCGTAAGTGGCCAGTAGCGGCAGCCAGACCATTTTCATCAGGCTCGCACTAAGCGCCGTGCCGCTACTCTGGCGCAACGAAGCCAGGCTGAGGGTGCCGCCGATGCAGATCAGCGCCAGTGGCAGGGTCATCTGCGCGAAGTATTCGGCAGAGGTCATCAGCCAGGCCGGCAACGGAATCCGCCAGTAGGCGAAGGGAATCGCCAGCAGCACGCCGATGATCAGAGGATTGACTATGATGCTCTTGCCGATGGCCAGCGGCCCGGTCTTGGCGCCGGGGCTGTAGATCGCCAGGACAATGGCCGAGAGCACGTTGTAGCAAAGGATCACCACCCCGCCGAGCACCGCGCCCAAAGACAGGCCGTAATCGCCGTAAAGACTGGTGGCCAGCGCCAGGCCGATGATGCCGTTGTTACCGCGAAACGCGCCCTGGGTGTAGATGCCGCGATCCTCGCGGGGGATGCGCCAGATCGCCCAGGCCCAGGCCAGCGCGAAGCAGACCAGAGTGGCAAGCACAAAGAACAGCAGCAGCGCCGGCTGCAACGCCGCGCTCAGGTCGGCTTTGACGATGCCGAGAAACAACAGGGTCGGCATGGTGCCGCGAAACACCAGGCTTGAGGCCGTGTTGATAAAAGCGGTGTCGATCCAGTGCAGGCGCTTGAGCACCACGCCGAGAAACAGCATGGCAAATACCGGCGCAGTGATGGCGAGGGTTTGCTGAACGACGGCAAGCATGAAGGCACCAGAGGGGTTGTCTGACAACTTATGTTAGCTGGCTAACCATTGCCTTGCTACCGTCGCCTGCATCAGCCCGCAGTCCTCTTCAGCGGCGTACCGGGCGCTTCTGCAATTTGCGCTGCAAGGTGCGCCGATGCATGCCCAAGGCGCGGGCCGTGGCGGAGATATTGCCTTCATGCTCGCTGAGCACGCGCTGGATGTGTTCCCACTGCAGACGGTCCACCGACATCGGGTTTTCCGGCACCAGGGTGTCCAGGTCGGCATGCTGAGTTAGCAGCGCCGCCAGCACATCATCGGCATCGGCCGGCTTGCACAGGTAGTTGCAGGCGCCGCGTTTGATCGCCTCCACAGCAGTGGCAATGCTCGAATAGCCGGTGAGAATCACCACCCGCATCTCGGCGTCCAGCTCCAGCAACTTGGGCAGCAGCACCAGACCGGAATCGCCTTCCATCTTCAGGTCGACCACGGCGTAGTCCGGCAGATCCTGCTCAGCCAGGGCCAGGCCCTCTTCGGCCGAGCCAGCGGTGGAAACCCGCAGGCCACGACGGCTCATGGCACGGGCCATCACGCGGGTGAAGGTCGGATCGTCATCGACCAGCAGCAGGTGCGGTTGTTCTTCACCTTCGAACAGCACTTCATCGCTCATTCGGGTATTTCCTTAAGCTCGGCCATAGGCGCGCGGCAACTTCAGCTCGGTGAGCGTGCCGCCTTCTTCGTGGTTATACAGTTTAACCGTGCCGCCGGCACGGGTGACGCTGGCCTGGCTGAGGAACAACCCCAGGCCGAAACCCTTGCCCTTGGTGGTGAAAAACGGCCGACCCAACTGCTCGGCAATCGCCAGCGGCACGCCCGCACCGAAGTCGCGGATGCTCAGGCGCAGCCACTGGTGATCCCAGTCCAGACGGATATCCAGCTTGTCCGGGCAGGCATCGGCTGCGTTGTTCAGCAGATTGAGCAGCGCCTGAGTCAGATCGGCCGGCGGCATCATGCGCGGCGGCGCGCCACGGCCCAGGCATTGGTAGCGATAACTGGCTTCGGGGCGCATCAGGTGCCAGCGGTTGAGGGTGGTTTCCAGCCATTCCACCGAGGACAGCTCGATCACCGCCTGACGGCGATCCGCTTCGGCGGCGCGCACCAGATGCTGCAGAGTTTCCTTGCACAGCTTGACCTGCTCCTGCAGCACCGCCAGATCCTCTTGCAGCGTCGGCTCCTGATGCTCGCGGCGCAGCTCCTTGATCAGCACACTCATGGTCGCCAGCGGTGTACCCAACTCATGCGCAGCACCAGCCGCCTGGGTCGCCACGGCGAGCAGCTGCTGGTCACGCAAGCCCTCTTCGCGACGCTCGGCACGCAGCTCTTCCTGATGGCGCAGCTCCTCGGCCATCTTCGCCACGAAGAAGGTGATCAAACCGGCGGCCAGGGCAAAGCTCAGCCACATGCCGTAGATAAGCAGGCTTTCCCGTGGCCCCGCCGGCAACTCCAGCGGATGCGACCAGACCAGCAGAAAGGTATAACCGCCCAGCGCCAGGCCGGACAAAGTGATGGTGTAAAGCCAGGGCAAGGTCGCCGCAGCAATCGTCAGCGGCACCAGGTAATAGGAGACGAAGGGGTTGGTCGAACCACCCGAGTAATACAGCAGCAGGCTATGGATGATCAGGTCGCAGGCCAGCTGCACCGCGTATTCCTGCTCGGTTACCGGCCAGGGCCCGCGCAGGCGCAGCGCGGTCAGCAGGCACAGCACCAGGGAAATTCCGAGGGTGATGCTCAGTTCCAGCCAGGGCAGCGGCAACGCGCCAGACTTGTAGGCCAGGCCCACGGAACCGGCCTGTGCGGCCAGCACCAGAATGCGGATCAGGGTCAGACGCCAGAGGTTTTGCCGGCTCGCCGACAGTAGCTGCACAGGTGCGAGCATAGAATCTCCAAGTTGCTCATTCAGCGAGCCGCAGGAGTATAACCAAGCCTCTGTACGGCCAACTGCGGCAACACGCCGCAGCCGCTGGAAGCCTATCCACAAACCAGAGAAAAACTCCGGAACTGGATTTAACCCGTTTAGTCTGATCGCTACGTCTACCCTCTGGAAAGCTGCGCATATCCCCATGCGCCCAACATATAAAGGAATCGTCATGCTGCCATTGTCCCGCCTCGCCACCGCCCTGCTGCTGAGCACTACCACCCTGTTGAGCGCCACGGCCATGGCCGAAGAAGCCCGCTACAACCAAGTCGCGCTGCGCGCCGAGGTCAATCAGGAAATCGCCCACGACCTGATGCACGTCACCCTCTATAGCGAAGCCCAGGACAGCGACCCAGCCGCCCTCGCCGCGCAGATCAGCAAAACCCTCAACGCCAGCATCGCCCAGGCGCGCAAGGTTAAAGGCGTCAGCGTCGCCTCCGGCAGCCGTAACAGCTACCCGGTTTACGATGACAAGGGCCAGAAAATCACCGCCTGGCGCGAGCGCGCCGAGCTGCGTCTGGAAAGCGCCGATTTCAGCGCGCTGTCCAAGCTCACCGGGGAAATGCTGCAAACCCTGAAGATGGGCGGGATGAACTTCAGCATCGCCTCAGACACCCGCAAAACCCACGAAGATGCCCTGCTCAAGGACGCAGTGGCAGCCTTCAAGGCCCGCGCGCAACTGGCCACCGAAGCCCTCGGCGGCAGCGGTTACAAGCTGGTCAGCCTGAGCCTGAATACCGGCGGCTTCCAGCCACCGATGCCTATGCGCATGGAAGCCATGAAAGGCGCGGCGATGATGGACGCGGCTGTGACTCCGGAGATCGAAGCCGGCACCAGTCAGGTCAATATCAACGCCGATGGCGTGATCGAAGTGCAGATGCCTTAAACCCCGCAACAAACAGTAGCAGCGCCGTTATCCGACGATAGCGGCGCTTTGCCATGTTTTTCCCGCGCTTTTATAGAAATGCGACAACAACATACTGTTGCATCGCCATTCCTGTTCTCTCTGCGACATGCCACTTGCCTACGGCATACGCCCTGCATAGTTTCATCCAAGGTCTCCATAAGAGGCCCCTCAGGATCACAACCACAATAACCATGAGGTCACTATGCGTAAGAACGCCGTCATCCAGGCTTTACTCGCCGCTGGGCTGATCGCCAGCACGCCACTTGCCAGCGCCGCCGGCAACCTGGTGTTTTGCTCCGAAGGCAGCCCCGCCGGGTTCGACCCTGGCCTGTACACCACCGGCACCGATTTCGATGCTGCAGCGGAAACCGTGTTCAACCGCCTGAGCCAGTTCGAACGTGGCGGCACCAAAGTGATCCCCGGCCTGGCCGAGAAGTGGGACATCAGTGAAGACGGCCTGAGCTACACCTTTCACCTGCGCCCGAAGGTGAAATTCCACACCACCGAATACTTCAAGCCGAGCCGCGACTTCAACGCTGATGACGTGCTGTTCACCTTCCAGCGCATGCTCGACAAGGACCACCCCTTCCGCAAAGCCTACCCGTCGGAATTCCCCTATTTCACCGACATGGGCATGGACGCGAATATCGCCAAGATCGAAAAACTCGACGACATGACCGTCAAGTTCAGCCTCAACGAAGTCGACGCCGCCTTTATCCAGAACCTGGCGATGAGCTTTGCCTCGATCCAGTCCGCCGAATACGCCGATAGCCTGCTCAAGGCCGGCAAGGCCGCTGATATCAACCAGAAGCCCATCGGCACTGGGCCGTTCGTGTTCAGCCGCTACCAGAAAGATGCGGTGATCCGCTTCAAGGGCAACAAGGAATACTGGCAACCCGATGAGGTGAAGATCGACAACCTGATCTTCGCCATCAACACCGACGCCTCGGTGCGCATGCAGAAGCTCAAGGCCGGTGAATGCCAAGTCACCCTGTTCCCGCGCCCGGCGGATCTGGACGCACTGAAAAAAGACCCGAACCTGGATATGCCCGAGCAGGCCGGCTTCAACGTCGGCTATATCGCCTACAACGTCACCCACCCGCCGTTCGACAAGCTCGAAGTGCGCCAGGCGCTGGACATGGCGGT
>JBIHZW010000162.1:0-8142 GCA_044240245.1 Pseudomonas sp. | reverse complement strand
CTGCAGCAGCTGGCCGAACGCATCCAGCAGCAGATCGGTCCGTTCGGCTTTCGCGCCTTTGTTGACAGTGCACCCGTGCTGGAAAAGGCCATCGCCGAACAGGCCGGCCTCGGCTGGATCGGCAAGAACACCCTGGTGCTCAACCGCAAAGCCGGCAGTTACTTCTTCCTCGGCGAACTGTTCGTCGACCTGCCGCTGCCGGTGGACCCGCCCCACACCAGCGAACATTGCGGACGCTGCACGGCCTGCATGGATATCTGCCCCACCGCCGCCTTTGTCGGCCCCTATGTGCTGGATGCGCGGCGCTGCATTTCCTACCTGACCATCGAACTCAAGGGCTCTATCCCTGAGGAACTGCGCGCGCCCATCGGCAACCGGGTGTTCGGCTGTGACGACTGCCAGATGGTCTGCCCGTGGAACCGCTTCGCCAAACCCACCGAGCAGAGCGACTTCCAGCCGCGCCACAGTCTGGATAACGCAGAACTGGCCGAGCTGTTCTGTTGGAGCGAAGAGGAATTTCTTAGCCGCACCGAGGGCTCGCCGCTGCGCCGCGCCGGCTACGAGCGCTGGCTGCGCAACCTGGCGGTGGGCCTGGGCAATGCGCCTTCCAGCATCCCGGTGCTGGAAGCGCTCAAGGCGCGTCGGGAGCATCCCTCGGAGCTGGTGCGTGAGCATGTCGAATGGGCGCTGACCCGCCACGGCCTGTAGCCGAATACATCTGAAAGCGCATAAAAAGCCCGCAGTAGCGGGCTTTTTTATGAGTCACACTTTGAGGAAGTGCTGGCGGTAGTGCTTCAGCTCGGCGATGGACTCGCGGATATCGTCCAGTGCCTGGTGCGTGCCCTGCTTCTGGAACGACTCCTTGACCTGCGGCGCCCACAGGCCGGCGAGGATTTTCAGGGTCGATACATCCAGATAGCGGTAGTGGAAGTAGGCTTCCAGGTTCTGCATATACTTATAGAGGAAGCGCCGGTCCTGGCCGATGCTGTTACCGCAGATCGGCGACTTGCCCTTCGGCACCCACTGCTCAAGGAAGGCAATGGTCATGGCTTCCGCTTCGGCCGGACCAATCTTGCTTTCCCGTACGCGCTGGGTCAGGCCGCTCTGGCCATGGGTACGGGTATTCCACTCATCCATGCCGGCGAGCAGCTCATCACTCTGGTGCACGGCAATCACCGGGCCTTCAGCGAGGATGTTCAGATCGCTGTCGGTAACGATGGTAGCCATCTCGATGATGACGTCCGTTTCGGGCTCCAGACCGGTCATTTCCAGGTCGATCCAGATCAGATTTTGCGGGTTCTGCATGCGGGGGCTCCTCGGCTAAGGCCGACAGTTTAACGAATAAATCAGCCGCGCATGCGCCACACGAACAGGCGCGACTTGCGCCAGTCGTGCAACTCGATCTGCTGATCTGCCGGCTGCCCCGGCACCTCGAAGGTGTTGCTGATCAACAGGCTGCCGGCCGCCATCTGCGCGCAGGCTTTGGCCCACAGTTCGGGCATCGGCGCCGGCGAGAGGAAGCAATACACCACATCGAATAGCGCCAGATCGGTGCGCCAGAGGTTTTCATAGCGAATCTGGCAATTGCGCTGAGGCAAGGCGCGTAACCAGGCGATAGCAAAGGACAGCGGCGCGGTTTCCACCCCAACAAACTGCGCCTGCGGATAGTGGCGAGCCAAACTCAGCAACGTGCCGGCCGGACCACAGCCCAGATCAATAAAGCGAAACTGCGCGGGCTGCTGGTCAAGCACCGCACGCAGATGCTGACGCGTACCGGCAGCGGTCAGGTACAGTGGCACCCGCTCGCCAAAGCTGTTCCAGTTGAGCAGCAACAGCAGAACAAAACCGCCGAGAAACACCCAGGACGGCAGCGGCGCACCACTGGCCAGCAGCAAGGCCGGAACGAACAGCAGGTTCAATCCGCACCACCAGCGCGACAGCCCCAGGTAGCGCGCCAGCGTGGCAGCCAGCAAACCTTGCAGCAGGCCGGCAGCCAGTAAAGACGGTCGCCAAGGTGACAGCTGAGCCGTCAGATACAGCGCCAAGCCGACCAGCAAAGTCGCGCCCACCTGAACAGACAAGGCCAGCAACGCCGGGTATTGCCGGACAACGCGCAGCATGCAGCCTCCTGAAGCGTCCGACCAATGATGCGCCGCAGTTTAGCCGCGCCAGCAGCTCAATAGGCAGGCCGTGCTAGACTCGCGACCGTTTATTGCGCAATTCAACTCTCGGAAGACCCATGGCCAAACGCCAACTCAACCGCCGGCAAAACTGGCGTATCGAAAAAATCCAGGGCGAGCGTGCCGCCCGCGCCGCCAAACGCGAGTCGCAGGCTGTACAGATTCTTGAAGGCGGTGACCTCGGCCCGGAACAGACCGGCCTAGTGATCGCTCACTTCGGCGTACAGATCGAAGTTGAAGCACTGGATGGCGAACTGGCCGGCCAGGTATTCCGTTGCCACCTGCGCGCCAACCTGCCGACCATGGTCACCGGTGACCAGGTGGTGTGGCGCGCCGGCAACCAGGGCATTGGCGTAATCGTCGCGCAACTGCCGCGCAGCACCGAACTGTGCCGCCCGGACACCCGTGGCCAGCTCAAGCCAGTGGCAGCCAACGTCGACCTGATCGTGATCGTCTTCGCGCCGCTGCCCGAGCCTCACGCCAACCTGATCGACCGTTACCTGGTGGCGGCTGAGCATGCGGGTATCCGCCCGCTGTTGCTGTTGAACAAAGCCGACCTGATTGATGAGCAAAACGGCGTGGCACTCAACGCCATGCTCAGCGTTTACCGCCAGCTGGGTTATCAGCTGCTTGAGGTATCTGCGCATCAGGGTGATGGCATGGAGCAGCTCAAGCAGCAGCTTGACGGGCATATCAGTGTGTTTGTGGGGCAATCCGGCGTGGGTAAATCCTCGCTGGTAAACAGCCTGCTACCCGATGTCGACACCCGCGTTGGGCCGCTTTCGGAGCAGTCCGGCCTAGGCACTCACACCACGACGACCGCGCGGCTGTTTCACTTTCCTGGCGGCGGCGAGCTGATCGACTCCCCGGGGATTCGCGAATTCGGTCTGGTGCATGTCAGCCGTGATGACGTCGAAGCTGGCTTTATCGAGTTTAGCGAGCTGATCGGGCAATGCCGCTTTCGCGACTGCAAACACGACCGTGAGCCGGGCTGCGCCCTCCTTAAGGCCCTGGAAGACGGTCGCCTGCACCCACAGCGCATGGCCAGTTACCGGCAAATCCTGGCGAGCTTGCCAGAAGCCGAGTACTGAAAAAATCGCCAGGAGCGATTTTTAACGTCGCGCCGCGACGGCCCGCAGGGTGGCCTCCAGGGATGGCAGGCCATCAACATAAAAAAGGCCGCGACACGTCGCGGCCTTTTGCTGGCAATTGCCGCTTACTCAGCGGGCTGATCGAACTGCAACACGCCTTCCTCGAAGATATTCAAACGCTCGCGTAACTGCCCATCGGGCAGCGGATCACCCGGCGCGACGGGCACTGCCGCTTCCGGCGCAATAGGCACAATAGGCGCCGCAGCAGGGTCAGCAGGTGCATCATCTGCGGCCCCATCCCCCTGCTCGCCCTCAATGGCGCGCTGGGCTTTCTTGGTCAGCACCACGATATCGATACGTCGGTTGACCGGATTGAGCGAATTCTCTCGGTCAAACAACGCCGAGGACGCGTAACCCACCACCCGCGCAACCTGCTCGTCGTCATAGCCACCCGCAATCAGCACACGCCGCGCCGCATTGGCGCGATCGGCGGACAGCTCCCAGTTGCCGTAACCGCCGCGCCCAACAAAGGGCGCCGCATCGGTATGACCACTGACGCTGATCTTGTTCGGCACTGCGGCGATGGTATCGGTCATGGCCAGCAGGATGTCTTCAAAATACGGTTGCAGACGCGCACTACCCGAGGCAAACATCGGCCGGTTCTCGGCGTCCATGATCTGGATACGCAAACCGTCCTGGGTGATTTCGAAGAGGATCTGATCCTTGAAATTCTGCAGCTGAGGGTTTTCCTCGACCTTGTTCTGCAATTCCTGCAGCAACAACTCCAGCCGCTCGCGCTCGACTTCTTCGGCTATCGATTCGGCCTGCAGCTTGTCCACGTCCGCCTGCGCATCTTCGGCAGGGGACTGCTCTTCCTGCGGCTCGTCGTTGAGGGTGCGATCCGGCGATGGGGTTGGCGTACCACCCAAGTCAATCACATGGGGGCTGGCACTTTCCGAGAAGCCCACGGGGTCCTGGAAATAACCGGAAATCAACTTCTTCTGCTCTGGCGTGGCCGACGACATCAGCCACATCACCAGAAAGAACGCCATCATCGCCGTGGCAAAGTCCGCAAAGGCGATTTTCCAGGCACCACCGTGATGGCCGCCAGCAACCTTTTTGACCCGCTTAACGATAATCGGCTGGTTGTTTTCCATGCTATGCCTTAGCCCCCACGCATGGCCTGTTCAAGCTCGGTAAAGCTCGGACGGTGCGCAGGGAACAGCACCTTGCGGGAAAACTCCACAGCCAGCGATGGCGGCATGCCCGAGGCCGAAGCCACCAGACCGGCCTTGATCGCCTCATAGACGTTCAGCTCTTCCTTGGCGTCGTGTTCCAGCGCACCGGACAGCGGGCCGAAGAAGCCGTAGGACGCCAGAATCCCGAGGAAGGTACCCACCAGCGCGGTACCAACCTTCTGGCCGATTTCCGCGTTGTCTGCTTCGGCGAGAATCGACATAGTGATCACGATACCCAGCACCGCCGCCACAATACCCATGGCCGGCATACCATCGGCCACCTTGGCCACGGCATGGGCCGGGTGATCAAGTTCTTCCTTGAGGCTGGCGATTTCCATGTCGAACAGGCCTTCAAGCTCATGCGGAGCCATGTTGCCGGAGGACATGATGCGCAGGTAATCGCAGATGAAGGCCGTCATCTGCTGATCTTTGAGGATGCCGGGGTACTTGCTGAAAATCGGGCTGGCTGCCGGGTCTTCGACGTCGGCTTCGATGGCCATCATGCCTTCGCGGCGGCTCTTGTTGAGAATCTCGTAAAGCAGCTTGAGCACATCGAGGTAGTAAGCATGGGTGAAGCGCGAGCTGAACATGCTCAGCGACTTCTTGAACACATGCATGAAAGCGCTACCCGGGTTGGCCTGGAGGAAAGCCCCCAGTGCCGCACCACCGATGATCATCACCTCGAAGGGATGCACCAACGCCATAAACTGGCCACCGGAAAGGATAAAACCGCCCAATACGCTGGCGAATACAACAATGATGCCGATGATTTTTGCCATAGAAAGAGACTTGCCAGAGAGGGTAGAAAGGGGCTTTGCAAAACAACCCTTCTATTTATCGGAAGTTTTGCGCGAGACTATAGCCAGTTAAGGTCAAAAGCCAGCTTGTCTCAACCCGCATGCCAAAGCCCGTCCACTATCCGCGCACCCTGACCGACTGGCTCAAGCAGCTGGACAGCCAGCTATTGCCCGCCTCAATCGACAGCCAGCAGAAGCTGCGGCGCGCCCTGGCGGACAGTAATCGCTCAATGCGCGAGCTGGCGGATTTGATGCAGGATTGCCCCGCGCTGGCGCTCAGCGTCTTGCGCGAAGCCAACCGCAAGAGCAGCGGACTCAGCGAGCAAACCGAAAGCCTCGAAGCGGCCGTCAGCCGCCTTGGCATCAAGCGCACTGAAGACCTACTCAACGCCCTGCCCGCGCTGCCTGAGCAGGAACTGCCCAAAGCCCTCCGGCAAATCCAACTGATCAGCCAGCATGCCAGCCAGCAGGCCAATGGCCTGTTTGCCGGGCGACTGGCGCGGCTATGGCAAGAAGTGCACTGGGGCAGCCTGTTGTTTCTCGCGCCGATCTGGACCCTGCTTGCAGCACATCCCGAGCTATTTGAGGTATGGGAGCAACGGGTGCTGGTCAAGGGCGAGGCGGCAGCCAAGGTCGAAAAGGAGCTGCTGGGCATACCGTTACTCAAACTGTGCCTGGCCCTGAGCGAGCAGTGGCGCTTGCCGGAGTGGGTAACCCAGGGCTATCGCCTGCTGGTCAGCGACCGCCGCCTGCTGGTCAAGGCGCTGCATATCGCCCGCGACAATGAACATCCCCTGCATCAGCAACAAGTTCTCGACGCCGACAGTAATCTGCGCCGCTGGCTGACCCAGCCGGCTAACAGCATTCTGCTGGCCAACGGCCTGGCGCTTTCCGCGCACTATGCCTGGAACAGCCCGCACAGCCTGCGCTGGCAGCGTCTGACCGGCTTATTCCTGCAACTGCCGCTCGATAACCTGCAGCAGTTGCTGCACCAGAACGCCGTGAGCAGCGCCCGCCAACTGCCTGGCACCGACCTCTGGCACCCAGCCGAAGCCTTGCTCTGGCCGTGGCAGACGCGGCACCTGCAAGCCACAGTCGAGCAGCCCAAACCTGCAGTCGTCAGCGAATGGCGCCAGCAATGTGCGCAACTGCTTGCCCAGCCCAGCGCGTTTACCAATGTGCTGCAGCTCACCGCCTGCGCCAATCAGGCGCTCCAGGCCTGCGGTATGCAGCGTGTACTGATCCTGCTGGCCGACCGTAACCACACGCGCCTGATCGCCCAGCAGCAGAGCGGCCTGGACAAAGCGGCCGCCAGCCTCAGCCTTGACCCGCAGCAAAGCCAGGTACTGCGTCGCCTGCTCAGCGCCCCTGCACAGCTAAAACTGAGCCCGACCAACATCGCGCAGTTTTCCGCCATGCTGCCCGGCTCGCTGAAAAGCCTGTTCCCCAGCGAACACCTGCTGATTCGCTCGATCGCCAGCAATAATCGCGTGGTCATGCTGATCTTCGCCGACCAGAACGGTCGAGCGCTGAGCGATGCCAGCGTGCAGGGATTCGGCAAAACCGTGCAATGCATTGAGCGCGCCCTGGCCAGCTTTGCCAACCGCGGGCGCTAGGCTTTCCGCTACAATCCGTCCCTTTCCCGTCAAAAGAGGCCCGGCATGACCGCCTTCGCTGAGTTGCCCTTGCTGATCGAACCGGCCCAACTGGCCAGCCGCCTGGATGCGCCCGAGCTGATCCTGGTTGACCTGACCAGCAGCGCCCGCTACGCGGCCGGACATATCCCTGGCGCCCGTTTTGTCGACCCCAAGCGCACCCAGCTGGGTCAGCCACCGGCTCCAGGCTTGCTGCCGGAGCAGGCTCAGCTTGAACAGCTGTTCGGCGAACTCGGGCATAACCCCAACGCCGTGTATGTGGTCTATGACGATGAAGGCGGCGGCTGGGCCGGGCGTTTTATCTGGCTGCTGGATGTGATCGGTCACCCGCGCTATCACTACCTGGACGGTGGCCTGCAGTCTTGGCTAGCAGAGGAGCGCGAGCTCAGCACAGCCGTGCCGGAAGCAGGTGCGCAGGCTATTGCGTTGCACCTGCAGGCCGCGCCGACCGCGACTCGCGAATACCTGCAAAGCCGCCTCGGCGCCGCCGATCTGGCGATCTGGGATGCCCGCGCACCAGGCGAATACAGCGGTGAAAAGGCCCTGGCACAAAAAGCCGGACACATCCCCGGCGCCATCAACTTCGAATGGACTGCGGGCATGGACCCAGCGCGGGCGCTGCGCATTCGTCAGGACATCCAGGCACGACTCAATAGCCTCGGCATCACTGCCGACAAAGAAATCATCACCCACTGCCAGACCCACCACCGCTCCGGCTTTACCTACCTGGTCGCCAAACTGCTCGGCTATCCACGGGTAAAAGCCTATGCCGGCTCCTGGGGCGAGTGGGGCAACCACCCGGATACCCCGGTCGAGCGTTAAGCACCCGCAGACCGCCAGTCACTTTTAAGGAACGCCAATGAAAGATCGTCTATTTATCCTCAGCCAGTACCTGCTGCCGCATCACCTGCTCTCGCGCCTGATCGGCTGCGCCGCGGAATGCCGCGCCGGCTGGTTCAAGAATCGCCTGATCGGCTGGTTCGCCAAGCAGTACCAGGTCAACATGAGCGAAGCCCAGGTCGAAGACCTGACCGCTTTCGCCCACTTCAATGACTTTTTTACCCGCGCACTGAAAGACGGCGCCCGCCCGCTCGACAGCACGCCTGGCGCGGTACTCAGCCCCGCCGATGGCGCAGTCAGCCAGCTCGGCAAGATCGAACAAGGCCGGGTATTTCAGGCCA
>JBIHZW010000160.1:0-8164 GCA_044240245.1 Pseudomonas sp. | reverse complement strand
TGTTTGGCGCGACCCTGGTGTGCGGCTTTGCGCATATTCACGGCTATCCGGTGGCGATCCTCGCCAATAACGGGATCTTGTTTGCGGAATCGGCGCAAAAAGGCGCGCATTTTATCGAGCTGGCCTGCCAGCGTGGCATTCCGCTGCTGTTCCTGCAAAATATCACCGGCTTTATGGTCGGACAGAAGTACGAAGCCGGCGGCATCGCCAAACACGGCGCCAAGCTGGTAAACGCCGTGGCCTGCGCCAAGGTGCCGAAATTCACCGTGATCATCGGCGGCAGCTTCGGCGCCGGTAACTACGGCATGTGTGGCCGCGCCTACGATCCACGCTTTTTGTGGATGTGGCCGAATGCGCGCATTGGCGTGATGGGCGCCGAACAGGCCGCCGGCGTGCTGGTGCAGGTCAAACACGAACAGGCCGCCCGCGCCGGGCAGAGCTTTTCCGCCGAGGATGAAGCCAAGCTCAAGCAACCGATCCTCGAACAGTACGAGCGCCAGGGCCACCCTTATTACTCAAGCGCCCGCCTATGGGACGACGGTGTTATCGACCCGGCGCAAACCCGCGACATCTTGGGCCTGGCGCTGTCCGCCAGCCTTAACGCGCCAATCGAGCCGACCACCTTTGGCGTGTTCCGCATGTAAGGCAGCGCCCTGCCCCAGATTCTAGAGCGACAGACCATGAACGATTTCAGCACCATCGAACTGCAAACAGACCCACGCGGCTTTGCCACCCTCTGGCTCAACCGTGCGGACAAGAACAACGCCTTTAACGCCGAGATGATCCGCGAGCTGATTCTCGCCCTCGACGCGGTGATGGCCGACAAAACCCTGCGCTTCCTGCTGTTGCGCGGCCGCGGTAAGCACTTCTCCGCTGGCGCGGACCTGGCCTGGATGCAGCACGCGGCGACGCTGGACTACAACGCCAACCTGGCTGATTCGCGCGAGTTGGCTGAGCTGATGCACAACCTGTATCAGCTGAAGATCCCCACCCTGGCTGTGGTGCAAGGCGCGGCCTTTGGCGGTGCGCTGGGTTTGATCAGCTGCTGCGACATGGCCATCGGCACCGTTGACGCCCAGCTGTGTCTGTCCGAAGTGCGCATCGGCCTGGCGCCGGCGGTGATCAGCCCCTTCGTCGTGCAGGCCATCGGCGAGCGCGCTGCGCGCCGTTATGCCCTGACTGCCGAGCGCTTTAGCGGCCAACGAGCGCAGGAACTGGGGCTGTTTGCCGAATGCTATGCGTCAGACGCCCTGGAGCAGGCCGTGGCCGAGTGGGTCGACACGCTGCTGCTCAATAGCCCGCAGGCCATGCTCGCCAGCAAGGATTTGCTGCGCGAAGTCGGCAGCGGCGTGCTGACTCCGGCGCTGCGCCGTTATACCGAGAACGCGATTGCCCGTATCCGCGTTAGCCCCGAAGGTCAGGAAGGCCTACGGGCATTCCTGGATAAGCGCAAACCCGCCTGGCAGGAGCCACAAGCATGAGCCTCAAGCCTATCGACACCCTGCTGGTAGCCAACCGTGGTGAGATCGCCTGTCGGGTGATGCGCACGGCCAAGGCCATGGGCATCCAGACCGTGGCGGTACACAGCGCCATCGACGCCAGCGCGCGCCATGTGCGTGAAGCCGATCTGGCGGTAAATCTCGGCGGTGCCAAGCCAGCGGACAGCTACCTGCGTATTGATGCGCTGATCGCCGCAGCCAAGGCCAGCGGAGCCCAGGCGATCCATCCCGGTTATGGTTTTCTGTCGGAAAACGCCGGCTTTGCCCGCGCCATCGAAACCGCCGGTTTGATCTTTCTCGGCCCGCCCGCCTCGGCTATCGACGCCATGGGCAGTAAATCGGCCGCCAAGGCGCTGATGGAAGCCGCCGGCGTGCCGCTGGTGCCGGGCTATCACGGCGAAGCGCAGGATGTGGAAACCTTCCGCGTAGCCTCGAACGCAATCGGCTACCCGGTGCTGCTCAAGGCTGCGGCGGGTGGCGGCGGCAAGGGCATGAAGGTGGTCGAGCGTGAAAGCGAACTGGCCGAGGCCCTGGCCAGCGCCCAGCGCGAGGCGCAATCGTCGTTCGGCGACTCGCGCATGCTGGTGGAAAAGTACGTACTCAAACCGCGCCATGTGGAGATCCAGGTCTTCGCCGACCAACACGGAAACTGCCTGTACCTGAATGAGCGCGACTGCTCGATCCAGCGCCGCCACCAGAAAGTGGTCGAAGAAGCCCCAGCGCCTGGCCTGTCCGCCGAACTGCGTCGCGCCATGGGCGAAGCGGCGGTCAAGGCTGCCCAGGCCATCGGCTATGTCGGTGCCGGTACCGTGGAATTTCTGCTGGATGAGCGCGGCGACTTCTTCTTTATGGAGATGAACACCCGCCTGCAGGTCGAACACCCGGTCACCGAGCTGATCACCGGCCTGGATCTGGTTGCCTGGCAGATCCGTGTCGCCCGTGGCGAAGCGCTGCCTATCAGTCAGGAGCAGGTGCCGCTGATTGGCCACGCCATCGAAGTGCGGCTGTACGCGGAAGACCCGGACAACGACTTTTTGCCTGCCACCGGCACCCTGGCGCTGTACCGCGAAGCTGCGCCAGGCCCAGGTCGACGGGTCGACAGCGGCGTCAGCGAAGGCGATGAAGTCTCGCCCTTCTATGACCCGATGCTCGGCAAACTGATCGCCTGGGGCGAAAACCGCGAAGAGGCGCGCCTGCGCCTGCTGGCCATGCTTAAGGAAACCTGCGTGGGCGGGGTTAGAACCAACCTGGCCTTTCTCACCCGCGTACTGACCCACCCGGCATTTGCCAATGCCGAGCTGGATACCGGCTTTATTCCGCGTCATGAAGCACAGCTGCTGCCTCCAGTGAGCGAGCTGCCTAGTGAATTCTGGCAACTGGCTGCCGAAGCCTTTGTGCAAAGCGAAGCGCCGCTGCAGCGGCCCGACGACTGCCACTCGCCCTGGACCTGCAATAGCGGCCTGCGCCTGGGATTGCCGGCAGAAACCGACCTGCACCTGGCCTGCCAGAGCGAACGCCAGGTAATTCGCCTGCGTCATGCCTCGGCTTCCACCGTACAGCTGCAAGGCGAGGTTCTGCAGGTTGAGCGCGACGGCCTGCGTCAACAGCATCTGGCGATTCGCCGGGGCGGCACTCTTTATCTGCACTATGCCGGCGAGCTGCGCAGCATTCAGCGCGTCGATCCGATTGCCGAAGTCGAAGCCAGCCATCAGCAGCACGGCGGCCTCACCGCCCCCATGAACGGCAGTATCGTGCGCGTACTGGTCGAGGCCGGCCAGCAGGTCGAAGCCGGCACTGCGCTGGTGGTGCTGGAGGCGATGAAGATGGAACACAGCATCCGCGCGCCACATGCCGGCACCGTCAAGGCGCTGTATTGCAGCGAGGGCGAGATGGTCAGTGAAGGCGCCGTGCTGGTGGAACTCGATGAAGCCAGCGCATAACGATGTTTTGTAGGAGCGGCCTTGGCCGCGATCAGGGTTTATCGCGGCCAAGGCCGCTCCTAGAGGCGAGCACAGCAACGTAGGATGGGTTGAGCAACGCGATACCCATCGAGACGAACAACGAGGCAACGATGAACCTACCCAAACAAGTCCGCCTGGTCGAAGTCGGCCCGCGCGACGGTTTGCAGAATGAGAAACAGCCGATCAGCGTGGCCGATAAGGTGCGCCTGGTCGATGACTTGTCTGCCGCAGGCCTGGGCTATATCGAGGTGGGCAGCTTTGTCTCGCCCAAGTGGGTGCCGCAGATGGCCGGCAGCGCCGAGGTTTTTGCACAGATCCAGCAGTTGCCAGGTATTACCTACGCGGCCCTGGCCCCCAATCTGAAAGGCTTTGAGGGAGCGCTGGAAGCGGGCGTTAGGGAAGTTGCAGTGTTTGCCGCGGCTTCGGAAGCCTTCTCGCAGAAAAACATCAACTGCTCGATCAGCGAGAGCCTTGAGCGCTTTGTCCCAGTAATGGACGCCGCCAAGCAGCATGGCATTCGCGTGCGCGGTTATGTCTCCTGCGTACTGGGCTGCCCCTATGACGGCAGCGTGCCACCCGAGCAAGTCGCCAGCGTGGCCCGTGAGCTGTATGCCATGGGCTGCTATGAGGTTTCCTTGGGCGACACCATAGGTGCCGGCACTGCCGGAGCAACCCGTCACCTGTTCAACGTGGTCGGCCGCGAGGTGCCACGTAATTTGTTGGCCGGACATTTCCACGACACTTATGGCCAGGCTTTGGCCAATATCTACGCGAGCCTCTTGGAAGGCATCAGCGTATTCGACAGCTCGGTTGCGGGTCTCGGCGGCTGCCCTTATGCCAAAGGCGCCACCGGCAATGTCGCGACCGAAGATGTGCTTTACCTGCTAGAGGGCCTGGGCATCGAAACCGGTATCGATATGGGCCGGCTGATCGCCGCCGGCCAGCGTATTTGCGCGGTACTGGATAAGCCCAATGGCTCGCGTGTGGCGCGGGCCAAGCTGGCTAGTGCGTAAGGTTTTATTTACGCACTGTAAAGCACCGCCGTCAGGCTTACTGCCCGCTGCCTGATGGCGTTGCAAAGCGACTACAGCAGCTGCTGCTAGCGATCAGCGCAAGCGCTCAACAACTCGACGCAAGGCCCTCCGCCAGCCAGTAGGCTTGCAGCAATAAGCCGGCTAACCGCGCCGGCATAACAAGAATGATGAGGAAGCACGATGCAACAGCCCCTGTGGACGCCTTCTGCCGAACGTATCGCCGCCACTCGGATGGACAGCTTCCGCCGCTTCGTCAATCAGCGCCACAGCCTGCAACTGGCCGACTATCCGGCCCTGCATGCCTGGAGCGTGGCGCAGCGTGAGACCTTCTGGCAGGCGATTGTCGAGTTCTTTGAAATCCGCTTTAGCGCCCAGCCCGAGGCCGTGCTGCAAGAAAGCAGCGCCATGCCCAGCGCCCACTGGTTTCCCAGTGCAACGCTGAACTTTTCCGAACACCTGCTGCGCCGCCGCGATCACCACCCTGCCCTGGTGGCTATCGGTGAAGACGGCTCGCGCGAGCAACTGAGCTATGCCGAACTGGCCGCCCATGTCGCTGGCTTGCAGAGTAGCCTGCGCGCTGCCGGCGTGGGTATTGGCGACCGCGTTGCCGCTTTTATGCCCAACACCTGGCAAACCCTGGTCGGCATGCTTGCCGCCAGCAGCCTGGGCGCCACCTGGTCGAGCTGCTCGCCAGACTTCGGCACCCAAGGCGTGATCGACCGCTTCGGCCAGATCGAGCCCAAGGTACTGATTGCCGCCGCCGGATATCGCTACGCCGGCAAGAATCTCGATCTGACCGCCAAGCTCAACGAAATGCTCGAACGCCTGCCCTCGCTCGAACAGCTGATTGTGGTGCCCTACTCCAATGCTCAGGCCAAAGCCGCCGACTTCCACTCAGCGGCCAAGGTCGCGCTGTGGCAGGACTTCTACCAGGCTGGCGGCGAGCCCGAATTCACCCAAGTACCGTTCGATCACCCGCTGTATATCCTCTACTCCAGCGGTACCACGGGCGTGCCCAAGTGCATCGTTCACGGCACCGGTGGCACCTTGTTGCAGCACGTCAAGGAACTCGGCCTGCACACCGATCTGCATGCCGACGACACGCTGTTCTACTACACCACCTGCGGCTGGATGATGTGGAACTGGCTGGTCTCGGGCCTGGCCCTGGGCGCGACCTTGGTGCTGTTCGACGGCTCACCTTTCCACCCGGGCGCCGAGCGCCTGATCGACCTGATCGATGCGGAGAACATCAGTATCTTCGGCACCAGCGCCAAGTTTCTCGCGGCGCTGGAGAAGGCCGGTGCCACGCCGGGTCAAACCCACAAGCTGCAGCGGCTTAAGGCGATTCTGTCGACCGGCTCGCCACTGTCCCACGAGAGCTTCGAGTACGTCTACCGCGAAATCAAAGCCGATATCTGCTTATCGTCGATCTCCGGCGGCACCGATATCGTTTCCTGCTTCGCCCTCGGCAACCCGGTGCTGCCGGTGTGGCGCGGCGAACTGCAGTGCAAGGGCTTAGGGATGGACGTACAGGTGTGGAACGACGCCGGCCAGCCTGTGACAAGCGAGAAAGGCGAACTGGTCTGCGCCCAGCATTTCCCGTCCATGCCGGTGGGCTTCTGGAAGGATGGCGACGGCAGCAAGTTCCAGGCCGCCTACTTCGACACCTTCCCCGGTATCTGGGCCCACGGCGATTACGCCGAGATCACTGCCCACGGCGGTCTGGTGATTCACGGTCGCAGTGACGCAGTACTCAACCCTGGCGGCGTACGTATCGGCACCGCTGAGATCTATCGCCAGGTGGAGAAGGTCGAAGAAGTGCTGGAGTCCATCGCCATCGGCCAAGAGTGGGACGACGATGTGCGCGTGGTGCTGTTTGTGCGTCTACGCGAAGGTGTCGAACTGACCGACGCGCTACAAGCGCAGATCCGCCAGGTAATCCGCGCCAACACCACACCGCGCCATGTGCCAGCCAAAATCATCGCCGTGGCGGATATCCCGCGCACCATCAGCGGCAAGATCGTCGAACTGGCGGTGCGCAACGTGGTGCACGGCAAACCGGTGAAAAACACCGACGCCCTGGCCAATCCGCAGGCGCTGGAGCTGTATCGCGATCTCGCAGAGCTACGGGACTGACGTACCAGAAAACCAGCCTGCCCAGCATGCAGTGTCTATACTCCCAGCCAGTCGCTGCTGGAGTGTTGATGTGGTTGTGCGCTGGATCTGTCTCGCTGTATTGCTGACCCCACTAAGCCTAAGCGCAACAGCTCAGGAACCGCTGGAGCTGCATATGCCGGACGCGCCGCCGCTGACCTTTGTCAGCTTTCAGGGCGGTTACGGCATGGTCGGCGATGTGGCATTAGCCGCCATTGCCCGTGCGGGGTATCTCAGCCATATCCATGTAACCCCCTGGGCTCGCGCCCAGCAGCGGGTCAGCCGTGGCCATAACCTGCTGATCATCCCGCTTTCGCGCACTCCGGAGCGGGAAGCGTTGTACACCTGGATCGCCCCCATTTCGCCACTTGAACGCGCCTTCTTCAGCCTCGACGCGCCAGTGGCCGACTTTACCGAGGCGCGCCAGCGTTATAAGCGTATCGCCGTCGGCCTGGGCACCGCACAGATGGAAATACTCAAGCGCGAGGGGTTTGCCGATGAGCAGATTGTCAGCCTCAAGCTTGGCGATAATCCCGCACGCATGCTTGAACTGGGCCGTGTCGATGCCTGGTTTACCGGGGTGCCGGAGGGGTTGTACCTGTGGCCGCAAAGCGACAATCGGCTGCAGATGAGCCCGGTGATGGCCAGTACCGATCTGTACCTGGCCTGCTCCAAAGAGTGCGACGCTGACTTGCAGGAGAATCTGCGCAAGGCAGTCGACGCGCTACGTGCCGAAGGCATGATCCAGCGTATTCAGGAAGCCTACCGGCCCGTGCATTAACGGCGGACATCCCTGTCGCCAGCGGTGTTCAAATGCCTTTGCGGCCGGGGTCCTCAGGCAGCTGCTCCTCTTCGATATCCTCCAGCTTCAGCTCAAGCCCCCACTCGCCCGCCGACGCTGCGGGTGCCGCAGGCGCAGCAGGCGTCGGTGCGGCGGTCACTGGCGCGGGCGCAGCAGCGGGCGCGGAGGTAGCTGGGTTGTCGCGGTAGAGCTTGAGCTTGAGGCGCACGTTGTTTGCCGAGTCAGCGTTTTTCACCGCTTCTTCTTCATCGATGCTGCCGTCGTTGACCAGGTCGATCAGCGCCTGGTCGAAGGTCTGCATACCGAGGTTTTTCGATTTTTCCATGATCTCTTTGATGTCGGAAAACTCGTTGCGCTTGATCAGATCACGAATGGTCGGCGTGCCCAGCAGCACCTCCACCGCCGCGCGACGCTTGCCGTCGATGGTCTTGACCAGACGCTGGGAGACGAACGCCTTGAGGTTGTTGCCCAAGTCATTGAGCAACTGCGGGCGGCGGTCTTCCGGGAAGAAGTTGATGATGCGGTCCAGCGCCTGGTTGGCGTTGTTCGCATGCAGCGTGGAAATCGCCAAGTGGCCGGTGTCAGCAAAGGCCAGGGCATGTTCCATGGTCTCGCGATCACGAATCTCGCCAATCAGAATCACGTCCGGCGCCTGGCGCAGGGTGTTCTTCAGCGCAGCGTGGAAGCTGCGGGTATCCACCCCAACTTCGCGCT
>JBIHZW010000159.1:0-8204 GCA_044240245.1 Pseudomonas sp. | reverse complement strand
GCGTTAACCACCTTGTTAGGGTTGTCTTCAGGTTGGTAGTGAAACATCGCGCTACCCGAGCGGGTACTGCGGCTGTCCGGGTCCCAATTGAAGTCCGAAGAGAAGCGCCAGTCGCGGTTAAAGCGATACAGGTATTCAAGCGCATAAGGCGAAACCGACGACTGTGCGTCTTGGCGAGTACGGTAATCAATGCCAGGCAGCTGTACCTGGCGGTTTTCGAAGTAGAAGGCTTGACCGATGCTAAAGCGCTGGCGTTCAAAGCCGTTTGGCTCAATCCAGCGGTTGGTTACGCCAAGAGACAGCTTGTTCTCGTCGCCAATGCGATCTTTGCCGGAGAAGCGATTCTCACGCCATAGCGAGGAGTAGCTGAATGTGCTTTCGCTGGTGTCGAAGACTGGGATATCGGTTTGGTCTTCCTCGGGCACATAGAGGTAGAACAGGCGCGGTTCTAGCGTCTGGCGGTAATTTTTGCCAAACCACTGGGTGTCGCGGTCGAAGTACAGGCCGCTGTCCAGGCTAAACATGCCTACGCCGCGGCTTTGGCTGCTCTTGTATTCCTGTTCGGCCAGCAGCGTGTTTTTGCCTTGCTGATCCAGCGTCAGGTCATAGTTGGTTTGCAGGTACTTGACCTTGGGCGTGATAAAGCCCCAGCTCCAGTTCAGCGGTAGGCTGACCGAGGGTTCGACATGCATACGGGTGCCGTTGGCACGGGCCAGGCCTCGCAAGTTATTGTCGTACCAAGGCTGCTGATTGCCGTCTATATCTGTATTCAAGCCCGAGCGCAGGTCGCGGTCGAAACGCACCAGCTCGGTGCCGTAAGCGAAGTTCAGACCGCCCGGCTGGAACGGGAGTTTGCCGTCGAGGGTAATCTGTGGTAGGCGGTTGTATGGGGTGATATCGGTGATATTGGCTAGCTCGTACGCATGTGCATTCAAGCGCGCGGTATAGCTATCGCCACGGTAAGTTAACGTGCCGCGCTGATTGACGTAGCTGGTGGAGCCGACGCCCAGATCAGTGCTCAGATCCTGGAAGTAATACGGATCGCTGATATCGGTGTAATCGACTTCCGCCAGAAGGCGCGAGGTCAGGCCGGTTTTGTGTTGCCAGCTGTACATCCAGCGCTGATCTTCGTACTCCGACTGCAGTTTGCGGTCGTCGTTGCTGTCGTCGAGATACGCGCCGCCAACCTGGCCTTCGCTGTTCTTGGTGAGGTAGCGGAATTCGCCTTCCATCATCAAGCCGCGATCGCTCATATAGGTCGGGTACAGCGTGGCGTCATAGTTCGGCGCCAGGTTGAAGTAGTACGGCGTTTGTAGAGTCAGGCCGTTATCGCTTGAGCTGCCAATGCTGGGCGGCAGGAAGCCGGACTGGCGACGGTCATCAATCGGGAAGTAAATATAAGGTGTGTAGAACACCGGAATATTCTTCACTCGCAGAGTGACGTTGGTCGCGGTACCGAAACCAGTAGCTGGATTCAGGGTGATGTTGTTGCCCTTCAGGTGCCAGGCGTTGCTGCCTGGTTCGCAACTGGTGTAGGTGCCGTCTTTCAGGCGAATAATTGCGCTTTCTTCGCGCTTGGCGTAGAGCGCGTTACCGCGAATATGGCTCTTGTGCAGCACATATTCGGCGTTGTCGACTTTGGCTTCACCGTTGTCCAGTTGCAGCTCGGCGCGGTCACCCACGACCAGCATGCCCTGGTCACGCAGGCGCACATTACCGATCAGCTCGCCACGGTTCTCCGCCTGACGCAGGTTGGCTTCATCCGCCTCGACCTGCATGCCGGCCTGGCGCAGGACCACATCACCGGCGAGGGTGGCGACCTGCTCTTCCTGCTCATAGCGCGAAGCTTTGGCCGATACGAACATCGGTGCTTCGTCCATCGGCGTCTTGTCGTCCATGCCTGGCCGCGCCGGCTCTATATAAGCACCTGCGCAGTAAGGGCCGGCTTCAGCCAGTTGAGCGGCGCTGAGATTTTCTCGCGGCACCCAATCCAGATGGCTGTAGTCGGCGCTACGCGAAGCGAGGCCCTTGCCACGGCTTTCAGTCACCAGGGTCGCTTGCGCGGCTTTTTCCTGAGGTGCTTCGGTGCCGCTTTCACCAGCTTTGTTGCTGGCGACCGAATCACGTTGTACTGGCCGTGCTGGCAGTGCAGCATTGCTGGTCTTCGGGGCGCATGCCCAGCCGCCGGTGGCGGAAACCTGGCAATCATACTGCTCGGCAGCGATAGCAAAAGGAACGGCTAAAGGTTGTAGCGCCAGAAGGCTGCCAGTGACCAGTAGAGGGAATTTTTTACGAAACGCGGGGTATTTTACTGCCATCTTATTTTTTCCGGGCTTCCTGCGCGCCATTGGCCCTGAGGCCGCACGCCTCTCGATGGGCTTGAAAAGATGCTGGATAATAAAGCATGACCCGCGCAACGGCTAGCGCCGTCGGAGACCTTGTAATGCCTGATGAAGATGTACGCTTAAAACTCCTCGAAAACTGGCTGGATCAGCAGCTGCCTGGGCTGTTTGCCGCGCAGGGTTGGGGCGCTGTACCGGCCGCCACGCTTACTCCTGCGAGCAGTGACGCCAGTTTTCGCCGTTATTTCCGCTGGCAGGGGGCGGGGCGAACCCTGATCGTGATGGATGCACCGCCGCCGCAGGAAGACTGCGCGCCCTTCGTCAAAGTGGCACATTTGCTCGCTGAGGCGCGCCTCAATGTGCCGCAGATTCTTGCCGCTGACCTTGAGCGAGGCTTTTTATTGCTCAATGATTTGGGTCGGCAGACCTATCTGGATGTGATTAACGAAGGCAATGCCGATGCGCTATTTGCAGATGCTACGAAGGCCCTGCTGGCATTTCAGCAACTGCCGATGACCACGCCATTGCCCAGTTATGACGATGCCCTTCTGCGCCGTGAGCTGCAGCTATTCCCCGAGTGGTATGTAAAACGCCACCTGGGTGTCGACTTTAGCGAGCAGCAACAGGCCATGTGGCAGCGCGCGAGTCAGCTGTTGATCGACAGCGCCCTGGCGCAGCCCAAGGTGCTGGTGCATCGCGACTATATGCCGCGCAACCTGATGCTCAGTGAGCCGAATCCGGGGGTGCTGGATTTTCAGGATGCGGTCTACGGCCCGGTGACTTATGACGTCACTTGCCTGTTCAAGGATGCCTTCCTCAGCTGGCCTGAGGCGCGCGTACGCAGCTGGCTGGAGCAGTATTGGCAGCAGGCGCGTGAGGCGGGTGTGCCGGTTCAGCCGGTGCTGGATGATTTTCTGCGGGCTAGCGACTTGATGGGTGTGCAACGCCATCTCAAGGTGATCGGCATCTTCACGCGCATTTGCCATCGCGATGGCAAGCCCAAGTACCTGGGGGATGTGCCGCGGTTCTTCTCTTATATAGAGGCGGTATTGGCGCGTCGGCCGGAGCTGGCTGAACTGGCTGAATTACTCGGCAGCCTGCAGCGGGAGCCTGTATGAAGGCGATGATTCTGGCCGCCGGTAAAGGTGAGCGGCTGCGCCCGCTGACCCTGCATACACCCAAACCATTGGTGCGCGCGGCCGGCGTGCCCTTGATCGAATACCACATGCGCGCGTTGGCGGCGGCCGGGTTTACCGAGCTGGTGATCAATCATGCCTGGCTGGGGCAGCAGATCGAGGATTACCTGGGTGATGGATCGCGCTTCGGCGTCAGCATTGCCTATTCCGCCGAGGGTGAGCCGTTAGAAACCGGCGGCGGGATCTTTCAAGCGCTGCCTTTGCTGGGCGATCAGCCGTTTGTGCTGATCAATGGCGATATCTTCACCGACTACCCCTTTGCCGAGCTGCGCCGTCCGTTATCCGGCCTGGCGCACCTGGTGCTGATCGAGAACCCTGGCCATCACGTCAAGGGCGACTTCTGTTTGCAGAAAGGGCAGGTTACGGATGCGCAGGCGGGGCAGGACAGCCTGACTTATAGCGGAATGGCCGTGCTATCCCCCGCGCTATTTGCCGGTTGTCAGGCTGGCGTCTTCTCGCTTGCGCCATTGTTGCGTGCGGCCATGACGACGGGGCAGGTTACGGGCGAACGGTTTGACGGTTGCTGGGTGGATGTGGGTACCCATGAGCGCCTGGCTCAGGTCGAGCGTTTGCTTGAGGCGCGCGGCTAGGATGATCTGGCCTGTGACCCTTCTGGGGGCGGTTGCCGGGCTAGCGGTCGCCAGTATTCCGGGTGCCATGCTCGGTGGTTTGCTGGGCCAGGTGCTGGATCGGCGTTTGCGTCTGCAGTCCTGGGCAGCCTTGCGTGAGCGCCTGGGTGGTCGCACCGAGTCGCGTGATGAGTGGCTGCTATTTGTATTGCTGGGGCGGTTGGCCAAGAGCGGTGGCCGGGTGCTGCCGGCGCATATCCAGCAGGCGCGGGCGGAAATGCAGCGCCTGGGGCTGGATGCCGAGGGGCAGCGTCAGGCCATAGCGGCTTTTGCTCGGGGCAAGGTGGGGCGCGACAGCTTGCGGGCGCCGCTGCGTCGTCAGCGCGAGCGCAGTGAAGCGCTGCTGCGCGCGTGCTGGCGGATGGCATGGGTGGATGGCCAGGTCGCCCAGGCTGAGCGTGAACTGATCATGCTCTGGGGCAAGTGGCTGCAGGTTTCATCGGCGACCCAGGCGCAGTTGAGTGACGCCTACGCACCGCAACAAGGGCCGCTGGTTTCGACGGCCAGTAATGCCTATCAGCGCGCGCTGAATCTGTTGAACGTAAATGCTGATGCCGAGCCGGCACAGATCAAGCAGGCGTATCGGCGTTTATTGAGTCGCCATCACCCTGACAAACTGGCAGGAAGCGGTGCGACGCCGGAGCGCGTGCGCGAGGCGACTGAACGCACCCGTGAGTTGCACCAGGCCTATGATCTGATTCGCCAGCGCCACGGTTTCCGTTAGCAGGCTGTTGAAAAAACTACCTACGTTGCCATCGCGGCGTTAAAAACAGGCTCGGATGCTCATGTACAGCTCGTACACTCGCGTGCGAGCCCAGTCCTCTTCCTCGCCGTTTTGACCAGCCGGAGGCTGTTGCTGGTGTAGCGCCTTGCGCTGACTGCCTCGCCAACGTTTTTCAACGGCCTGCTATGGACTATTTCACCTGCAACTTTAGCGTCAACCAGCCGCGAATGCGGCGGTAGAGCTGTTCCTGTTCGGCTTCGCGGTTGCCCGGCAGGGCCTTCATCGCGATCTGTATATAGGTGGGGTGCTTCTGCCGTTTGCTGGCTTGCGAGCGTTTGAGCGCGGCCTGCCGGTCAGCCGTGAGGTCCTTGTAATAGAAGTCGCCAGTGGCCAGCTGCAGTTGCGGGATCAGCTCATCCAGTGGCGGGGTATAGCCGGCGGGTAATTGGGCGGCTACCAGCAGCAGATTCTGAATATTGGCCGGCTTGCGTTCGGCCAGGTAGCGCGCGGCCCAGTAGGCGCCGCTGCCATGGCCGAGGAGTACGATGGTCTTGGCTTGCTGTTGCTCGGCAAAGCCAATGGCCGACTCGATGCGCGCCAATACGCGTTCTGCATGGGCTTTCTGCTGTTCCTCGATGGTCTTCACTTTGCTCGCTGCGGTTTCGGCGCTGTCGAGCTGGCTATTGCTGGTTTGCGCCGCCGCTTGATCTGTGGCGGGGCTGTCCTCGGCGCTTTCCTCTGCCGGTGCCGCCATGGTGTCGGCAGCAGCCTCTTCTGCCGGGTCTGTAGCGGTTGGTTCGGCGCTGCGCAGTGGTGGCGCGTCACTGTTGGGGTCGGGCAGGGTCAGGCTGAGGCTGTGCCAGCCGCCATTGGGCAGCTTGCCGCGCAAGGGGCCGACGCTTTGCGGCCAATCGGCAGTTTCATCGTCGCCCGGCAGAATGATCACCGCGCCACTGGGCTCGGCGACATTGGCCGGCAGCCAGAGAGCAAGAAAGCTTTCATCGCCCGCCTGCAGTTGCTGCTGTTCCTTTTGCTCCAGGCGCTGCTCCAGCGCCGTGGCTTCCACCTCGCTGCGTTCAGCTAAGGGCGCGCGTGCTTCTTCCGCCGGCTCGGTTGAGGAGTCCGTCGCGGCGGGGGCTTCTTCTGCGGGTGTTTGTTCTTCCGCCTGTAGTGGGCTGATCGATAGCAGCAGGCTCAGGGCAAGGGCGGCGGGGCGCGAAAACATGGGGTTCTCCAGCGAACATCGTGTCTCAGCAGCCTAGCCTTTTCCGCTCGGCTTTGTCAGATGTCGCTCACGCGCGCCAGGCCTTGGATCGGGCTGGTACAATGCGCGCCTTCCGTGAATGCCACCGAGGTGCGCTATGCAACCCTTCGCCATTGCTCCGTCGATTCTTTCCGCTGACTTCGCTCGCCTGGGTGAGGAAGTGGACAAGGTGCTCGCCGCCGGTGCTGACATCGTGCACTTCGATGTAATGGACAATCACTATGTGCCCAACCTGACCATCGGCCCGATGGTCTGTGCGGCGCTGCGCAAGTACGGCATCACCGCGCCGATTGACGCGCACCTGATGGTCAAGCCGGTGGATCGCATCATCGGTGACTTTATCGAGGCGGGCGCGAGCTACATCACCTTCCACCCCGAGGCCAGCGAGCATATCGATCGCTCCCTGCAGCTGATTCGCGATGGCGGCTGCAAGGCCGGTTTGGTGTTCAACCCGGCGACGCCGCTTGAGGTGCTTAAGCACGTCATGGACAAGGTCGACATGATCCTGCTGATGAGCGTCAACCCAGGCTTCGGCGGGCAGAAATTTATTCCTCATACCCTGGAAAAACTCAAAGAGGCGCGTGCGCTGATCGATGCTTCCGGTCGCGAGATCCGTCTGGAAATCGATGGTGGAGTCAATGTGCAGAACATTCGCGAAATCGCCGCGGCGGGTGCCGATACCTTTGTTGCCGGCTCGGCGATCTTCAATCAGCCTGACTACAAGGCCGTGATTGACGCCATGCGCGCCGAACTGGCCCAGGCGCGCGGGTGAGTCTGCTGCGCGAGCTGTTCCAGGGCGAGTTGCCACACCTGGTGATGTTTGACCTGGACGGCACTCTGGTGGATTCGGTGCCGGATCTGGCCGCTGCTGTCGACAACACCCTGCGCGAGCTGGGTCGTCCGGTTGCTGGTGTGGAGCAGGTGCGCAACTGGGTCGGCAATGGCGCGCGGGTGCTGGTACGCCGTGCGCTGGCGGGCGGGCTGGAGCATGCGCATGTCGATAATGAGCTGGCCGAGCAGGCGCTGGAACTGTTTATGCAGTTTTACGCTGCAAACCACGCCCTGACCCAGGTTTACCCTGGCGTGAAAGCCACTCTGGATTGGTTGCGTGAGCAGCAGGTCGAGCTGGCAATTGTCACCAACAAGCCCGAGCGCTTTGTTGCGCCCTTATTGGATGAAAAGGGCCTGGGCGGCTATTTTCGCTGGATTGTCGGCGGCGACACGCTACCTCAGCAGAAACCCGATCCCGCAGCGCTACTGCATGTGCTGCAACTGGCCCGAGTGGACGCGGCACAGGCGCTGTTTGTCGGTGACTCGCGAAGTGACGTGCTGGCGGCCAAGGCAGCCGGAGTGCCCTGTGTGGCGTTGAGCTACGGCTATAACCACGGTCGGCCGATTGCCGAGGAGAATCCTGCGCACGTGCTGGATTGTCTGAGCGGCTTACTGCGCCCTGCCGAGCCCCCGATTTTGCCGGGGTTTGCGGGTTGATTCGGGTTCGGCCCTGCGCTAGTGTGGCCGAACTTCAATCCCGCCTGAAATAAGAGAGCTTCGTGGTGGTTACCTGCACGCGCTGGTCGGCAAGCACCGACATGAAAATCATCAAGGCCCTGGCCCGTTGGCGCTGGCGCCCCTGACCTGATCTTGGCCGCCTAGGCGGCGCGTTTGCACTCGACCGAATTACCTCAAGCCACGAGGCTGATCATGACCCGCGAAGAATTCCTGCGTTTAGCCGCTGCCGGCTATAACCGCATTCCTGTTGCCTGCGAAACCCTGGTGGATTTCGACACCCCGCTGTCGATCTATCTGAAGCTGGCCGATGAGGCCAATACCTACCTGCTCGAGTCCGTCCAAGGCGGCGAGAAGTGGGGACGTTACTCCATCATCGGTCTGCCGGCCCGCACTGTGCTGCGGGCTTATGGCCATGAGGTGCTGATCAGCGTCGACGGCGTCGAGGTCGAGCGCCATCAATGCGAAGACCCGTTGGCCTTTGTCGAGCAGTTTCAGGCACGCTACAAGGTACCGACTCTGCCGGGCCTGCCGCGCTTCAAC
>JBIHZW010000158.1:0-8269 GCA_044240245.1 Pseudomonas sp. | reverse complement strand
TGCAGGCCGATGCCGAGGTAGTACATGGCGGCAAAGGTCATCGCCAGCACCAGCGGAATCGACAGCGCGACGACCAGACCGGTACGCAGACCGAGGGAGAAGAAGCTCACCAGCAGCACGATGATCACCGCTTCGGTGAGCACGCGCACGAACTCGCCTACCCCGGTTTTCACCGCAGCCGGCTGATCAGACACTTTGCTCAGCTGCATGCCGGCCGGCAGGGTTTCCTGCAGGCGGGCGAACTCGCCTTCCAGCGCCTGACCGAGCACCAGAATGTCACCACCCGGTTTCATCGATACGGCCAGGCCAATGGCGTCTTCGCCCATGTAGCGCATGCGCGGTGCGGGTGGATCATTGAAGCCGCGTTTGACCTCGGCCACATCGGCGATGCGGAAGGTGCGGTCGGCTACGCGAATGGGGAAATTGCGGATTTCATCGACCGTTTCGAAACGCCCGGTGACGCGCAGTTGCACGCGGTCACTGCTGGTTTCGAAGAAGCCGGCGGCGGCCACGGCGTTCTGCTCTTCAAGCGCCTGCTGCACGGCGGCCAGCGGCAGGCCAAGGGTCGCAAGCTTGGTGTTGGACAGCTCGATCCACACCTTCTCATCCTGCAGGCCGAGCAGGTCGACCTTGCCGACGTCCTTGACGCGCTGCAGCTGCAGCTGGACGCGGTCGGCGTAATCCTTGAGCACGGCGTAGTCGAAGCCTTCACCGGTCAGCGCATAGATATTGCCGAAGGTGGTGCCGAATTCGTCGTTGTAGAACGGCCCCTGAATGCCCTGGGGCAAGGTGTGGCGAATATCGCTGACCTTCTTGCGCACCTGGTAGAACAGCTCGGGAATGTCGGCCGAGTGCATCGAATCGCGGGCGATAAAGGTGACCTGGGATTCACCAGGGCGCGAGAACGAGACGATCTTGTCGTAGTCGCCGGTCTCCATCAGCTTCTTTTCGATGCGCTCGGTAACCTGGCGCGACACCTCTTCGGCGCTCGCCCCTGGCCAGTTGGTGCGTACCACCATGGCCTTGAAGGTAAAGGGCGGGTCTTCGCTCTGACCCAGCTTGGTGTAGGAAATAGCCCCAACCACAGCCAGCAGCAGCATGAGATACAGCACGATCTGGCGGTTGCGCAGCGCCCAGGCGGATAGGTTGAAATCCATCGGGCTTACTCCTCGACCGTCGGGTTGGCCTGGGCCGTCAGTTGCACCGCACGGTTGTCGCGGTCAACCGGACGCACTTGCTGGCCTTCGCGCAGCACCTGACCACCGGCGGCTACTACCCAATCGCTGGCTTGCAGGCCTTCGAGCACCGGCACGGTTTTCTCGCCGTAGGCACCGATGCGCACGTCGGTGCGCTTGAGAGTGGAATCCTTCGGATCGACCACCCAGACGTAGGGCTGGCCCTTCTCCGCCGTGACTGCCGACAGCGGCACGGCCAGCGGCACATCACCGTTGTGGGCGATAAACACGCGGGCGCTCTGGCCCAGTTCGGCCGGCACCTTGCCTTCCACGAAGGCAACGCGGGCGGCGAAAGTGCGCGATTGCGGGTCGGCCGATGGCGACATTTCACGGATACGGCCTGGGAAGCGCTGATCCGGCTGCGACCACAGTTCAACCGCGACATCCTGACCGACCTTGAAGCGCTCGAAGGCTTGCTCCGGCAGGTTGATCAGCACTTCACGCTCGCCATCAGCGGCCAGAGTGAATACGGTTTGCCCAGCGGCAACCACCTGGCCGACTTCGACCATACGCTGCGCTACTACGCCATCCTGGGAGGCACGCAGCACGGCATAGCCGGCCTGGTTGTTGGCCACGTTGAATTCAGCTCTGATCTGCTTCAGCCGCGCTTCGCCGGAACGGTAGAGGTTCTCGGCGTTGTCGTACTGCGAACGGCTGACCAGGTTGCGCGCCAGCAGGGTCTTGTAGCGATCACGCTCGGCGCGCACCAACTGCAGGTTGGCCTCGGCCGACGACACCTGGGCGCGGGTGGCTTCCAGCTGCAGACGCACGTCCTGCGGGTCCAGCTCGGCCAGCGGTTGATCCTTCTTTACCCGCGCGCCGACATCGACCAGGCGCTTGGCCACCTTGCCACCGATACGGAAAGCCAGCTCCGGTTCCAGGCGCGCGCGCACCTCACCGGGGTAGGCATCCATCAGGTCGCCAGCCAGTTGCGGCTGCACCACCATCGCCGGACGCACGGCAACTTTGGCGGGCTCGCCATTGCCGCAGGCTGCGAGCAACAGGATAAGACTGACAGGCAAAGCAACAGACAGTGCATGACGAAACATGATGACTAACCTTTGTGGAGGCTTTTGAATAATTAAACTGACAGGTATAGTAAAAATAGCAAACTCACTAGTCCAGTATTAAAAACGACCAATGCCAAACAAAGTGTTGCCAACCAGCGGCCCCGGTCGCCCAAAAGACCTGGCCAAGCGCAAAGCCATTCTGGAAGCGGCGAAAACCCTATTCCTCAGTAATGGCTATGACGGTAGCAGTATGGATGCGATTGCCGCGGAAGCCGGGGTTTCCAAGCTCACGGTGTACAGCCACTTCACCGACAAGGAGAAGCTGTTTGCCGCCGCGGTGCAGTCCAAATGCGAGGAGCAACTGCCGGAGTTGCTGTTCGAGCTGAGCGACGAAGTGCCGGTGGCACAACTGCTGCTGAATATCGGCCGGGGCTTCAATGAGCTGATCAACAGCCGCGAGTCGGTGGAGCTGCACCGGGTGATGGTGAGCCTGGCGGCGCAGGACTCCAAACTCTCGCGGATGTTCTATGAAGCCGGGCCGCAGCGCGTGCTGCACGGCATGGAAGAGCTGCTACGCCGGGCCGACCAGAGCGGCAAATTGCGCATTCCCGACCCGTTGAGCGCGGCGGATCAGTTCTTCTGCCTGATCAAGGGCGGGGCCAACTTCCGCCTGCTGATCGGCTGCGGCGAAGCCCTGCAGGGCGCGGAGGCCGAAGCCCATGTGCGCGACGCGGTCGAAGTCTTTCTGCGCGCCTTCCGCGCCGAGTAGCGCAAGGCGTCGCCAGCGTTACTCGCTGGCGGCTTGCAGCTTCTTCTTCGGGTAGATGTCGTAGCGACTGGATTTACCTTCCAGGGCATAACCCGGCTTGGCACCCTCAATCAGCGGAGCCTTGCGCGGGCGCTTGACCACCACCCGATGGCTGGCCAGGTTTAGCGCGGCCTCAAGCAGTGCCGGCGCGTCCAGATCATCGCCAACAAAGGGCCGGAACAGGCGCATTTCTTTCTTCACCAAGGCGCTCTTGTCGCGGTGCGGGAACATCGGATCAAGGTAGATAACCTGCGGCGGCTCGCCCTGCCAGGCGCGCATCAGCTCGATGGCATTGCCATTGAGCAGCTGCATTTGCGCGGCAATCGGCGCCACATCGCGGTCCAGCGCCGCACGGGCCAAGCCATCTTCCAGCAACGCGGCAATCAGCGGCTGGCGCTCGATCAAGGTCATGCGACAACCAAGGCTGGCCAAGACAAAGGCATCACGACCCAGGCCGGCCGTGGCATCCAGAACAGTCGGGCGTACTCCGGCCTGCACCCCAACCGCCTTGGCGATCATCTGCCCGCTGCCGCCGCCGAATAGCCGGCGATGCGCCACCGCGCCCTCGACAAAATCCACTTTCACCGGCCCCGGCGCCTGCGGTCCAAGCTCCACCAGCTGCAAGCCGCCCTCACCCAGCTGCAGGGCAAACTCACTGTCGCCTTCCAGCGGCAAACCCAGGCGCGTCGCCCAGGTTTCGGCCACGGCCTGCAGATGGGGAGCCAGGGCCTGCATACGAATTCTGGCTATTAGCCGCTCATCACTCATCAGAAAATGTGCTCAAAAATCACTCAATTGACTGCAAAAGCAGCCGATAACTTGCCTGAGCGGCATTTTGCCAGACCCGGCAGTTTCCAGCCGCACCGAGTTCGCCATGTTCGATGTAATTTCCGCCCCACGCAGCGTCGCCCCGTCGGCCGCCAACACCAGCTCCATCAGCGAAACGCTGGATGAAGGCAAACGCGCATCCCTGGATTATCAAATCCTGCGCCGCACCCTGATGCCCGATGAAGTCGAAGCCGAAGCACCACCCAGTGAACCCGCAACGCCCAGCGAGCCACCCGCCGTCACCGCTCAGGCCAGCGATTTTCAGGAGCTAGCCGCCCAGCGCGAGCTGGAGCTGAACGTCAATATCAACGCCGAACCGCAAAAAACAGACCCCTTAGTGCTAGATCTAGCCGGCAACGGCTTCAGCACCAGCGGCCTGAACCGCTCGGTACGTTTCGACCTGGATGCCGACGGCAAGCTCGACCAGATCAGCGTGCCCACCGGCGACGATGCCCTGCTCGCCTATGACCGCAACGGTAACGGCCGCATTGATGATGGCCGCGAGCTGTTCGGCGACCAGAACGGCGCGGCCAACGGCTTTGCCGAACTGCGCAAATACGATGACAACAGCGACGGCCGCATCGATAGCCAGGACGCGATCTTCGAGCGCCTGAGCCTGCTGCGCTTCGACGCCCAGGGCCGGCAGTCCAGCCAGTCGCTGAGCCAGGCCGGCGTTAGCGCCATCGACCTGCAAGCACGCGACGTGAAGATTGCCCTGGGCGCTTACGACGAAATCGCCCAACTCGGCCGCTTCGAATTCGCCGACGGTCGCAGTGGCCAGGCTGCCGATCTATTGTTGGCGCAGCGTTAAGCCGCTAGTTAACGGCACATCCGCCACAACCCCATATCCACATGAAAGTGGTCACGGTGGGCCGCGTTGTATTCCGGCCCCAGGGTGGTATTGAAGCGCTTGCAGGCCGCCTGCTGAACCTGACGCAGAAACTCGGCGTTCTTGCCCTGTTTGGGCCAATCCTGCAGCACACTGATGCGCCGGCCATCGGCCAGGCGAAAGCCGATGATATCCAGCGCATTGGCCGAGGCATGCTGGCTACGCCGCTGACTGCCGGCAATGGTGCGACAAGCGAAGCTGCCCACATGCTCGACCCGCGCCACCCGCTGACCAAACACTGCCTGGGCAGTTGGCTGCAGATCATGCTGCTCGAACAGGGCAAAGGCCGCCGCCAGTGGGCAGCTGGCGATAAAGCTGCTGCTGAAAGCAACGCCGGAACTGTGGACGCGCAGGGTATTGCTCAACGGACAGGCCACCTCCGGGCTGCTGTCGACCTGCGGGGTAAAGCGCAGTGAGGAGGTGTTCAAGGCCTGCTGACACAATGCCGGATCATCCTGCAGCCGCCAGAGCTTGAAGCTGGTCAGCAGGTTCGGCGTCTCGCGAATATCCAGCACCGCCCAGGGGTTCCAGCGCGGCGGCACATCCAGCAAGCCACGCCAGATCGCCAACAGCAGGCCGGCGAGCACTACACAGAGAATCAGAAAGGCACGAAAGAAGGTCATGCGGCGCAGCCTATCAGAACCTGTTCACGATCTTGCGAGCTAGAACCATGCAAGGCAAAAAAGGCGAGGAAGCGCAGTGTACGAGCTGTACATGAGCATTCCGAGCCTGTTTTTAACGCAGCAGGGCCGACGCGCAGCAGATCGTGCATAGGTTCTCAGAGCAGCCCCAACTGCTCGACCTGATCCTCTAGCTGTAGTTGTGGCAAGGCCGATAACCCCGGCAGTCGCAGCATCAATTGTTGATGGAAGCGCTGCGCCAGTTGTGGAGCCAGCCGATTATCCGAGGTATGCAGGAAGACGTAAGGCGTGCGGCCTTCTTCGATCCAGCCCGCCACCTTGTCCAGCCAGGGCGCCATAAATGGATCATTGGCCAGCAATTCTGGATGACCGATAAAGCGCAGCTGCGGGGCCTGGCTAAAGGCCGTGGGCCGCAGCGGCAGGCGCGGCTTCTTGGCCTGCGCATGCAATACGGCCGGCGCGCTGGATACACAGCTGAACAGCGCCCGCGAATCCAGACAGATACGTTCAATACCACGGCCATGCAGCAGCCGATTAAGGCTGCGTTCTTCCTCACCCTTGGCAAAGAACGCCGGATGACGCACCTCGACGGCCAGCTCCTCGGCCTGCCACGGCTCGATAAAAGCACTCAGCTCCGCCAAACGCTGCGGGCCGAAGCTTGCTGGCAGTTGCAGCCAGAACGGCGCGACCCGCTTACCCAGTGGCGCCAGCAAACGGCGGAAATCCTCGGTGGCGCTCAGCTGCTCGCGCAGGTCGCCGTTATGGCTGATCTCACGCGGCAGCTTGGCGCAAAAACGCAGATGCGCCGGCATGCGCTCGGCCCAACGGGCCACGGTATCGACGGAGGGCTTTGCATAGAAGGTGGTATTGCCCTCAACGGCATTGAACACCTGGGCATACAACGGCAGAAAGTCAGCGCTGCGACTGCCATCCGGATACAAGGCACCGCGCCAGGCAGGATCGCTCCATGACGGGCAACCGAGGTAGTAAGGCAAGATCAATTTGAAGACCGTTGAGAAAGGTAGCGAGCGAAAACGAAATCAGCCGATGGGCGCAGTGTACAGTTGTATATGAGTACGACGAGGCTGATATCAACGCGGCATAGGCGAGCGCAGTAATTTCACAAGAGTCTTCTAGGCGTAGAGGTCGAGGCCCATAACCTGCTGGGCATCTGTCTCACTGGCGAAGCTGGCAGTTGAGCTGTAGCTGGCTAACGCCTGGGCGGCGCGGTTGTTTAGCGGGGGCTGATACAGCTGGTCTTGCAGGCGCGATGGCAGGCTGTCGCTGCTGGCATTGCTGGCTTCAACCTTGCGCGCCTGGGCAACTTGTTCGAAACCCTGGGTGCTGGCGGGAGATGCTGGCTGCTCACGACGTTCCTCTATCTCGCGCTGCGCTTCGCGAAATGGCGTAACCGCAGAGCCCGGGCGGGCACTGCGGTCTGGCGAATAAGAGGAAGTAAAACCGTCGATACGCATCAGTTACTGCTCGGCTTGCTTAGCCAACGATGGAGACAAGTGATGGCAATTTAGCCCCCGTAGACCGGCTTGGCAATCAAGCGTGGTGCAACAGGCAATATGCGCGACAGAAGGTGCGCCGACACCCAGCGTGTTTAAACCGGGGCCTTGGGCGTGGCCACCTGATCACGCAGGTAAACCGGCTGCGCCAGGTCAGCCACCACCGCCTCACCGCGAGCCCAGGCAAAGCGCGCCAGGCTAAGCAGGTCTTCGGCGTGCGGCAGCATGGCGGCATCCTGCCCAGTAACCGCAACTGGAATACGTGCGGCAAAGGTGCCCCAACCAGTACCGGCGGCAAACCAGTCGCCACTGGCATCGCCCGGCAGGCTGGCACGTTCCGGTGGCAATACAGCCTCGACACCGGCCAGGCGCATCTCACCCTGCTCGGCGCGGTAACAGCCCCAATAGACCTCATCCATACGTGCATCAATGGCCGCTGCCACCTGCTGCGCGCCATGCTCGCGCAAGCTGCGCTGCGCCAGCACAGCCAGATTGGACACCGGCAGTACCGGACGCTCCAGGGCAAAAGCCAGGCCCTGCACCACACCGATGGCAATCCGCACACCGGTAAAAGCGCCCGGGCCACGGCCAAAGGCAATCGCGTCGAGCGCCGACAACGGTACCCCGGCATCGGCCAGCAGCTGCTTGATCATCGGCAGCAGACGCTGGGCATGCAGACGCGGAATCACTTCGTAATGGCTGAGCACCTGGCCGTTATGCAGCAGGGCAACGGAGCAGGCTTCGGTGGCGGTATCCAGGGCCAGGAGAGTGGTCATTGCATTCGGACAGGTAACGAAATGGACCGGCATTAGAACGGCTTGAGGCTTTTTTTTCCAGCGCAATCACTGGGCCACGAGAGCGAACTCACAGCACCACAGACATGCAGCGGGCCCGAACAGACCCGCGGCTGCCTGAGCAAGGCGTACTTACCAGGCTTCGATAACGGTTTTGGCGTCCCAACCTTGCAAAGGCGCCTTGGACCAGGTGCCATAGCTCGCATTGGGAAAGACGATCCACTCGGCGCCCCACTTGCTCGCCTCAGCAGCCACGGTGGCGCGCTGATCGGCCAGCGGCGTCTTGCGGAAACGCCCATCGAAGTCATGCAGCGTATCGCCCAGCAGCAGCACGATCTGATGATCGGCACTGACAATGGCGCGGCGCTCGACCTTGGGTGGGCCCAGCAACAGAACACTTTCCGCCGAGATCTGCGGCAGGCCGAGCTTGCTCAGGGTAGCCAGGGTGTACTTCTTCTGCTCATCGGCACGGTCCGAGATATAGCGGATGGTCACGCCCAGGCTGTCGGCGTGCTGCAGGAACTGCTTGGCGCCGGGGATCAGCGCCGGA
>JBIHZW010000157.1:0-8303 GCA_044240245.1 Pseudomonas sp. | reverse complement strand
GCAGGTGTACAGCGCGCAGTAGGGCTCCAGCCAGGCGAAGCGGCTGTTGTCCTGCAGGTCATCCAGGGTTTGTGGGTAACCGGCTTTGGCGCTGAATAGCTGGGGTTGTTTGAGGCCTGCTTCCAGGCGCTGCGCCAGGCGCTGCAAGGCACCCTCGTTAGCACCGCGCAGATCAAGCTGATTGGCCTGGGCGAAAGCCGCGACCATCAGCAACGGCCCCATGGCGTAGTTGTGATAGGCGAGGGCGCGGGTTTGCCGCGACAGTTCCAGGGGCAGATAGCCTTGCTCGTCGACCTGGCTCATGCCCTGACTGTATTGGCTGACGGACCAATCGAAGAGGTCGCGGCGGTTGAGCACCACGGCGCTGGCCATCACCGACCAGGCGGCCCAGTACTGATGATTGTTGCGCCGCTCCATGGGTTGGGCGTTCCAGTCCAGCACCACCTGGTCGGCCAGTTTGCCCAGCCATTTTTCGATGCTGCGCGCCTCGCTGGAGTACTGTTCAAGCGGTTGCGAGCGGGAGAATTTCAGCCGCAGATAGGCCCCGGCAACACTGCCCAGCGCCCATTTGCGCACCGATTTGCCGGTGTGGTTATACGTGGTGCTGAGCAGCGCGTCGGCCTCGGCCCAGTCGTTCAACCAGCTTATGACGCAGGCCAGATCGTCCGGCTGGCCTTTGTCCAGGTAACGGCCAATCAGCTTGTTTACGCCGTTTTCCAGCAGGCGCACGTTATCGGTCAGCTCGCGGTAGCGCTGCGCGGCCTTGGGGTTGACCTGGTCGCGGGCGGCATCGGAGCCGGCATACTTGCTCGGAAACTGCAGCTTGCCGGTGTAGGGCTTGGGCGCGGCGACGCATTCACGTGGCTTGCCTTGCGCCTCGGCTACGGCGCGGAAATAGCCGGGCGGCGGCAGCAGGTCGGCACCGTTGTTACCGGCTCCCGAGCAACCGGTCAGCAACAGCAGTAGCGCCGCGCCGCTGGCGATGCTGGCGCGGAGAAACTGTGCTGGCGGAAAGGCCGCTTTGCTCTGCTGCATAGTCAGTTGTCCAGCTGCGGGCTTTTCACCCAGGTCGAAACCAGGTTGCTGCCGCTACCCGTGACGTACAGGCACACCAGCTCGCCGCGCTCTAGCACCAAGGGCGCGAGGTCACTGACCTTGTTGTCCCCGGCGAACAGCGCCAGGCGGACCTTGAGCGGGTTGATTTCACGCTCGCCGCTGGCCTTGCCGGCCACCTGGGTGATCACGTCGGTTTTGCCGTCTGCGGTTTTCAGGGTGAGCGGGCTGTCCGAGAGGTTCTGCAAACGCAGCAGGGCTTTCTGCTTGCCGGCGAACGGTGGCTCCTCGCGCAGTTGCAGTTGGCCGCCGGGCATTTGCACCAGGGTGTAGTACTGGTTGCTGTCGAGTTTCACTGGCAGGGCCTTGGTTCCGGTGCTGGCGCTGTAGCTGCCGGCCGGGAGGAAGCGGAATTCACTGCTGTCGTGGGCGCCGATATCGTTGAGGCTGAGGCTGCCGACGGTGACATCGATATCGGCTGTATCGGCATTGAAGGCGCGCACAAAGGCCGACCCAGGTGGTGCGGTGGGCGCGTAGAGAGCTGCTTCATCGGCCTGGGCAGCGCCCGCCAGCATGCTGAGCAGCAGGGCGGTGAGGGTGCGACGGTAAGGGAGGGTATGCAGGTTCATGGGGTTTCTCCTTGCTTGCGGATTTCTTGCTTGCGGATTTGGGTGGTCATTGCGCGGCACCGTTGGCGCTGGTCGTGAGATGCGCCAGGCGTGGTGCGCCGCCGCTGTCCTTGGCCTGCTGCAAGCGCTGCAGCCAGGCAGCATCGAAGCTGGATAGATCGCTGGGTAGCAGCAGGTAGCGCTCTGGAAATTCCCAGATCACCAGGCGCAGCCCGGCGTTTTGCGCCGGGTCGCTTTGCAGCAGGCGCAGCATCGGCACCAGAGGGCCGTGGCCGTCTTCGGCGAAATTCAGCAAGTCGCTGCCGAGGGCCTGTTTCAGCGCGCCGGCAAAATTCCATTTCGGGTTGGCGCTGTAGCTGGTGCCGACCAGGGCCAGGCTGGGTGGCTGTTCATCGAACAGGGCGGCGGCGCTGCTGTCGTCCTGGCCGTCGGCGAGGGCGGTCTGGCGTTGTTGCAGCGGCTCGCTAGGCGGTTGCAGGCCGGCGAAGTAGGGCTCCAAAGGCAGGAAACTGAGCAAGTCACCCTTGTGCGTCTGGGTTTTCCCCGGTGCGGTGACAAAGCGCTCCTCACCCGGTTGCAGGCTGCCGCGCTCGAACAAATAAGCGGCCAGGCTTTGCGCCGCCACTTCGGCGCCGTAGGGGGTCCAGTGGGTGTCGGTGCGCAGGAAGATCGGCGCCTGCAGCTTGGCCTGGCGCCAGACCGGCAGCAGATCGGGGCCAGGCAGGCTTTCGTCTTGCATGCGTGCGAGTGCCTGCGAGTAGAGCTGGCTGTGCGCCGCCACCGGCTGCGCGCGACCCAGTTGCTCGGGGTACAAACGGGCTTTGGCCGGCAACAGCAGCAACACCAGTTCGATGTCGCGGCGCTTGAGTTCGGCCTGCACGGCTTCGATCAGCGCCCAGTTGTCCTGCACCTGGCGCGGTTGCGTGGCGGGCTTGAATTCCTCATCGGTAAACAGCCAGTCACCACGGCCTACCACTACGCCGGGGCGACCTTCTTCGAACAGGCTGTAGTCGATGGCGGCCCACAGGTTGGTGCCGAAGGCCTTGATTGGGAAGGCCTGGTCGTAGTGCTTCTCGAAGGACTGCGCCAGCTTGCCGTTGAGCACCGGGGTGTCCTTGGCTGCCGAAAAACTCAGCAGCGCCGGCAGCGAGCTCAACGCCAAGCCCAGCATAAGCAGGATAAAGGCCATGCTGTAGACGATAGTGGCGGTTCTGTTCACGTCGCCTCCTCAGAATTGGAAGTAAAGAAATGGCGAGAAGCTCTGCGCCGAGAGTTTCAGTACCGAGAGCAGGAACAGCAGCAGCAGACCCATGCGCAGGGCCAGTGCGCGGTAATCCAGCGCCGCGATGCCACTGCTGTCTTGCACCTGGCCGAGGCTGCTGAGGCTCGCGCTGAACTTGCCTGGAGCGCCGGGATAGAACTGGCGCAGGCCAAACCAGGCCATCACCACATAAGCCAGGATCAGGGTGGTGACCTGCATGCTGGTGAGTTGCGCGCTGTTGAGTTCTGACAGGCGCCAGGCGCTGCTGCTCAATAGGTCGGGGCTGAACATGGCGCTGTACATACGCCAGGCGATGTCGAGGTTTTCCGCGCGGAAGATCACCCAGCCGAGCACCACCAGGAAGAAGGTAAAGGCCCACTTCAGTGGGTTGAGCACCTTGGGCGCGGCGTCGACATTGAACAGCCGCTCGATGGCCAGCCACATGCCGTGCCAGGCGCCCCAGATCATGAAAGTCCAGTTGGCGCCGTGCCAGAAACCGCCCAGCAGCATGGTCAGGAACAGATTGCGGTAGGTCTGCAGGGTGCTGCCACGGTTGCCGCCCATGCTGATGTAGAGGTAATCGCGCAGCCAGGTGGACAGGCTGATATGCCAGCGCCGCCAGAACTCGGTGATCGACTGGCTGATATAGGGCTGGCGGAAGTTCTCCATAAAGCGAAAGCCCATCATCAGGCCCAGGCCGATGGCCATGTCGCTGTAGCCGGAGAAGTCGAAATACAGTTGCGCGGTATAGGCCAGGGCGCCGAGCCAGGCATCGCCGGTGCTGGGGTTGGCCAGGGCGAAGCAACGGTCAGCGATGGGCGCCAGGGTGTCGGCGATAAACACCTTTTTGACGAAGCCCTGCATAAAGCGGCTGGCGCCTTCGCTGAACTTGTCGTAGCTGTGCGTGCGGTCGCTGAACTGGTCGACCAGGTCCTTGTAACGCAGCACCGGCCCGGCGATCAGTTGGGGGAACAGGGCGATAAAGGCGGCGAAATCGATCGGGTGGGTAGTGGCTTCGACGTCACCGCGATACACGTCGATCAAATAGCTGAGCGACTGGAAGATATAGAAGGAAATGCCAATCGGTAGCAGCACCGACGTTAAAACGAAGGGTTCAAAACCCATGCCCTGTAGCGCAGTGTTGATATTGGCCACGCCGAAGTTGGCGTACTTGAAGTAGCCCAGTACCCCGAGGTTGCCCACCACCCCGAGCAACATCCATTGCTGGGCGCGGCGTGTGCGTACCCCGGCGTTGCCGATGCGTAGGCCCAGCCAGTAGTTGAAGGCGGTTACGCCGATAAACAGGACGAGGAAGTCCACCCGCCACCAGGCATAGAAGGCATAGCTGGCGAGCAGCAACAGCAGGTTGCGGTAACGGTTGGCGCACAGGTAATACAGGCCGAGAAACATCGGCAGAAACAGAAACAGAAACACGTTTGAGGAAAAAACCATGGCGCTGCGCTCTCCTTGAGTGGGCGCCGGCCTGATTACTCAGGGCCGGCGGCGGGCCTCGACGCTAGTCGACGAGCGCGGTCTGGTTGGCGGCCTGGCGCGAGCAGAGGCTGGCCTCGACCTTGAGCCCGGCGGGCATATCTGCCGGTACGTCGATCTCCATCGCCAGCAAGGTCTGCCCGGCCCATTCGGGGTCGTCACGCAGGCCGAAAACAAAGCGGCCGTCGGGCTCTACCTGCTGGTTACGGGAAATCAGCAGCTTGTCTTTGGAGCCGCTCATGTACCAAAGCGAGCCACGCAGCTCCATGACGTTGGGTTGGCTGAACTGGATATCCACCAGGTAGTCCTCGCTGCGCAGTGGCAGGTCGCCGCTGTTGATCAGCACCTCGTTGAGCCCAGGTCGCAGGGCGACTTTGCTGGTCAGGGCGGCGGGAGTGGCGCGGCAGCCGTCGGCCAGCATCGGCATGATCTGGCGGTAGAACAGCGGCATGGAGATGTCGTAGTAGCTGGTGATCTCCCAGATCAGGATCTTCGGCGGGTTGTCCTGGAAGTCCTGGCTACCCAGGTACTGCAGCATGGCGCTGTGAAAACCGCCGCCACTGATCGAGCGGTTATCCACATCCACGGCGGCTTTTTCCTTGAGGAAGCCGTTGAAGTTGTATTGCGGTGCGCTAAAGCTGGTGCCGGCGAGGATGACTTCGGCGACTTCGGCATCACCGAACAGGTCGCTGCTTTCTTCCTTGGGTTCGGTGACGAAACGGGTGACGAACTGGTTGGCGTAGTTGTAGCCACAGATCTTGCCGAAGGCCTGGTTCAGCGAGCCGATCTTGTTGTTCTGGCCCTCGCTCCGGGTGACAAATTCCTTGCGCGGGATTTTCTTGAACACCGATGACTTGCGCAGCTCATCGGCCACCAAACCGGCGGTGAACTCGGCGCCGTGAGGGGTCCAGTGGTGATCGCGCTTGAAGAAGAACGGCTGCTCGTCGCTGCCGTGCTCCTCCAGCAGGGGCGTCAGGTCTGGCACCTTGATGCCAATGCTGCGCATCCGCTCCACCACCTGCAGGTAGTTAGTCTTGGCTTTTTGCAGATCGTAGCCCTGGCGCACCTCGGGGCTGAGCATGTCCGCATTGATCATGCCGCGGGTTGGGATATACACCACCATCAACTCGACGCCGCGCTTGGCCAGGCCATCGCGCAGGTCCTGCAGGTGCTTGTAGCCGTCGTCGGTGGTGCCCATCTGGGTCATCAGGTCGGTGCGGGTACGGAACAGCCAGTCCTCCTGGCCTTGCACCAGTTTGTTGAACTCGTTCATGTCGCCGTCGTAGGTGGCGTCTTCCAGGGCCTGCGGGCAGATGTTGCAGCACGGCTCGATGTTATAGGTCGGCGGCTCGGCCGCCTGGGCGCTGTTGCACAGGCTCATGGCGAGGCCAAGGACGGCCAGGGTGGCGCTGGGTTTGATGATCGCTAAGCGGGTCATTGGGTGGTCCTCAATTATCACGTTGTGCCAACTTGGCCGCGGGCACGACCAGCACCGCTTTGTTCTGCCGCACCATCAGGTCGAGGATCTGGTTCTTGCCCTCGGCCAATGCGCCGAACATACCGACGCCGCTGGGTTTGCTCGGCATGAGCATTTCCAGGCGGTAGAGCTTCACGCTCAGGGGCGCGACCACCGAGATGGCCCCGGACTGGTTGCCGACCAGGCGGCCGCCGACCACTTCCAGGGACAGCTTCATCTCGAAGGGGTCGAGCTGCAGGTCGCGGTCGGTGCCGTTGAGGTCTTTGATATGGCCGTAAATGCCGAGCAGACCGTTGGCCATGGCGATGTTTTCGTAGAGGCCGACGTTCTGGCTGTTGCGCACGCGGATGCCGTGGCGGCCGTTGTTAATGGCGCGGTTGCCCCACAGCAGGTTGTCGCCGCTTTCGTAGATGGTGATGCCGTCGGATTTGTTGCCGTAGGTCTCGTTGTAGGCGATCACGTTGTTTTGGCTGATGCGGTCGATGACGATGCCGGACAGCTCGTTGTCGTAGCTGCGGTTGTTGAAAATCCAGCTGTCATTGACCTCGCGCGAGATGATGATGCCGTGCTTCTGCACCGTGCCGTAGGCGGTGTTCTCGGCAATGATCAGGCGCCGCGAACGGTCGTGCGGGTCGATGCCGTAGACCAGGTTGTTGCGGTAGGTATTACCCAGCAGCACCACGTCGTAGGCCTCGTAGCAGTAGAAGCCGTACCACATGTCATCGAACATCGAGTTGATCAGCCAGCCGGTGGGATGCTCGCGCTGCATGATCGGATGCATGGCCGGGCTGTACTGCGAGATGGACACGCCGTAGGACTTGCTCGCGGTGTAGCCGAGACTGGAAATCACGCTGTTGACGATGTAGGTCTCAGTGCCGCCCCAGGAGTTGAGGAAGGGCCGGAACTGGCCTTTCTTCTCGAACCAGTCCTGCTGGTTGTCCTTCTCGCTCCAGGCAGTCAGGCGGCTGTCGGTGATAAACAGCTTGCCGTCGTTGATCAGGAAGGCGCCGTGGTCGCTGGACAGGCGCAGGTCCTTGGTGTGCTTGTCGATATGCAGGGTCGCACCCGGGTTGACCAGGATCGGCCGGCGCGCGAGAAACACCCCGGGGGCGGTCTGCTCGAAGTACTTGGCCGGCAGCTGGCGGGCCAGGTCAGCGGGTGTCACATAGCCGCCTTCGATGACGATGACTTGAGGCATCTCGCCCTGGCGCTTGACCCACACGCGCAGGCGTTCATCGCCGCCGGTGAACTCGATCAGCGGGTTGAGCCCGATCATGCGCTGCATGCCCACTCTGCCTGCGGGTTTGCTCTGGATCTTGGCGTTGACCGCCTCGGCGCTGTAGGGCGTCAGATCGGGCAATTGCGGCGCGGTCTGCAACAACGCCTCCACCGGGGTGGCGGATATTTCATAGCTTTGCAGGGCCGGGGTGGCGGCCTGCAATGCCTGCGAGCCAACCAGGCCGCTGAGCAGAGTCAGCACCAGGCCAAGGGTGTTTCTTGCGCTATTGCTATGTAGATACATGCTCTTCACCTCCTGGATCCGCTTCATGCTGTTCAGTAGCGCCACACGAAATCGACGACGGCGCGGTACATGCTCGAGTCGCTGTTGCTGGCGAAGGCATCGCCGGGGAAGAACACCCCACCGCGAAAACGCACCAGCGCCGATTTGGCGCCCAGCCAGCCCAATTGCGGCGGCATCTGGCCCTGGTTGAAGTAGCGGGTGAGTACCAGGTCGACTTCCTGGCCGAGATATTTCTCGCCAGGCAGCAGATCGGCCTGCAGGCCGTTGGCGCTGTCTTGATCGGCGTCCACGCGCCAGAAGCGGTGATAGACCAGGCTGGCGTCGTAGTTCTCATCGACGATCAAACCGGCAAACAGGCTGACCGCCTGCAGGTTGTTCAGCTCGCCGCGGTAGGCTTCGCCGAAGCGGTTGAGGGCGGAATTGGTGCCGGTGAAGGTGGAGCGGTTGCTTTGCAGATCGGTCTGCAGGAATTGCTTGGAATCGCTGCCATTGCTGCTGACGCCGCCGCTGGTGCGGCTGTAGGTGCTACCGATGCGCCAGTGCTCATCGATATTCCAACGCAGGCCGAGGTCGACGGCCCAGGCGTCGAGGTCCTGGCTGTCCTGACCGGTCACCAGGCGCTGGTCGCCGACAGTCGCGCTACGCAGGCTGTCGACTTCACCGGTGAGCATGGTGGCGCTGGCCCAGTAGCTCAGCGGCCCGCGCGGCCGTGAGCCGTAGAAATCGCCGTTGAGTTCGGCGCCGAGCCAGGTCAGCTTGCCGCTGTAGGTCTTGCTCAACAGGTCGAGCTGCTCGCCGTTGCTGGCCAGGCTGCCGCTGTCATCGCTGTGGTGCAGTTTCAGTCCGGCCCAGTGGCCCGGCAACCATTGA
>JBIHZW010000013.1:0-25159 GCA_044240245.1 Pseudomonas sp. | reverse complement strand
GTTACCGACCTTATTTGCAGCGGCGGCCCAATGGCCACCGCCTTGATTGATCAACCCTGCGAATGACTCTCGGGGTGGTCATTACGGGTTTTCCACAGCGACAGCAGCACGCCACCGAGCAACAAACCGAGGGTCACGCTCAGCGAGATTACCGGCGGCGTCTTGCCGATGATGCCAACCAGGAAGATCTTGCAACCGATAAATACCAGCACCAGCGCCAGGGCGTACTTGAGGTAGGCAAAACGGTGGATCATCGCCGCCAGGGCAAAGTACAGGGCACGCAGGCCGAGGATGGCAAAGATATTCGAGGTGTAGACAATGAACGGGTCCTGAGTGATGGCGAAGATCGCCGGCACGCTATCCACCGCGAACACCAGGTCAGCACACTCGATCAGCACCAGGGCAAGGAACAGCGGCGTCGCCCAGCGTACCGAACGCCCACTGGCATCCTCCTGACGGACGAAAAAGCGACCGTCGTGCAGGCGGTCGGTGACCCGCATGTGTTTACGCAAAAACATCACCAGCACGTTCTTCGACAGGTCCGGGTGGTCGTCGACCTTGCTGAATAGCATCTTCACTCCGGTCAGCAGCAGGAACGCGCCGAAAACGTAGAGAATCCAGTCGAACTCGGCGATCAACGCCGCACCCAGGCCGATCATAATCGCGCGCAGCACGATCACCCCGAGGATGCCCCAGAACAGCACTTCGTGTTGGTACTTACGTGGAATGGCGAGGAAGCTGAAGATCATCGCCATGAGGAACACGTTGTCCATCGACAACGATTTTTCGATCAGAAAGCCGGTATAAAAATCCATGCCGGCGTCGCCGCCCTTAACCTGCCACACCCACAGGCCGAACAACAGGCCAGCCGTGATGTAGCCGCCCGATAGCAGGAGACTTTCCTTTACGCCGATTTCGCGGTGTTCGCGGTGCAGGACGCCCAGGTCGAAGACCAGCAGGCTAATAACGATGGTGATGAAGACCAGCCACAACCAGGTGGCGGTACCGAGAAACTCGGATAGGAAGAACGGTTCTAGGGCAGTCATGAGCCCCTCCTCTAGTGTCGAAGTTGTACAAACTGCAACTCCGACATGGCAGCGGGTAGCTGTCAGAGGGGCCCGGCGTTGCGGGCGCAAATGTAGAGAGGCGCGGGGATTTGCTCAACAGCGCAGAAGTTGCAAAGTATTTCCAGCTCGCCCGCTACGGCTTCGCGGCAGAGCCTACGCGGTAGAGTTGCGGGCCGATTACGATGAAATAGATAATGATTTTTGACTGAGCCAGACACTGCGCCAAAGAACGCATCCGGCTAAAGCAACTCGTCAAACAGGATTATCCAGGCCCAAAAATCCCGTCCACTTTGCACTCTAATGAGCCGCCCCTGCCAATACAGCTTGGACATGCATTCATCGCAACTAAAGGATTATGTCGTGTTGATACGCAATGCATTGTGCGCATTGGCGAGTTTGCTCTGGGTTAGCACTTCGGTGGCTGAAGAGCTGCACTTTGTGACCGAAGAATTTCCACCCTTCAGTTATTCACGCGGAGCAATTGCCAGCGGCGCCCTACCGGAAATAGTCGACGCCACCTGCCTGATCTTGCAGTGGCGCTGCCAAATTGAAGTACAGCCTTGGCGGCGCGCGTTGCAGCAGGCCGAAGATGGCGAAGTGGATGGGATTTTTACCGTTATTCAATCACCCGCGCGGCAACAGGCGTTTTTTATTACCCCCATGCTGGTGACCTCCGGCTACGACTTCTACACCCTGCGCAGCAGCAACTTCTACTACAGCCAGCCAGACGATTTGCGTGGCCGCCTGGTCGGTGTGTATGGCCCATCCGGCACCTCGTTCGTGCTGCAGGAAAGCCTGAAGAACACCCCGAACGTTGAGGTCAAAATGGTGACCAATAACCATCGCCTATTATTGATGCTCAATGCCGGGCGTTTTGGCGAACAAGGCGTAGTGGTGCTTAACCGCGATGTTGCCCGCCACTTGATCGAACATGAATATCTATACGCGCTGCGTCACGCCGGCCATTTGGCGTCAATTTCATATGGCATTGGGTTTTCCCGCAAGAAAGTCACCCCGGCGCAGTTTCAGGCATTCAATCGCGGGCTGAACACACTGCGTAATAACGGCCAGCTTGCAACCATCCTGCAGCGCTATGGTCTACAACCTGTCAACTAAGCAGGCTGGACATTTAACTTGGCTTCGCCATAATTGCCGGGCGCAGCCAAATAGCCCTTTAATAAACCTGACAAATGATTCAGGTATTCCTCAGTTAAAGGGCAAACCAGCGACGCCAATAGTCTCTGAAACTATTCGCAGCGTTTATAAATGCGCAGGCTAAAACTGTTTGGCCGTCTCAGGTGCCCAGGCCATATGCCTGGCATCCAGCCAATATTCTGTTCAAGACCATGGGTAACTACGTGACGAAAGACGAACTGCGCGCCGAACTCGAGCGCCAGGCGCAGCGTTACAAGGATGTATACGGCGGGGAAGTGATTACCTACGCCGCTCAACCGGACCCCGAGCGCAAGCCGTGGCGCAAGAAGGCTAACCTTCTCGACCAAGCGTTTGAAAAAGAGCTGGTAAAAATCGAAAAAGAACTGCAAACCAAGGCAGACGAGGCCTCTGGCTGACGCCCCGCCGCCCTGATGCCAGATATGTGGCCATCCCTGCTCGGGATGGCCACTGGCTCAACGCTTCTTGCCACCCATCAGCGAACCCAACAGACCGCGCACCAGTTGCCGGCCGATCTGATTGGCTGCCTGGCGCATGGCCGTTTTCATCACCTGGCTGGCCAGACCGCCGAGCAACTCACCCGCGGCACTGCCAATACCGGCGCCTGCCTCTGCTGTCTTACCGGCAGCGCTTGGTTTGCTTTGCTCTGCCTGATGCGCGGCCTGCTCAGCGCGGGCGGTCAGCAATTCGTAGGCGGACTCACGATCAATTGGCTTGTCGTAGCGGCCACGCAACGGTGACTGCTGAATCAAGGCGGCACGCTCTGCTTCACTCAGCGGCCCGATACGCGATTGCGGCGGCGCAACGGCCACCCGCTGGACCATGGCCGGGGTGCCTTTGGCCTCCAGCGTGCCAACCAGGGCTTCACCTATACCTAGCTCGGTGAGTACCGCCAACGTGTCGATAGCCGGATTCGGCCTGAAGCCATCGGCCACCGCGCGCAGCGACTTCTGCTCTTTGGCGGTAAAGGCGCGCAAACCGTGCTGAATACGCAACCCAAGCTGCGCCAGCACATCGTCCGGCAAGTCGCCTGGCGACTGGGTAACGAAATACACCCCCACGCCTTTTGAGCGAATCAGTCGCACCACCTGCTCGAGACGCTCCTGCAAAGCCTTGGGAGTATCAGCAAACAACAGGTGGGCTTCGTCGAAGAACAGCGCCAGTAGCGGCTTGTCAGCATCGCCACGCTCCGGCAGCTGCTCGAACAATTCGGCCAGCAGCCAGAGCAGGAAGGTCGCGTAGACCTTCGGTGCCTCATGCACCAGGCGGCTGGCGTCGAGCAGGTGAATGCGCCCGCGACCATCGCGATCCGGGTGCAGGATGTCTTCCAGTTGCAGCGCCGGCTCACCGAACAGCGCATCGGCGCCTTGCTGTTCAAGGCCAGCCAATTTGCGCAGCAGGGCTTGCGATGACGTGTTGGTAAACAGCGCGCTGTCTTCGCCGAGCACTTCGGGGTGGTTTTTCAGGTGCGCCAACAGCGCCTTGAGGTCTTTCAGATCGAGCAGCAGCAGGCCTTCGCGGTCCGCCACTTTGAATGCGGCATAGAGTGCGGCCTGCTGGCTGTCGGTCAGCTCCAGCAGCGCACCGAGCAGCAAAGGCCCCATCTCGCTCAGCGTGGTACGCAGCGGGTGGCCACTCTGGCCATGCACATCCCACAGGGTTACTGGGTAAGCCATCGGCTGGTGGTTGAGCCAGGGCATGCTGGCGATCCGCTCGGCTACCTTGCCTTGCGGCGCACCGGCAGCACCCAGACCGCAGAGATCGCCCTTTACATCAGCGGCAAACACCGCCACGCCGGCATCGCTGAAGGTTTCGATCAAGCGCTGCAGAGTCACCGTTTTGCCAGTGCCCGTCGCACCAGCAATCAGCCCGTGGCGGTTGGCCAGGCGCAACGCCTGCCCCACCGGCAGCCCCTCAAGATCGGCCCCTACAACAAACTGATCGGTTTGCACCATCTTGCCTTCTCCTTGGTTAAAGCTTTACTGCAACTAAGCCGACATAGTCAGCATCGCCGCACCGCCGGCGGTGCCATTGCCTTATATCAGCTCAAGACTGATGCCAGAACTTACCGGACGCAAGAAGCCATGACCAACAACCTGAAGTTCAGCCACAAGATTCTGCTCGCCGCCTCGCTGGTGGTGATCGCCGCATTCTCGCTGTTCACCCTGTACAACGATTACCTGCAACGCAACGCCATCCGCGATGATCTGGAAAGCTATCCGCATGAAATGGGCAATGTCACCGCCAGCAACATTTCCAACTGGCTGTCGGGGCGCATCCTGCTGGTGGAAAACGTCGCCCAGTCGGTTGCCCGTGATTCCTCCGGCGAAGCCCTGACTGGCCTGCTGGAACAAAAGGTGCTGGCCTCCACCTTCGCCTTTACCTACCTGGGCAGCGCCGATGGCAGCTTCACCATGCGCCCGGACGAGGACATGCCCGATGGTTACGACCCACGCGAGCGCCCCTGGTACAAGGACGCAATGGCCGCAGGCGGTAGCACTCTGACTGAACCCTATGTTGACGCCGCCACCAGTGCGCTGATTATCACCATCGCCACGCCCGCTAAAGCGGCCGGGGTGGTCGGCGGTGACCTGAGTCTCAATACCCTGGTCGACATCATCAACTCGCTGGACTTTGCCGGCATGGGTTATGCCTTTCTGATCAGCGCTGACGGCAAGATCCTGGTTCACCCGGACAAGTCCCTGGTAATGAAAAACCTCAGCGAGGTCTACCCGCAAAACACCCCACGCATCAGCGGCGACTTCAGCGAAACCGAGCTCAATGGCGAAGAACGCATCCTCACCTTCGCCCCGGTCAAAGGCCTGCCTTCGGTGAACTGGCATGTCGGTCTGTCCATCGACAAGACCAAGGCCTATTCGATGCTCAGCGAGTTCCGTGCCTCGGCCATCATCGCTACCATCATCGCCGTGGTGCTGATCATGCTGCTGCTGAGCATGCTGATCAGCGTGTTGATGCAACCACTGAACGTCATGGGCAAGGCCATGGAAGACATCGCCCAGGGCGAGGGCGATCTGACCAAGCGCCTATCTATTCAATCCAACGACGAGTTCGGCCGCCTGGCCAGCGCGTTTAACCAATTTGTCGAACGTATCCACAGCTCGATCCGCGAAGTGTCATCCGCCACCAGCCAGGTCAATGAAGTGGCGAAACTGGTAGTCGGTGCCTCCAACTCGTCGATGATCAACTCGGACGAACAGGCCAGCCGCACCAACAGCGTGGCTGCGGCGATCAACGAACTGGGCGCCGCCGCTCAGGAGATCGCGCGCAATGCTGCCGACGCTTCGAATCAGGCCTCTGATGCGCGTCATCTAGCTGAAGACGGCCGCCAGGTGGTGGAAAAAACCATCCAGGCGATGAATGAGCTGTCGGGGAAGATCAGCGCGTCCTGCAGCAATATCGAAACCCTCAACAGCAAAACGGTGAACATCGGGCAGATTCTTGAGGTGATCAAAAGCATCTCCCAGCAAACCAACCTGCTCGCGCTCAACGCCGCTATCGAAGCAGCGCGTGCCGGTGAAGCTGGCCGCGGCTTCGCCGTGGTCGCAGATGAAGTACGCAACCTGGCCCACCGTACCCAGGAATCGGCGCAGGAGATCGAGAAGATGATCGAGGAGCTGCAAGTCGGCTCCCGTGAATCGGTCACCACCATGACCGAAAGCCAGCGCTACAGCGAAGAGAGCGTGGAGATCGCCAACCAGGCCGGCGCACGCCTGAGCAGCGTGACCGAGCGCATCGGCGAGATCGATGGCATGAACCAGTCAGTGGCCACCGCTACCGAGGAACAAACCTCGGTGATCGAATCGCTTAACGTCGACATCACCGAAATCAACACCCTCAACCAGGAAGGCGTGGAAAACCTCAATGCCACCCTGCGCGCCTGCGGTGATCTGGAGCAACAGGCCAGCCGCCTGAAGCAACTGGTCGACAGCTTCCGTATTTAACAATGCGACAAACAAACGGGGCGCTCACTGAGCGCCCCGTTTCTATTTTTGTTTATCGTTGTTCGTTGGCGGCTGTTCGTCCTGCTGCAATTGCCGCCATAGCTCGGCGGCATCAGCAAATTCGGTACCGTCCTCGGGGGTCAACGCCTGTGGATCATAGCGCTGCGTACAGCCTTCCCCGAGCACAGGCGGCGCGCTGGATGCTCCACGCGCAAGCGGATCAGTCATAACACCTCCAGTACGCTTCGCTGGGCTTCAGTTAAGCGCCAGGTGACCTTCGTCATGCTGGGCGAACTCCTTGACCGCACGCAGCACATCGCTGCGGCTGACCTGCCCGATCAAGCGGCCTTCTTCGACCACCGGCAAACGCCGACGCCGACCGCGCAGAAAACGCTCGGAGATTTCGATGATATCCGCCTCAGGCGAAATCACTTCAACCTCGGTGGTCATATAGGCGCTGACATCGCCACCCGCCGACTCGTAATAAGCGCCGGAGAGGATGCCGCGCAAACAATCGCCTTCCGATAACAAGCCCACCAGATGCCCTTGCCCATCGACCACCGGCGCGCCGGAAATACGGTGTTCAAGCAAACGATTGATGGCGGTGAACAGGTTCATTTCAGGACGGAAAGTCACCAGATTGCGGGTCATGTAATCACGTACTTTGATTGACTTGAGCATCAGTAAATCCCTCTTTCTGTACTGAACCGAACCGCAACATGCACCTCAGTCGAACACCACTGTCTTGTTATCGTGCACCAGCACTCGGTCCTCTAAGTGATAGCGTAGACCACGCGACAGCACCATCTTCTCCACGTCCTTACCCAGGCGCACCATCTCTTCGATGCTGTCGCGGTGGCTGACGCGCACCACGTCCTGCTCAATGATCGGCCCGGCGTCCAGCTCCTCAGTCACGTAGTGCGAGGTCGCGCCAATCAGCTTGACCCCACGCAATGACGCCTGGTGATACGGCTTGGCCCCGACAAACGACGGCAAAAAGCTGTGATGGATATTGATGACGCGCTGGGAGAACTCGGCGCAAAGTGGCGCAGGTAGAATCTGCATATAACGCGCCAACACAATCACGTCAGCCTCATGGGCTTTCACCAGTCGCGATACTTCATCAAAGGCTGGCTGTTTATCCTGCGGATTAACGGGCACATGGAAGTACGGAATAGCGTGCCACTCGACCATGCTGCGCAGGTCGTCATGGTTGGAAATCACGCAGGGGATATCGCAATCCAGTTCATCGCTGTGCCAGCGGTGCAGCAAATCGGCCAGGCAGTGCGATTCGCGACTGGCCATCAGCACCACGCGCTTCTTCACCGCCGAGTCGGTAACCCGCCACTCCATGGAGAACTCACGGGCAATCGGTGCAAAGGCCTGGCGGAAACCATCCAGATCAAATGGCAGCGAGTCGGCGCGTATCTCATGACGCATAAAGAACCAACCACTCTGGTTATCCGAGTGATGACTCGCCTCGGTAATCCAGCCGTTATAGGTGGCCAGAAAGTTACTGACTTTGGCCACAATCCCGACCCGGTCCGGACAGGCAATGACCAATCGAAAAGTACGCATCAACCGCTCCAGCGCTCAGATAAAGTCGGCCATTCTAGTCACAGCCAGGAAAAACTGCAGTACTCAAACAGCCTTGCCAACGCAGCAATAGCCCAAGACCGAACAGTTGCGCCAAGACAAATAGCGCAAACACCGCCGCAATAACTGGCGAATAACTAAGCATGTACAACCGGCAGAGTACTCAACAAGTTACTTAACAATACAATTCATAAAAAATACCGATAAAGCGGTTTACTTGTGAAAAGTGCCTGACTACTATTGCTATCACTTAGTCGCCAATTCCTAATACAGGTACCCCAACATGTCGTTGATCAACGAATACCGCGCCACCGAAGAAGCCATCAAAGAGCTGCAAGATCGCCTGAAGAATCTGTCGCAAGACGACAAGCTGAAAAAAGAATTGGAATTCGAAGGCAAACTGCGCGCACTGATGGGTGAATACCAGAAGTCGCTACGTGACATCATTGCCATGCTGGATCCGGATGCCAAAGGCAGCAAAGCTACCCGCGCCACCAAAACCACCGGCACCAAGCGCGCACGCAAAGTTAAGCAGTACAAAAACCCGAACACCGGTGAAGTTATCGAAACCAAAGGCGGTAACCACAAAACTCTGAAAGAGTGGAAAGCCAAGTGGGGCGGTGATGTCGTTGAAGGCTGGGCAACCCTGCTGGGTTAAGCCTGCCGCGCAAGCGACACAGCTCTAAATAAAAACGCCAGCGATGCTGGCGTTTTTTATGGGCGCTATTTCAACAGAGCAGCCGGCATTTACCCTTATGGATTACAGGGCATATCGCTGGCGCAACTGCTCTGCATAATCACTCCACTCAAGCAAGACAGCCCGCTGCTCAGCTCCAATATCTGGAAGTACAGCGGCAAGTGCCTGGCTAAATTGTTCGAGCGTGTTCGGTGCACCATATTCAGGCTGGCTGAGCCGCTGTTGGCAGAATGTCCACCACCGTTGCTGCTCTTCAGCATTCAAGGTCGCGGCAAAGTTGCGCGCCCGGTAACGAAACAACAGCTCCGGCAAACGCCCATCATCAAATGGCCAAACTGATTCCGATAACCGCTGCGGCTCGGCACGCCGTACCTGTTCGCACAGGCGGCGATCACGGTCGCCAATAAAGCCATCGTATAGTTGCTGCTCTGGATCTTGATTAGCGGCGAACGGCTCCTCGGCATACACCTGGGCAAGTTTGTCCTGCCACAGCCCCGGACTACTGCGTAACTGTTCGGCCTGCGCCTGATAGGCCGGCACATCGAGTTGCAGACGCTGAATATCCTCCGCGCGCAATACATTCATCGGTGCAACCACCGGGCAGCGGTTGATATGCAACAACTTCATCGGCACCGGCAACTCACCCTCGGCCAGTTGATCGCGACGGGTGTACAGGCGCGTACGCAATGTCTCAGCTGACTCCTTAAGCAGCGGCGATATATCGGCCTGTAAGTCACAGACGATCAACGCATTGCGGTTGCGCGGATGCCAAGCCAACGGTAAGACCACCGCCAGATAATGCCGCGCCCCGGCATAGCGCCCGGATATATGCACCAACGGCTGCAACAGGCGTATTTGATCCTGCACCCGTTGTTTGCTGCGCAGTTGATACAGGTAGTCGTAGAGTTTGCGCTGCTTGCTGCGCAGCAAGCGGGCCAGGGCGATGGTTGCCCGCACATCGGACAGCGCATCGTGGGCCTGACCATGCTCGATGCCATTGGCAGCGGTCAGGCGTTCAAGCTTGAGCGTCACCCGCCCCTCTTCTTCCGGCCAGACGATGCCTTCCGGGCGCAATGCATACGCCGTGCGCACCAAATCGATCAGATCCCAGCGGCTATTGCCGCCCTGCCATTCACGAGCGTAGGGATCGAAAAAGTTGCGATACAGGCTGTAACGCGTCACCTCATCATCGAAACGCAGGCTGTTGTAACCCACCCCGCAGGTGCCAGGCTGCGACAACTCGGCATGTACACGGCTCATAAATTCGGCTTCATCCAGGCCATGCTGCGCCAGCTTGCTCGGGGTAATTCCGGTCACCAGGCAGGCTGCCGGATGCGGCAGGATGTCGTCGCTGGGCTGGCAGTAAATGTTCAGCGGCTCAGCAATTTCATTGAGGTCTTCATCGGTGCGAATCCCCGCGACCTGCAGCGGCCGGTCGCGCCGTGGGTCAATACCGGTGGTTTCGTAGTCGTACCAAAAGAGGCTGGAAGTCACAGTTATGTCCTGATGCTGAGGCGCTGGCAGTCTACCACCCTGCCACCATCACGCAGACAAGCGCAGAACCTTGCGCCAGCTCACGCCGCGCGTGGGGTCAGCGCCTTGTAGGGCGCACTGGCGGCGACTAAAGTGGAAAGCTCGAATAACCACTCTGCACAAGGACGCCCCATGAGTGATATCAGCCCTAGCAATCCCTACGCCGCTCCAGCCAGCGCACTGCAAGAAGCGCCGCGCGACAGCCAGGTGCCGAGCATCGAAGAAGCTCTGAGCCGTGGCTACGACTTCAACATCAGTGACCTGCTCAGCGAAGCCTGGCAACGGGTAACAGGCACCAAAGGCATCATCATCGGCGGCTTTCTGGTGTTCTACGCCGTGCTGCTCGCGGCGTCCTTTCTAATTGGCGGGTTCTTCGGCCTGCTGGGCGTAGTCAGCGAAAGCCCGATGCTCGCGGTAGTGGCCGAGCTGGTCATCGGCATTCTGGCCTCGGCCCTGGCCTATCCCTTTATGGCGGGGATCAACATGATTGGCATCCGTCGCGCCGCCGACCAACCGATCAGCTTCAATGACATCTTCAGCCACTTCGGCCGCACCGTGCCGCTGGTGATTACCGCGATTATCAGCATGCTGCTGATCTACCTCGGTATGTTCCTGCTGATCATTCCCGGTCTGTACCTAGCCATCGCTTATATGTTGGCCATCCCGCTGGTGGTTGAGCGCGGCCTGACGCCGTGGCAAGCCCTGGAAGCCTCGCGCAAGGCGATTACCCAGCGCTGGTTCAAGGTCTTTGGTCTGTTCCTGCTGCTCGGTTTGATCACTCTCGTCAGCGCAATCCCGCTGGGTATTGGTCTGGTCTGGACCATTCCGCTGTTTGTCATCGCCATGGGCGTGCTCTACCGCACCATCTTCGGCGTATTGCCTGCACCGCAGTAATTCGCAAATAAACAGATAAATAGCCCCGATGCACCGGCTCAGATCACTGAGCCGGTTGCTTCCCTGCCTGCTGCTGGCTAGCATCGGGCTTTCCTCGACGCAGTCTGCCGATGTCGCCCACGCCAACCCCTGCTTCAGTCGTCGCTCGCCCGCTGCTGGATACCCGCTATAAGGTGGAAACGCCGGAAGGCATTGACCTGATCCTGCGCCCGGCGGGAGTAGTGCCGCGCGCCCTGGCATTCAGCATCGACCTGCTAATTCGCGGTGCGCTGCTCGGTGCCTTGTTTGCCGTGCTCGCCTTGCTCGGCCAATTCGGCATGGGCCTGGGCACCATCCTGCTGTTTCTCGTGACCTGGTGGTACATGGTGCTGTTTGAGGTGCTCAACCAGGGCCGTTCACCCGGCAAGCAGATGATGGGCCTGCGAGTGATTCATGATGACGGCACGCCGATTGGCTGGGCCGCCTCACTGACCCGCAACCTGCTGCGTTTTGTCGACATCCTGCCGTTTGGCTACACCCTGGGTATTCTCAGCTGCCTTAATCACCCTGCGTTCAAGCGCCTCGGCGATATCGCCGCCGGCACCTTGGTGGTGTATCGCGATAACGCCCCGGCAGCCCCCGAATTGCCGCAAGCCGAAGCCCTGCGTGCACCGTTCAGCATGAGCCTGAGCGAGCAGCGCGCCCTACTCGGATTTGCCGAGCGCGCCCAGAGTCTATCCAGCGCACGGCGCCAGGAGCTGGCAAGCATCCTTGCCGAACCTTTGCAGGTGCCCACTGAACAGGCCGAACAGCAGATCCACGGTATTGCCCGTGGTTTGTTGGGGTCGACATGAAACAGAGCCTGTTTGAAAAGCAGCACCAGGCCGACTGGCAAGCCTTCAACACGCAGCTCGAAGCCCTTGAGCGCGGCAAGGCCGATAGCCAGCAGTGCAAGGCCTTTGCCGCCGACTACCGCAGCCTGTGCCAACACCTGGCCCTAGCCCAGAGTCGTGGCTACAGCAGCCATCTGATCGAACAATTGCAGCTGCTGGCCATGCGCGGCCATCAGCAGTTCTATCGCCACCGCAGCCCATTGGGCGGCCAATTACTCGGCTTTATCCTCGCCGGGTTCCCGCGCCTGGTCCGGGCCGAATGGCGCTTTGTCGCCGCCGCCAGCCTGCTGTTCTTCGGCAGCCTGCTGCTGATGGGCAGCCTGGTGTATCACTTCCCTGATCTGGTCTACGGGGTGATGGCGCCCGACCAGGTCGCCAATATGGAAAAGATGTACGACCCCGACGCCAGGCGCATCGGCCGCTTTAGCGAACGCGATTCCGGCGATGACTGGATGATGTTCGGCTACTACATCATGAACAACATCGGCATCGCCTTTCAGACCTTTGCCAGCGGCCTGCTGTTCGGCCTCGGCAGCCTGTTCTTTCTGCTGTTCAACGGCCTGATGATCGGCGCAGTGGCCGGCCATCTGACGCAAATCGGCTACGGCGAAACCTTCTGGTCATTCGTCGTCGGCCACGGCGCGTTCGAACTGACCGCCATTGCCCTGGCCGGCGCGGCGGGCCTGAAACTCGGCTGGGCGCTGCTGGTGCCCGGCCGCCTGCCACGCGGTGAAGCCCTGCGCGTAGCCGCTGGCAGCAGTGTACGGCTGATCGGTGGGGTGATCGTGTTTCTCCTGTTGGCGGCCTTTATCGAGGCCTACTGGTCATCCATGGATCTGGCCAGCCCATTGGTTAAATACTGGGTAGGTGCTGGCCTCTGGCTGCTGGTGCTGGCCTATCTGCTGCTGGCTGGTCGAGGTACACATGCGTCTGACTGATGCCAGCGTCGCCATTCGCCCACGCAGCGCCTGGGAGGCCGTCGACCTCGGTGTGTTGCTGGCTAAACAGCATGCCAGCCTGCTGATGGCCAGCTGGGCGCTGGTAACCGTGCCGATCTTCGCCCTGCTGTGCCTGCTGCTATGGGATTACCCCAGCATCGCCCTGCTGATTTTCTGGTGGCTGAAACCGGCCTATGAGCGCCTGCCGCTATATATCCTCTCGCACGCCCTGTTTGGCTCCACGCCCAGCCTCAAACAAGCGCTGAAAGCCCTGCCCGGCCTGCTCAAACCGCAACTGCTGGCCAGCCTGACCTGGCGCCGACTGAGCCCCACGCGTAGCTTCGACCTGCCCGTGCAGCAGCTCGAAGGCCTGTCCGGCAAGGCTCGCAGCCAGCGTCTGATTGTCCTCGGCCAGCGCGATGCCGGCGGCGCCAGCTGGCTCACCATCGTCGGCGTACACCTGGAAATGGCGCTGTGGTTCGGCATCATCAGCTTCGTCTACATGCTGCTGCCGGCGCAAATGGAGCTGGACTGGACCTGGGACAGCCTGGTCAATGCCGCGTCTGGCGAATGGCTGTGGCTGGAGCACCTGTCCAACCTGATTTATGTCCTGCTGCTGATTCTCTGGGAACCGATCTACGTAGCCTGCGGTTTTACCCTTTATCTGAACCGCCGCACCGCCCTGGAAGCCTGGGATATCGAGCTGGTATTCCGCCGCTTGCGCCAACGCCTGACCGGTGTGGCCTATGCCCTGCTGCTGGGCTGCGGCGTGCTGTTAATGCAGGTGCCGAGCAGCGCCATGGCCGCCGCATCCGCAAGCAGCTGCCCGCTGCCGATTGAAGACCCCATTGGGCCGCAAGCCGAACGCCTGCTCAAACAACCGCTGACCAGCCTCGAAGCGCAGGAGAGCATCAGCCAGCTGCTCGATCAGCCGCCCTTTGAACACCGCGAAACCGTCACCCGTTGGCGCCTCGGCGAAGAACCCAAGGAGCCCAGCGAAGAAGACGCCAAGGCCCTGATCGAGCTACTGGAGAAGTTCTTCAAACTCACCGAAATGTGGAAAAGCGTCGACGCTGTGGCACTGTTCTTCGAAGTGCTGCTGTGGGCTGCGCTGTTCAGCCTGATTGCCTGGCTGCTGTGGCGCTACCGCGACTGGCTGAGCACCTTTGCTGGGCGCCTGCGTCTGCCGCAAGGGCGCACCTATCAGCCGCCAGAACAGCTATTCGGCCTGGAAGTGGCGCCACAAAGCCTGCCAGCGGATATTCCCGGCGAGGTTGAACGGCTCTGGGATGAGCAGCCGCGTGCTGCCCTCGGCCTGCTCTACCGCGCCCTGCTCAGTCGCATGTTGCATGAACAGCGCCTGCCGTTGAAAAGCTCGCACACCGAAGCCGAAGTGCTGCAGCTGGTGCAAGCCCTGCAACAAAAAGACCTCAGCCACTTCAGCCATGCTTTGACCCGCCACTGGCAGAACCTCGCTTACGGCCATCGCCTACCGCCAGCTGCGCTCAAGCAGGGCCTGTGCAATGCCTGGCGGCGACTGTTCGAACAAGGGGCGCAGGCATGAACCGGCGCATCCAGTTTTTCCTCGGTGCAGGCCTGCTGTTGGTACTCGGCTTGCTCGGCATCTACCTGCTGGGCAAGCTCACGCCCTATCAGGAAACCCTTGAACACGGCCCCGATCCCGAAGCGCAGGCCAATCCTTACCTGGCCGCCGAGCACTTCCTGCGCAAGCAGGGTCTGCAGGTGCAACGGGCCGATGGCCTGGAAGTCATGAAGGACCTGCCGAGCGCAGGGCAAACCCTGCTGCTGCTCGGTGATCGCAACCGCATGACGCCCAAGCAGGCCGAACGCCTGCTGGCCTGGGCCGCCAAGGGTGGTCACCTGCTGTTTGTCGCCGAACGGCTGTGGGATGAAGAAGAAGGCAAAAGCGGCGACCTGCTGCTCGACAGCCTGGGCATCCAGCAATACGAGAGCGAAGAGCTCGATGAGGACGCCAGCGAAGCGACGGATGAAGAGGCCTCAACCGAGGACGAAACCGATGCCGAGCAGCAAGCCGAGCCGATACCAGATGAAGAAACACCGGCCGCTACAGGCGAAGGCAACGCCTACCCGGAACTGACCCAGCTTTATCTGGAGAATGAAGAGGCGCCGGCCTACTTCAACTTCGACACCGACTACCACCTCTACGATGCAGAGAACCGTGCCCACGCCTGGGCCAACAGCGATGCAGCCACTCACCTGCTGCAGCTCTACCATGGCGATGGTTTGATCAGCGTGGTCAGCGATAGCTGGATCTGGCAGAACCTGGGCATCGGCGAATACGACAACGCCTGGCTGCTCTGGTACATGACCCAGGACAGCCAGGTCACCCTGCTCTACCGCGCCGACCGCGATGATCTGTTCAGCCTGCTACTCGAACACTTCCCCCAGGCATTGGTCGCCCTGGCGCTGCTGCTGGCATTCGGCCTGTGGCACCTGGGCATGCGCCAGGGCCCGCTGCTGTTACCCGCCAGCCGCAATCGCCGGCAGCTGCAGGAGCACCTGCGCGGCAGCGCCGACTTCCTGCTGCGCCACAACGGCCAGCACAGCCTGTTGCAAGGCTTGCAACAGGATATTCAGCGCCGCGCCCGCCACCGTCACCCCGGTTTCGAACGCCTCGCGGTGGCCGAGCAGTGGCAGGTGCTTAGCCGCCTGACCCGCCAGCCTTCCAGCGTTATCAGCCAAGCCATGCGGCCGTTGCCCAAGCAGCGACTGGCCGCCGCCGACTTCACCCGCCAGGTCGCCAACCTGCAAACCCTCAGGAATGCCCTATGAGCGAGCACACACCCGAACAACCGGAAAGCGCAATCGAACCTGCTGCCGTAACCCCCGAGCCCGTCACCGAGGTACCGGCTGCGACACCAGCGCCAGCTGCCCCAGCTGCCCCGGCAGCCGCTGCGGCCAATCCAAATGCGCAGCGTCAACGCGCCAGCCAGTTGGCTCAAGCGCTACGCGCTGAATTGCAGAAAGCCCTGATCGGCCAGACGACGGTGATCGACGACGTGCTCAGTGCTCTGATCGCCGGCGGCCATGTGCTGGTCGAAGGCGTTCCCGGCCTGGGCAAGACCCTGCTGGTACGCGCGCTGGCGCGCTGCTTTGGCGGTGAGTTCTCGCGCATCCAGTTCACCCCGGACCTGATGCCCAGCGACGTCACCGGCCACGCCGTGTACGACCTGCAAACCGAGCAGTTCAAACTGCGCAAAGGCCCGGTGTTCACCAATCTGCTGCTGGCGGATGAAATCAACCGCGCTCCGGCCAAGACCCAAGCAGCGTTGCTGGAAGTCATGCAGGAACGTCAGGTAACCCTGGAAGGCCGCGCCCTGAATGTGCCGCTGCCATTTATGGTGCTGGCCACGCAGAACCCGATCGAGCAGGAAGGCACCTACCCGCTGCCGGAAGCCGAACTCGACCGCTTTATGCTCAAGCTGCGCATGGATTACCCCGAGCAGAGCGAAGAGCTGAATATGGTTCGCCAGGTGGCGCGCTCAAGCAAAGCCGACATGCTCGAAGTAACCCCGCTGCGCACTCTGCTGCAGGCTCGCGACGTACTGGCGCTGCAGAAGATTGCCAGCGACCTGCCGATCGATGAGCAGGTCCTCGACTACGCCGTGCGCATTGCCCGCGCCACCCGTACCTGGCCTGGCCTCGCTATCGGTGCCGGGCCGCGCGCCTCGATTGCCCTGGTACGTTGCGGCCGGGCACGCGCCCTGCTGCGCGGCGGTGATTTCGTATTGCCGGATGACATCAAGGGTTGCGCCCTGGCCGTACTGCGCCACCGCGTGCGGCTGTCGCCGGAGCTGGATATCGAAGGCCTGTCGGTGGATCAGGTGCTGCAACAACTGCTTGACCAGGTTCCGGCACCGCGTCTATGACCCCCACATTGAAAAAGCCCGCATCGAAAGGCGCTACAGCATGAAACCCTCGCGCGCGCTGCTGACGCTGCTGGCCGGCCTATTCGCACTTGGCATTGCCCTGGGCATCTGCAGTGCTCTGGCCATCGCCGTGCCGCGCAGCTTTACCCCAATTTACTGGGGTCTGCTGCTGGCGCTGCTTGGCCTGGCGCTAGTCGACGCCCTGCTGCTGCGCCAAGTGCCGTCGCCGCGTATCGAACGCCAGTTGCCCGGCAACCTGCCGCTGGGGCGCTGGAGCGAAGTGCGGCTGAATCTGCACCACAGTTACAACCGCGCGCTGCAGGTGGAGGTGTTCGACCATCTGCCTGGTGATATGGCCTTCGAGCACCTGCCGCTCAAGGTTGACCTGCATCCCGGCGAGCAGACTCAGGTCAGCTATCGTGTGCGCCCGTTGCTGCGTGGGCACTTTCACTTTCCCCAATGCGAAGTCAGCCTGCCCAGCCCCATGGGCCTGTGGCGCGCCCGGCGGTATTTGCCGCTAACTGCAGAAACCCGTGTTTACCCGGACTTCGCCCGTCTATATGGCGCGCAGTTGATGGCAGTGGATGACTGGCTTAGCCAGCTTGGCGTGCGCCAGCAACAGCGCCGCGGCCTCGGTCAGGAGTTCCACCAGCTGCGCGAGTTTCGCGACGGCGACACCCTGCGACAGATCGACTGGAAGGCCACCGCGCGCAAACGCACACCGATTGCCCGCGAATACCAGGATGAGCGCGATCAGCAGATCATCTTCCTCCTCGACTGTGGCCGGCGCATGCGCAGCCAGGACGGCGAGCTGTCGCACTTCGATCATGCCCTCAACGCCTGCCTGCTGCTCAGCTACGTGGCGCTGCGCCAGGGTGATGCGGTGGGCCTGTCGACCTTTGCCGGCGAGCAGAACCGCTTCCTCGCCCCAGTCAAAGGCCAGGCGCAGCTGAATGTGCTGCTCAATGCCCTGTACGATCTGCGCAGCACCCAGCAACCGGCGGACTTCACCGCCGCAGTGGAGAACCTGCTCAGCCGCCAACGCCGCCGCGCCCTGGTGGTGCTGGTAACCAACCTCCGTGATGAAGACGATCAGGCACTGCTCGGCGCGGTCAAACGCCTGGGCCGCCAACACCGCGTGCTGGTCGCTAGCTTGCGTGAAGAAGTGCTGGATACCCTGCGCCACACCCCAGTGCAGGACCTCTCCAGCGCCCTGGATTACTGCGGCACCCTGGACTACCTGAATGCCCGCGCCGGCCTGCACGAGCGCCTGATTGCCAACAAGGTGCCGGTGCTGGATGCGCGGCCTAGTGCATTGGGGCCGCAGTTGGTGAGCAGTTATCTGGCCTGGAAAAAGGCCGGCGTGCTGTAACCGCCTCGCTGGCCCAGCCAGCGTTATAGCCATGTGACATGTTGCTCCAGCGGAAAGCGCAGACGTGGGTTGTACACGCCCTTCTCATCCTGCTTGCCCACCGCTAGCAGCATGATCGGCAAGGCCTGGCGCGGGATGCTAAGAGTCTTGCGCAAACGCACCTCATCAAAACCCTCCATCGGGCAGGTGGCATAGCCATGGCTCTGGAAGGCCAGCATCAGGTTCTGCGCCGCCAATGCCGTGGATTTCACCGCCCAGATGCGCATCTGCGCTTGGCTGTTGGGCGCGCGCATCAGCGGCTTGCGCCAAGCCGCCACGCGCAGCAGCTGACGCTTAAACAAACCAAGCAGGCCGAATGGTCCCTGGTTGTACTGAAAGGGTGCGGTCTTGTTGTAGAAGCTGCGAATCCGCGCTGGCACTTGCGGCTCCGGCCAGTAGTCGATGATGTTCTGGCAGGCCTGTTTCCAGGTGTCCGGACGCGCCAGCACGGCAATGATCAGCGGCGCCTTGGCGGCGTTCTGACTCATGCACACCGGGTGCAAACGGGCCAGCAACGCCGGATCGCGAATCACCTGAAAACTCCAGGGCTGCAAGTTGCAGGAGTTGGGTGCGAGCACCGCCAGCTCCAGGCAATCACGCACCACCTCATCGGGCACCGTTTCGGCAGTAAAGCGACGTACCGCGCGGCGACTCTCGATCAGCTCACGCAGCGCGGCGGGGGTAGCGGGAGAAATGGCGGTGTCGGCGGGAAACAGGCTCATCGGGGGCATCCTCGGCAGGTTGCCCGATTAAGCCGCGATGCTCGGCCACGAACAAGCCGTATACCGGCTTAGTCCGCAGCCTTGGCGCAAATGGCCTTAGCCCAGGGCCTTTTCGATAGCCTGAATGATGCTCGGATCATCCGGCGTGGTACGTGGCGAGAAGCGCGCCAGCACGCGACCGTCGTGACCAACAAGAAATTTCTCGAAATTCCAAGTGATATCACCCGGGAACTCGGCACCCTCACCCGCCAGCAGACGGTACAGCGGGTGGCGCTCTGGCCCGTTCACCTCAAGCTTGCTGCCCAGGGGAAAGGTCACGCCGTAATTGAGGCTGCAGAACTCACGAATAGCTTCCTCGCTGTCAGGCTCCTGCTCGGCAAACTGGTTGCACGGCAGGCCCAACACGCTGAAACCCTGGTTCTTGTACTGCTGATACAGCTTTTCCAGGCCTGCGTACTGCGGCGTCAGGCCACACTTGGAAGCCACATTAACCACCAACACTACCTGCCCCTTGAAGGGTGCCAGCGGCAGCTCATGGCCATCCAGTGCACGCAGGTTGAGGTCGTGAAAGGCACTCATGGCTAACTCCTTGAGAACACACGGGTTACACGTAGCGGACAAAAAAGGCGCCTATCTGAAGGCGCCTTTCTTCTGTTGCAGCTTAGCAGTCGAGCCAGCGGTTGATACGACCATAAGTCGACTCGCGGCTATGACATAAGGCTAAACCTTAGTGGTGATGACCACCTTCGCCATGGATATGCCCATGAGCGACTTCTTCTTCACTGGCATCACGCACGCTGATGACCTTGACCTTGAAGTGCAGGCGCTGGCCAGCCAGTGGGTGGTTGCCGTCAACAATCACGTCGTCGCCTTCCAGTTCGCGGATGGTGACGATCTGCATGCCGCCGTCCGGGCCGGAGGCGTGGAACTGCATGCCGATTTCCAGCTCATCAACACCTTCGAACATCGAACGATTGAGGGTGGCTACCAGCTCGGCGCTGTATTCGCCGTAAGCGTCTTCCGGCTCGACTGCAACTTCCAGCTCGTCGCCGGCTTGCTTGCCCAGCAGGGCTTTTTCCAGGCCGCCAATGATGTTGCCGGCACCGTGCAGATAAGCCAGCGGCGCGCCGCCTGCGGAACTGTCGATCACCTCACCGGCATCGTTAGTCAGGGTATAGTCGATGGAGACGGCCTTATTGGCGGCGATCAGCATGGGGCGAGACCTTTTGCTTGGAAATAAAGAGCGGGCAAGTTTACCCAAGGGCACGCGCGAAAGCGAACCGGACACAGACGGACGGCCAAGCGCGGCCTCAGTGTGCGTGCTTGATTTCCGTCAGGATGAGCACGGCCATTGGGTGGCAGTATTGTCCTGCGGCCATACTCAGCACCTGCGCCACCAGCCGCCCTGGCAGAATCGCGCCTGGGTGCTGGATGCTCAGCAACGCCAGGCGCACGTTGGCGAACCATTCCTGTGCGGCTGGTGCGCGGCTGAAAATGGCGCAAGCGAGGCGACGACAGAACGCCCGAACCAAGATTTGAACAAGGAGCGGTAAATGCCCGCACGCAATATTCTGGTGATCAACTGCGGCAGTTCATCGATCAAATTTGCCCTGATCAACGAAGACCAAGACGCTTTTATCCTCAGCGGCCTGGCCGAGCGCCTGGGCAGCCCGGATGCGCAAGTTCACTGGCAACAGGGCGACAGCAAAGACAGCCTGATTCTACCCCATGCCGATCACCGCGCCGCCCTCGCCCAAGTGTTGCCCCTGGTACAGGCAGCGGCTGGCGGGCAGTTGCACGGTATTGGCCACCGTGTGGTGCATGGCGGTGAGCACTTCACCGCGGCCTGCCGTCTGGATGCGCTAAGCCTCGCCGCAATTCGCGCCACCGCGCCGCTGGCTCCGCTGCATAACCCGGCCAACCTGCTGGGTATCGAAGCGGCGATCAAGCTGTTCCCCGATCTGACTCAGGTTGCCGTATTCGACACCGCGTTTCACCAGACTTTGCCCGAACACGCCTACCGCTACGCCCTGCCCGAGCACCTGTACCGTGAACATGGCGTGCGCCGTTATGGCTTCCACGGCACCAGCCACCGTTTTGTCAGCCAGCGCGCCGCAGAAATGGCCGGGCTGCCGGTCAATGCCAGCAGCTGGCTGGTGGCGCACCTGGGCAACGGCTGTTCGACCTGCGCCATCGTCGATGGCCAGAGCCGCGACACCAGCATGGGCCTGACGCCCCTAGAAGGTGTGGTGATGGGCACCCGCAGCGGTGATGTCGACCCCAACCTGCACAGCCACCTGGCGCGCACCCTGGGCTGGAGCCTGGAGCAAATCGAAGCCATGCTGAATAAAGACAGCGGTCTGCAGGGCCTGTCCGGTCTGTCCAACGACATGCGCACCCTGGAGCAGGCCCGCGAACAGGGCCATGCCGGCGCCACCCTGGCCATCGAGGTGTTCTGCTATCGCCTGGCCAAATCCCTGGCGGCCATGAGCTGCGCCCTGCCGCAACTCGACGGGCTGATCTTCACCGGCGGCATCGGCGAGAACTCGGCGCTGATTCGCAGCAAGACCGTCACCCACCTGAAATTGCTCAACCTGGCCCTCGACGAGCCGGCCAACACCCGCACCGTGCGCGGCTCAGCCGGGCCGATCCAGGCCGATGGGCACCCGCGCGTGCTGGTCGTACCGACCAATGAAGAACGACAGATTGCCCTCGACACCCTGGCGCTACTCGAAGCCTAATCGTCACCTGACTACTACGGAGCGCGAATGCACACTTTCTTTATTGCCCCCACCGGTTTTGGTGTCGGCCTTACCTCGATCAGCCTGGGCCTGGTCGGAGCCCTGGAGCGGTCCGGCCTCAAGGTCGGCTTCTTCAAACCCATCGCCCAACCGCACCAGGGCGACATGGGCCCGGAGCGTTCCAGCGAGCTGATCGCCCGCACCCATGGCCTGCACTCGCCAAAGCCGCTGGCCCTGGCGCATGTCGAGCGCATGCTCGGCGACGGCCAGCTGGATGAGCTGCTGGAGGAAATCATCAGCCTCTATCAGCAAGCCGCTGCAGGCAAAGACGTGGTGATCGTCGAAGGCATGGTGCCGACGCGCCAGGCCAGCTATGCCGCGCGGGTCAATTTCCACCTGGCCAAGAGTGTGGATGCCGAGGTGATTCTGGTCTCCGCGCCAGAGCAGGAAAGCCTCAGCGAACTGAGCGACCGGGTGGAAATCCAGGCCCAGCTGTTCGGCGGGCCGAAGGACGAGAAAGTGCTCGGGGTGATCCTCAACAAGGTGCGCAGTGACGATGGCATCGAAGCCTTCGCCTCTCGCCTGAAAGAGCTCTCGCCACTGCTCAAGGGCGATGACTTCCGCCTGCTCGGCTGCATCCCCTGGCAGGACGAACTGAACGCTCCGCGCACCCGCGACATCGCCGACCTGCTCGGCGCGCGGGTGCTGAATGCCGGTGATTACGAGCAGCGGCGCATGCTGAAGATCGTGCTCTGCGCCCGCGCGGTGGCCAACACCGTGCAACTGCTCAAGCCCGGCACCTTGGTGGTGACGCCGGGGGACCGCGACGACATCATCCTCGCCGCCAGCCTGGCTGCCATGAACGGCATGCCGCTGGCCGGCCTGCTGCTGTGCAGCGACTTTGCCCCCGACCCACGGATCATGGAGCTGTGCCGTGGCGCGCTGCAAGGCGGCTTGCCGGTGATGACGGTAAGCACCGGCTCTTACGACACCGCGACCAACCTCAACCGCCTGAACAAGGAAATCCCGGTCGACGACAAGGAGCGCGCGGAAAAAGTCGCCGACTTCGTCGCCAGTCATATCGACCACGAATGGCTATTCGCCCGCTGCGGCACGCCGCGAGAGCTGCGTATGTCGCCGCCGGCGTTCCGCTACCAGCTGGTGCAACGCGCCAAAGCAGCGAACAAGCGCATCGTTCTGCCGGAAGGCAGCGAGCCACGCACCGTACAGGCCGCCGCCATCTGCCAGGCCCGCGGCATCGCCCGCTGCGTGCTGCTGGCCAAGCCAGAAGACGTCCACGCCGTCGCTCGTGCCCATGGCATCGAATTGCCGGAGGGGCTGGAAATTCTCGACCCGGACCTGATCCGCGAGCGCTATGTCGAGCCCATGGTCGAGCTGCGCAAGGGCAAGGGGCTGAACGCGCCAATGGCCGCCGCGCAACTGGAAGACACCGTGGTGCTAGGCACCATGATGCTGGCTCTGGATGAGGTCGACGGCCTGGTGTCCGGGGCGATCAACACTACCGCCAACACCATCCGCCCGGCGCTGCAGCTGATCAAAACCGCGCCCGGCTACAAGCTGGTGTCGTCGGTGTTCTTTATGCTGCTGCCCGACCAGGTGCTGGTCTACGGTGACTGCGCGGTAAACCCCGACCCGACAGCGGTGGAGCTGGCTGAAATCGCCCTGCAAAGCGCGGCCTCGGCCAGCGCCTTTGGCATCATTCCGCGGGTGGCGATGCTCAGCTACTCCACCGGTGATTCCGGCAGCGGTGAAGAGGTCGAGAAAGTCCGCGAGGCTACCCGCCTGGCCAAGGCCAGCAATCCCGACCTGCTGCTCGACGGCCCGCTGCAATATGACGCGGCGGCGATTGAAAGCGTCGGCCGGCAGAAGGCCCCTGGCAGTCCGGTAGCCGGTCGCGCCACGGTGTTTATCTTCCCCGACCTGAACACCGGCAACACCACCTACAAGGCGGTACAACGCAGCGCTGATTGCGTCAGCGTCGGACCAATGCTGCAGGGCCTGCGCAAGCCGGTGAATGACCTGTCACGCGGTGCACTGGTCGACGATATCGTCTTCACCATTGCCCTGACCGCGATTCAGGCTGCCAACCTGCCGCAGTAACGCATAGCCAGGGCTGCTCAGCGGCAGCCCTGGCCAAGCAAAAGCGCTAAAAATCCGCGAACCGCAGCGATCACCAGCGTTTCGAAAGGCTTGCAGTTCGGTACACAGGCGTTAACCTGTGCGCCGACCGATCTGTGGTGGAAAACCACAGGCATAGATAAGTCGGGGCATAAGCCCCTTTCTTGGAGGCACCTGTCCCCATGCTGCATTTTTTGCCTGCTCCATTACGTGGTTTGATTGCAGGTATGCTGCTCGCCCTCAACACCCTTATCTGCTGCTGGCCGCTATTTATCGGAGCCCTGCTGAAATTTCTGCTGCCCATTCCGAAGGTGCAGCGCGCGCTGCGCGCGGCCATGCATGCGACTGCCGAGTTCTGGATTTCCGTCAACAAATTCTGGATGCATTTGGTAGGCAAGACCGAGTGGAATGTCGAAGGACTCAAGGGTTTCGACATGCAGCACTCCTACATGGTGACCAGTAACCACCAAAGCTGGGTCGATATCCTGGTACTGCAATACCAGCTCAACCGGCGTATCCCATTTCTCAAGTTCTTCCTCAAGCAGGAGCTGATCTGGGTACCGGTGATTGGCCTGTGCTGGTGGGCGCTGGAATTCCCATTCATGAAGCGCTTCAGCAAGGAATACCTGGCCAAGCACCCGGAAAAACGCGGTCAGGACCTGGCCACCACCCGCAAGGCCTGCGAGCGCTACAAGACCAATCCGGTGTCGGTGTTCAACTTCCTCGAAGGCACGCGCCTGTCGCCCGCCAAGCACGCGCAGCAGCAGTCACCATTCAAGCACCTGCTCAAGCCCAAGGCCGGCGGTATTGCCTTTGTACTGGATGCAATGGGTGAACAGCTGCACAGTCTGGTCAACGTCACCATTCATTACCCGCAGGGCACCCCAGGATTCTGGGACCTGCTGTGCGGGCGGATTGACCAGGTGGTGGTGCGTTTCGATCAGCTGCAGATTCCCGAGGAATTTATTGGCGGCAACTACGATCAGGACGAAGCCTACCGCCTGCAGTTCCAACAGTGGGTCAACCAGCTGTGGCTGGATAAGGATGCGCAGCTCGAAGAGCTAAAGCAGCGCTATCCCGCGCGCTAAACCGCTACCACAGCAGCCTCAAGCCCGCTTAATCAGCGGGCTTTTCATTGCGTAGTGGCAGGTTGTGCCAATCCAGCTGCGCGGGAAAGGTTTTGATCTGCTCGGCGCTCAGCCCTGGCGCGACCAGAAAGCCCTGCATGATCGCGCAGTTGTGGGCGGCCAACCAATCGCGCTGGGCCATGGTTTCCACGCCCTCGGCGATCACTTCCAGCCCCAGGTTACGACCCAGGTCGATGATGGTACTGACTACGGCGGCGTCGCGCGGCGAGTCGAGCATATTGGAGATAAACAGCCGGTCGATCTTCAGCGTATCCAGCTCGAAATGGCGCAGATAAGCCAGCGACGAGTAACCGGTGCCGAAGTCATCTATGGCGATCTTCACGCCCAGCTTACGCAGCTGACGTAGCTGTTCCTG
>JBIHZW010000155.1:0-8400 GCA_044240245.1 Pseudomonas sp. | reverse complement strand
TCAGCTGATCCAGCGGCAGGGTCTTGAGGTAGGACAGCGACGAGTAGCCGGTGCCGAAGTCGTCCAGGGAAAAGCGCACGCCGTGGGCCTTGAGTCGGGCCATCTTGGCGATCACTGCCGCGCGGCCATCAAGCACCATGCTCTCGGTAATTTCCAGTTTCAGCCGGCTCGGGTCGCAGCCGCTGCGCTGCACGATATGCAGCACCTGCTCGACAAAATCGGCCTGCTGCAACTGCTTCGCGCTGACGTTGACCGACAGGCTGAGGTGCCGGGTTTGCGCCCGCCGCCCCCATTGCGCCAGGGTGGCGCAGGCGGTTTCCAGCACCCACTCGCCCAATGGCAGGATCAGCCCGCTGCCCTCGGCGACTGGAATAATTTCCCCCGGTGCCAGCAGGCCGCGTTCCGGGTGCTGCCAACGCAACAGCACTTCTGCGCCCTGCAGCCCGTCACGCTGATCAATCTGCGCCTGGTAATAGAGCACGAACTCGCTTTTCAGCAGGCCCTGGCGCAGGTCGCTTTCCAGGCTGGCGCGCTGCAGCACCCGCTGCTGCATCTGCGGCTCGAAGAAACAACAGGTGTTGCGCCCCAGCGCCTTGGCCTGGTACATGGCCAGGTCTGCCTGTTTCATCAGATCGTCCAGCGGCTCACCGGTGCCGTTGAACATGGCGATGCCGACGCTCAGGGTGCTGAAGTGTTCGATCTCGCCCATGCGGAAGGGCTGACGCAGGGCCAGGAGAATCTTGCTGGCAATCGCCTCGGCTTGCTGGGCCGCATTGACCGGTTCCTGCCCGAGGTTTTCCAGCAGGATGACAAATTCATCACCACCGATGCGCGCCACGCTGTCACTTTGCCGCACACAACTGGTCAGGCGCTCGGCGACCTGCTGCAACAGCTGGTCGCCGATATCATGGCCACGGGCATCGTTGAGCGTCTTGAAGTCATCCAGGTCGATAAACAGCACCGCCCCGCGCTGCTCGCTGTCCTGGCTGGCCAGCAAGGCGCACTCCAGACGCTCGCGTTGCAAACGGCGATTGGGCAGATGGGTCAGCGGGTCGTAATAGGCCAGCTGTTCGATGCGCTGCTCGGCTGCCTTGCGCTGGGTGGTATCGGTCAGGGTGATCACGTAGTTGATCAACCGTCCATCGACGCCACCGCGCACTGCGGCAATGCTCACCCATTGCGGGTATTCCTGACCGTTCTTGCGCCGCCCGGGCATTTCCCCTTGCCAGGCGCCCTGATGAGCCAGGGCCGCAAGCATGGCATCGCGGACGATATCGAAACTGCCCTGGGCCAGCATGTAATCCAGGGTACTGCCGACCACCTCACTCTCGCTGTAGCCGGTCATGCGGGTGAACGCCGGGTTGGCGCGCAGCACCACATGCTGAGCGTCGGTAACCACCATGCCTTCAGCCGACTCGAACACCGTGGCAGCAATATGCAGGTCCGCGACCATGTGCTGCATCGCCACGCCAACGCGGTTGTATTCATAGATGCCGGTCGGCTGAAAGCGCAGCCCCCTGCCACCGGCCTGGGTGGCCTCGATAAAGCTAAGCAGCTGATTGATCGCCCGATCATGGCTGATACGCAGCAGCCAGGCTGCCGCGGCCAGCAACAGCAGAAAACCGCCACTGAGGATCAGAAACGACTGCAGGTAACTGTCGTAGATCGAGGCAAAGCGGCTGTCGGAAACCCCCAGCACCAACCAGAACGGTTCTTCAACGCCTGCCAGGCTGATCGGGAAGCGCTGCAGGTAAAGCCCCTGGCCATCGCGCTCCAGGCTATCCAACGCCGCATCACCTTTAAGCCCAAGCTCACTGTCGCCCTGCCAGACCAGCGGCTGCTGGGCATGCCCGAGCACCAGCAGGTCGAGCTTGGTACTGGCACTCAGCTCGCGAATAAACGTGCGGTTCTGCCCCAGGGCCAGGCCGACGAACAGATAGCCGCGCAACTGCACGGTGGCAGGATCAAAGATCGGCGTAGCCTTGATCAAGGCGCTCTGCGCACCCGCCTGCACCAGCGTCCAGCCGTGGGCGTAATGAATCGGCGAGCGCAACGACGCCACCAGCGGCTTGATGTCATGCAGCGGCAGGCCGGCATCCATCACCAGCTTGCCAGCCGGATCCAGCAGGAAGAACACCTCCAGGCGCGCATCAATATTGGCGTCCTGGAACATGAAAGCCACATCCGCGGCGATTTCCTCAACCGGCATGACCTGTTCCGACAAAGCGCTGACGGTGCGCCGCGCCGAGGCGCTGTGCAGATACACCTCAAGCAGTTGCAAGCGGTTATTGATCAGGCTTTCGGTGGTGCGCTGGTATTGCGCCAGGCTGTTGCGGATTTCACTTTGCAGGTTGGCCTCGGCCGTGCGCAGCGCATAAACCATCACCACCGTGATCGCCACCATGCCGAGCATGCCAAATAGCAAAGCAATCCGCGTCGAGAACTTCAGCTCCCAACGCGCCGCTTTCGGCATGTGATTCTTGCTACTGCTCATCGGCCTTCGCGCCTCAGGGTCACAACACAGTCAGCTAATCCCTGTCGGTGCCTACTGCAATCCGATGTCATCAATCAGTGTTCGGTACTCTTGCATCTGCCTAACCAGCATAGGCTTGATCTCATCGCCGCGCATAAACAGCACCGGCTGGCGAATGCGCTGCTCGGTCACCTCGATAAAGCGCGGGTCCTTGGCCGCGACCGCCAGGGCATCGGCCAGGATTTCGACCTGCTCGGCCGGAGTATTGGCCGGCACCATGACGATGCGCATGGTATGCAGGCCCAGGTCATAGCCCAACTCACGCAGGGTCGGCGCATCGGGATAACCCAGCAGACGGGTATCGGCCAGACTGGCCAGCACGCGCATTTCGCCGGTTTCGGTGTAGCCGGTATGGGTGCCGCCGCTGTAGGCAAACACCGCATCGCCCGAGATCACCAAAGGAGCCATGCCCGCGCCGCCCGAGGTGGGCACGGTGCGCAGCTCCAGCCCTTCACGTTTGGCCAGGGCGCGGATAATCAGACGGTCCTCCGCTGCCTGGCTGACATAGATCTGCCCCGGCGTAGCGCGCAGATAGGCCAGCAGGCCGGGCCAATCCTGAATGCCATGGGTGGCACCGGTGACAAAGGCCGGCTGCTCCAGCGACAGCCCAGCCACATAGGTAAAACTGTCGGGACCATAGGATGCTGGCGACAGCAGCGGCGCAATGCTGACCACCGACGAGCCGCCAAACTGGAATACATAACCCTGCTCGATACTACTGGCCAGCATCGACGCGGAGGCCGCGCCGCCGGCACCGGGGATATTGCTGACCGTGACCTTCTGCCCCAGCTGCTCTTCCAGCAGCGTGGCCAGCACGCGGCCCTGCAAATCGGTGCTGCCGCCTGCGGCATAACCGATGATCATGGTCAGCGGTCGCTCAGGGAAGGATGCCGCCTGAACCTGCCACGGTAAAAAACTCAGGCAGCAGCCCAACAGTAGAAAACGCAGTAATGCCATGGTCCACCTCATACAACGATCACGCACTGCAAACCCGGCCGAGTAAACGGCAAGCACCTTTTTGGCGCATCCTGCAGCCCTTACACCTGCCAAGCACCAGCAGAATCACCTGAGTACGACCCGCACATCTGGCGATGCAACTTGCGCGCCGCTCAGTCAGGCGCTTATTGCACGCCAACTTCCTCGATCAATTGCCGATAATCCTGCACCTGCTGGTTAAGCATGGTTTTGATCTCGTTCCCCGGCATAAAGCGGATGGGCTGGCGGATGCGCGTTTCGGTCACCTCGATAAAACGCGGGTCACGCACCGCCGCCGCTAAGGCATCAGCCAGAATGCGCACCTGTTCCGCCGGTGTGTCGACCGGCACAGTGACAATACGCACGGCGTGCAAGGCCAGGTCATAGCCCAGCTCACGCAGGGTTGGCGCATCGGGGTAACCCAGCAGACGCTCCTCAGCCAGGCTGGCCAGCACGCGCATCTGCCCAGAATCGGTGTAACCGGTATGGGTGCCGCCGCTGTAGGCAAAGAACACCTCACCGGAAATCACCAGCGGGGCCATGCCCGCGCCGCCCGAGGTAGGCACGATGCGCAGCTGCAAACCTTCGCGCTTGGCGATGGCGCGCGTCAGCAAGCGGTCCTCGGCAGTTTGTGTGACATACACCTGACCGGGATTGTCGCGCAGGTGCTGGAGCAGGCTCGGCCAGTCCTTGAAGCCGCTCTGCCCGCCCGTGACATAGGCCGACTGATCCAGCGACAGGCCGGCCACATAGGTAAAGCTGTCGAGGTCGTAGGACGCAGGCGCCAGCAATGGCGAAATACTGATGGTCGAGGAAATACCGTACTGAAAGACGTAGCCCTGCTCAGTGCTACTGGCGAGCATGGCCGCGGCCACCGCACCACCCGCGCCAGGAATATTGCTCACCTTGACCGGCTGACCGAGTTGCTCCGCCAACACCTCGGCCAGCACCCGCCCCTGGATATCGGTGCTGCCACCGGCGGCGTAGCCGATCACCATGGTCAGCGGCCGCTCGGGAAAGGTCGCCGCCTGGCTATTCAAGGCCAACAACATGCACAGCAGCACCCATAGACTGCGCCCACTCAACATCGCCACCTCGCACACCTGGCAATACCGCAACCAAGAGCCGCAGAAACTGCAGGCCCGCTATTTGGTTTTAGCCCACCCACGCCCTGATATGGACTGACGCGACGAACAGCCACCTCGCTTTGCAGCGCCAATCTTCGCCAAAACCCCACCACAGCTCGCGCGATAGCAATCTGACAGCTTTTTCAAAAGCAAAGGGTTATGCTGCGATTAGTCATTATTTTTGTGATCACAGGCCATGACTGAAGCCCAAGTCCCCCGCCAGCCACACGCCTTCGCCCTCTGGCGCGAAGCGCAGGACACGCGCATCCGCTCACCGCTCGGCGGCATTTATTACCTGCTGGCGTGGCTGCTTACCTGGATCTTCAGCGATGCCCCCGGCGCACTGGTGCTGCCAGGGGTTGTCGGCATTGGCATGTTTGCCCTGCTGCTGGCCTTGCGCGTGCTGCACCGTCTGCCGCAGGAGCAGACCAACGAGTCGCTGAAACGCTGGCTCAACCTGCACTGGAGTCTGATTCTGATCACCGCGCTGAGCTGGGGGCTGGCCCACGCAGTGGCGCAGCAAAACCCGCTGTTCAGCAGCTCGGTGATTATCGCCACCCTCAGCACCATCGCCTTCAGCACCGCACTGGCGTTCAATTTCGCCATGCGCAGGAAGCGCGCGATGGTCGCATTGTTGCTGATTTATCTGCCGGGTCTGCTGACCCTGGCACTGGCATGGCGCGAACAGTACGCCATCCTCATCACCCTGAGTTTCTACTTGAGCTACCTGCTGCTGGTGCTGAGCCGCAGCAATCGCGAGTACCACAACACCCTGGCCCTGGAGCTGCAGCTGCTCGACCAGCAGGAGCGCCTCGAACACCTTAGCCGCACTGACAGCCTGACCCAGCTGGGCAACCGCTATCAGTTCAACAGTTTGTTCCCGGTAATGGTGGCCAACGCCCAACGCGAGAGCCAGCCGCTGTCGCTGGTACTGCTGGATATCGACTTCTTCAAGCGGATCAACGACGAGTACGGGCATGCCTGTGGCGATAGCTGCCTGAGCGACTTTGCCGAACGCATGCGGCAGAACTTCCGCCGCGACAGCGACGCCCTGCTGCGTCTGGGTGGTGAGGAGTTCGGCATTCTGATGCCCAATACCCCGCTGGATCAGGCGCGCCTGCTGGCCGAGCAGTTTCGTCTGGAGCTGGAACTTGAGGGCTTCAAAGTGCCAGGGGCAATCCTGCCGCTGACCGCCAGCCTGGGTGTGGGTTGCTATGACATGCTGCGCGACGGCAGTGCCGAAGCGTTCTTCAAGCGGGTCGACGATGCGCTGTATCAGGCCAAGGCGGCCGGGCGCAATCGCCTGGAACTGGCCTGAATACGGCGGCACAAACGTGCCGCCGGATAACACCTAAAGGCGGAAGCTGCCCATCTGTTTGGCCAGATCATCGGCCAGGCCGCGCAGGGTCTGGCAGTCCTCTTTACACACCTGCACCTCACCGGCGGTGGCATGCGCCAAGTCGGCAATGCCCTGCACGTTGCGGTTGATCTCTTCGGTCACCGACGACTGCTCCTCGGTGGCGGTGGCCACCTGGGTATTCATGTCACTGATGCGTTCAATCTGCTCAGTAATCGCGCTAAGCGACTGCCCCGTACGCTGACTGGCCTCGACGCCAGTACCCGTGGCACGTTGCCCGGCATGCATGGAGCTCACAGCAGTTTCCGCGCCCTGCTTGAGGCGCTGGATCATCTGCTGGATTTCATCGGTAGAGCTCTGCGTGCGGCTGGCCAGAGTGCGCACCTCATCAGCCACCACGGCAAAGCCACGGCCCATCTCACCAGCGCGCGCCGCTTCGATGGCCGCGTTAAGCGCCAACAGATTGGTCTGCTCGGAGATACCGCGGATCACCGCCAGCACCTGGTCAATTGATGCCACCTGCTCGGCCAGCTCACTAACTGCTGCTGCGGCATTACCAATATCTGTAGACATGCTCTCGATATGCCCGATGGATTGGCGCACCTCATTGCGCGCGCCTTGCGCCTCGTCCCGTGCGCTTTGCGATGACTGCGCCGCGCTGCTGGCGTTACGCGCAATTTCCTGCACGGTCAGGCCCATCTCATGCACGGCGGTAGCGACCATATCGGTCATTTCCTGTTGCTGGCTGGAACGCCCGGCGGTGTTGTCTACCACCTGCGCCACCTGGCTGACCGAGGCGCGCAGGCGCTCGCTGGTCGCCAGCACATCGCTGATCAGGCTGCGCTGGCCGCCAATAAAGCGGTTGAAGCCGCGCGCCAGATCGCCCAGCTCATCCGCGCGCGACTCATCCAGACGACGCGTCAGATCGCCACCGCCACCGCCAATTTCCACCAGCGCGGCGGTTACCTGACGGATCGGCCGCACCAGACCGCGCGACAGCACCACCACCAGGCCGAGGAATAACAAAGCCACACCAAGGCCGATGGCGCTGGTCATAAACAGCGCCTGGCGCGCTTCGGCGTAGATTTCCGCTTCCGGCACCTCGCTGACCAGCAGCCAGTCCAGGCTGCTCAGCTTCTGCGCCACCGCCAGGTAGGTTTCACCGTCACGCTCGAAGCGCACCGCCTTGCCGCCGCTGCTCAGCAGCTGATCGGCCGGCGCCTTGCCAAACAACTCAGTGAGGCGGCCACTGCCGCTCAGCTCGGCTTGCGGGTGCACCTTGATATCGCCCTGGGCATCGATCAGAAACACCTGACCGCGCTCGCCAAAGCGAAAATCGTGGATCATTTCCGACATGGCTTTCAGGCTGAAACCCAGGCCGGAAACGCCCAGGGTTTTGCTGCCCTGCTTGATCCGCTGATTGATAAACAGGGTCGGCAGGCGCGTGCCCTTGTCGATATCGATTTCCAGCACCTGGTCGCGGCTGCTGTCGACCAGCTTGTAGAACCACTGGTTTTCCGGCTGATCACGGCTGATCACCCGCGCCAGGCCCTCGCCGGTGAAGTAGTTGCCGCTTTCCAGCACGGCAATCGAGGTGGTCATGGCGTTCTGCTGCGCACGCACGCCTTCCAGGTAACGCGCCACGGCGTCGCGCTGGCCTTCATCTTCGCCAGCGGCCAGCCAGTCCTGAATAAAGGTATTGGCGGCAATCCCGGCGTTGGCGGTGATCGGTGCGGTCAGCACCCGCTCCAGGTCGTTGCTAATCGCCAACGCCCTGGCCGGCAAAGCCTCTTCAACCAGAAAGCGTTCGGTCAGGCGATTGACCACCGCCGAGTAGACGCCCACCACGATCAGAATACTGGCGAGCAGGGCTGCGCCCATGCTGAGAATCAGCTGCCACTGAATGCTGCGTTTCCACAAGCCCATGGAGGTTACCTTCTAATTATTATTTGAAAACAGCGATTGAATACAATTTTGTATACAAACTCAATTGCTCGCCGACGTATAACAACTATCGGCCGCCCCGGCTGCCGACTTTAACTCGCCCGGCAAATGCTTCAGTCCATCTGCCGCCACAGCCGCAGATAGGCATCTTCATGGCTGAAATCCAGTTCAATGCTGAGGTCGTCCGACTCCTGCAGCACCTGCGTGGTGATCAGCAGAGGCGGCGTGACAAACAGGCTCGGCGGCTGGCCGGCAAACGCACGGTTCAACTCATCCACCAGTTGCCAACCCTGCATACCCAGCGGCTCGGCGACGGTCGCGACCTGCTGGGACAACCCCGAGTGGATACGCCCCAGCGCCTTGGCCGAGCCATCGCCGGCGGAAATATTGCGGATGTCCTTACGCCCCAGGGCGTTGAGGGGCACGTTGATATGGTCGAAGTACACGTCATTGATCGCCAGGGT
>JBIHZW010000154.1:0-8410 GCA_044240245.1 Pseudomonas sp. | reverse complement strand
AGCCTGGATGAATCCTTCTATTTCAAACCCGATGCCGGCCTGCTGCTCGGCTCGCCCGCCAACGCCGACCCGGTCGAGCCCCACGATGTACAGCCGGAAGAGCTGGATATCGCCCTCGGCATCTATCAGATCGAAGAACACACCAGCCTGAGTATTCGCCGCCCCGCGCATACTTGGGCCGGTCTGCGCTCCTTTGTTGCCGATGGTGATTTGGTCGGCGGCTTCGACCCGCAGGTGGCGGGTTTCTTCTGGGTCGCCGGGCAAGGCGGTTACGGCATCCAGACCTCCGCCGCCATGGGCATGGCCTGCGCCGCCCTGGTCCGTGGTGAACCACTGCCCGAACAGCTGCGCCAATTTGGCCTGACGGAAGCCATGCTATCGCCTGCACGCCTGCTCAAATAATCAGTCGCAGCGCCCGAGGATGACGCCTCGGGCGCTTTGCGGCACACTCGCAACGCCTCCCAAGCCCGAAGAGTTAGCCGCATGACGCCGCCCCGCCCCGCCCCCGAGCTGGACAACTACCGCACCATCGCCGACGCCATCGCCACGCTGTTCTTCCCCCACGCCGAAGTGGTGCTGCACGACCTGCGCACGCAGAAGGTCGACTACATCGCCAACAACATCTCCAAACGCGTGATCGGCGATGACGCAGCGTTAGAGGACATGCTCAGTGGCGAAGTCGACGAACGCAGCATCGGCCCCTACGAAAAGCTCAACTGGGATGGCCAGAAGATTCGCTCGGTCAGCAGCGTGCTGCGCGACGCCGCTGGCACGCCCATCGCCGTGCTGTGCATCAACCTGAATATCTCGCTGTTCGAAACCGCCAAGCAGGCACTGGACCTGTTTCTCTCCTCCAGCAAGCTGGTGCCGCAGCCCGACGCACTGTTCCGCGACGACTGGCAGGAGCGCATCAACACCTTCCTGCACAGCTGGCTGCGCCAACGCCAGCTCGGCCTCAACCTGCTGACCCGCGACCACAAACGCGAACTGGTCGAAGCCCTACACGCCGAAGGCGCCTTCAAAGGCAAAAGCGCCGCCAACTACGTGGCGAATGTTCTGAGCATGGGACGCGCGACGGTGTACAAGCATCTGAAAGAGATCAAGGGCGACTAGCGCCCTAACGGATCAGTGCAACGCTAATCCGCCATCCCCCCCGCTGCGCAACAGGCAAACCTGACCTGGGTTGCAAGTGCGTTGGCTGCTCACTACACCATCTAATTTGTCGCCTCTGGCGCTAAAAAACCTATAGCCCAAGCCCTCTCTGCCAAGCCGCCCCGGCGCTTGACGGGTGGGCACGCTTTTACCTTGCCAGCGACTACAAAAATCATAATTTCGCCATTCCTCGGCTCCGAACAGAATGCGGCCAAGCCCCACAGTCAGCCGTAATAGAACAACAACGATCGGAATCAGAGGACCCTGCCATGACCGACCTGAATCAATGCGCCTTGCACATGCACACCGGCGTGAACCTTAAAGGAACAGAAATCGACACGCTGGTCGTCGGTGCCGGTCAGGCCGGTGTGGCCATCAGCGAGCACCTGAGCAAGCTCGGCGTGCCGCACCTGGTGCTGGAGCGAAATCGCATCGCCGAAGCCTGGCGCACCGGCCGCTGGGATTCGCTGGTGGCCAACGGCCCGGCCTGGCACGACCGCTTTCCGGGGCTGGAATTCGACGATCTCGATGCCGATGCCTTCGCGCCGAAAGAGCGCATGGCCGCCTACTTCGAGGCCTACGCCAAGAAGTTCGACGCGCCGATTCACACTGGCGTGGAAGTGAAGAAGGTGGTGCGCAACAGCGACCGTCCAGGCTTCACCATCGAAACCTCCGCTGGCGTGATTCAGGCCAATCGTGTGGTCTGCGCCACCGGGCCGTTCCAGCGTCCAGTGATTCCGCCAATTGCGCCCAAGAACGAACAATTGACGCAGATCCACTCCGCGCAGTACTTCAACCCGCAGCAGCTGCCAGACGGTGCCGTGCTCGTGGTCGGTGCCGGCTCGTCAGGCGTGCAGATCGCCGATGAGCTGCAGCGCGCCGGGCGCAAAGTTTACCTCTCGGTCGGCCCGCATGATCGTCCGCCGCGCAGCTACCGCAATCGCGACTTCTGCTGGTGGTTGGGCGTGCTCGGCGAATGGGATGCGGAAGCCGCCCAGCCGGGCAAGGAACACGTGACCATCGCCGTCAGCGGTGCCCGTGGCGGCCATACCGTGGACTTTCGCGGCCTGGCTCATCAGGGCATGACGCTAGTGGGGCTGACTCAAGCCTTCGATAACGGCGTGGTGACCTTCCAACAGGACCTGGCCGACAACCTGGCGCGCGGCGATGAGAACTACCTGGCGCTACTGGATGCAGCCGACGCCTATATCGTCCGCAACGGTCTCGACCTGCCGGAAGAGCCGGAAGCCCGCAGCCTGTTCCCGGACCCGGACTGCGTGACCAAGCCGCTGCTCGAACTGGACCTGGCCAAGGCCGGCGTCACATCGATCATCTGGGCCACCGGCTATGCCGTGGACTTCAGCTGGCTGCAGGTAAACGCCTTCGACGCCAAGGGCAAGCCGCAGCATCAGCGCGGTGTCTCCAGCGAGCCGGGCATCTACTTCCTCGGCCTGCCGTGGCTGTCACGTCGTGGTTCGAGCTTTATCTGGGGCGTCTGGCACGACGCCAAACACGTCGCCGGGCATATCGCCACCCAGCGCACCTACCTGGCCTATCGCGATAGCGCCGCGCGGCAGCACGCTGACTGAGCACCCTACCCAGCTCGCTGACCGAGGCCCAGCGGGGCCTCCTCAACCACTCCGCATACAGGAAGCAAGTCGATGCCTACCCATACCCGCATCCGCATGTTCAACACCAAAGACACTTACCCCAACCAGAGCCTGGACAACGACCTGTGCCAGGCCGTGCGCGCCGGCAACACCGTGTATGTACGCGGGCAGATCGGCACTGACTTCAACGGCAAACTGGTTGGCCTCGGCGACCCACGCGCCCAGGCCGAGCAGGCCATGAAGAACGTCAAGCAACTGCTCGAAGAAGCTGGCAGCGACCTGTCGCATATCGTCAAAACCACCACCTACCTGATCGACCCGCGCTACCGCGAGCCGGTCTACCAGGAAGTCGGCAGGTGGCTCAAAGGCGTGTTCCCGATCTCCACTGGCCTGGTGATCAGCGGCCTTGGCCAGCCGGAGTGGCTGATGGAAATCGACGTGATCGCGGTGATTCCAGACGACTGGCAGGCCCAAGCCTAAGGAGCATGCAATGACCTTTTCCATCGTCGGTCGCTGCAGTGAGACCGGCCAGCTGGGCATCGCCATCAGCTCATCAAGCATCGCCGTTGGCGCTCGCTGCCCCTGGCTACGCGCCGGGGTCGGCGCGGTGGCCAGCCAGAACATCACCCTGCCGGCCCTCGGCCCGCAAATTCTCGATGCTCTGGAAGCCGGGCTGGAGCCGGCGGCGGCGCTGGATCAGGCGTTGAGTCGCAACGGCTACAGTCAGTACCGCCAGGTCGCGCTGCTCGACAGCCAAGGCCGCAGCGCACTGTTTTCCGGCAGTGAAGCACTGGGGCTGAACAACGCCCTGGCTGGCGAACAATGTGTGGCGGCCGGCAACCTGCTGGCCTCACCGGAAGTGATCGCCGCCATGATCGACGCCTTCGAACACACCCAAGGGCTGCTAGCTGAACGCCTGCTCGCAGCCATGCACGCGGCCATGGCCGCAGGTGGCGAAGCCGGGCCGGTGCATTCGGCGGCGCTCAAAGTGGTGGACGACCTCACCTGGCCGCTGATCGACCTGCGCGTGGACTGGGCTGATGACAACCCCATTGGCCAGCTGGACAACCTCTGGCAAGCCTACCGACCGCAGATGCAGGACTACGTGATCCGCGCCCTCGACCCAACCCGCGCCCCCAGCTACGGCGTACCCGGCGATGAGTAATCCCAGCAGCCGTGACCTGCTCGCCGTACTCGTGGCCTTCCCCACCGTCAGCCGCGACTCCAACCTGACGCTGATCGAATTTGTTCGCGACTACCTCAACACACTCGGTGTGGCATGCGAGCTGGACTATAACGCGCAGCGCAGCAAGGCCAATCTGTACGCCACCATCGGCCCGATGGACCGTGGCGGCGTGCTGCTGTCCGGACACAGTGACGTGGTACCGGTGGATGGCCAGGCCTGGACGCTGCCGCCCTTCGAACTGAGCGAACGCGACGGCAAGCTGTATGGCCGTGGCACCGCCGACATGAAAGGTTTTATCGCCTGCGCGTTGGCGGCCGTACCGCACTTTCTCGCCCAGCCTCTGCGTCTGCCATTGCACCTGGCGTTCTCCTACGACGAAGAAGTCGGCTGCCTGGGCGTGCGCTCATTGCTGACTGATTTGCAACAGCGCCCCAACAAACCCGTGCTGTGCATTATTGGCGAGCCCACCGAACTCAAGCCGGTGCTCGGGCATAAGGGCAAACTGGCCATGCGCTGCCAGGTACAGGGCGCGGCCTGCCATTCTGCCTATGCGCCGCAGGGGGTGAATGCCATCGAGTACGCCGCCAAGCTGATCAACCGGCTCGGTGAAATCGGTCAGCGCTTGACCGCACTTGAGCGTCAGGACGCGCGTTTCGACCCGCCCTACTCCACGGTGCAAACCGGGCTGATCAGCGGCGGTCGCGCGCTGAATATCGTCCCGGCCGACTGCCAGTTCGACTTCGAGGTACGCGCCCTGCCCAGCGACGACCCGCAACACGTCGCCGATGAACTACGCGCCTACGCCGAAACGGAACTGCTGCAGCAAATGCGCCAACGCAGTACCGCCAGTGCTATCGACTTCCAGCTCTTGTCGGCTTACCCAGGCTTAGCGACAGCCCCCCAGAGCGAAGCCGCCGAACTGCTGGCACTGCTTAGCGGCAGTTGCGACTTTGGCACTGTCGCCTTCGGCACCGAAGGCGGCCTGTTCCACCAGACCGGCATCCCCACCGTAGTCTGCGGCCCCGGCAGCATGGATCAAGGCCATAAACCGGATGAATTCGTTAGCCAGGAACAACTGGATGGGTGCGATGCCATGCTGCTGCGCTTGGCGCAGTGGCTGCAGGAAAGTGCCTGAGTAACCCTACCCGCCGGCCCGCACTCAAGGTGCTGCCGGCTCCTTGACTTCATGCCATTCACTGTCCGGATCGAACAGGATCATAGCTCTGGCCTGCTTGTCGCCGTCCTGACCGAGATCACTCTCGAACACCTGGCCATCGTGGCTGATCATGAAGCTCATCACCCCACTGTCGCCATACACAGCCGGCCAGGCGATCAGGGCAAAGCCGCGGCTCATATTGTCACCCAGCATGTAACTGTAGGCTCCGCCCGGGGCCGATTGCCCCTGGGCGTCAAGGATGCGGTAGTGATAGCCCTGCCACTCGCCATCCGGCAGTTCGTCGCCGAACAGCGGGCCGAGCGGGCTTTCCGCAATGCCCGGCTCCTCCGGCCAATACAAACCATCGTACTGACCGTCGCTACTAATAAAACGCTGTGCGTACTCAAGCACACCGTCACCGTCGCGGTCGATCTCGGCATAGTCCATCTGTGCGTCGTGGTAGGCACGCACTGCCTCGATAGCGGCCAGCTCGTTGCGACCGATGCGCCGCGCACGGATCTCCTCGCGGCCGGCTTGGGGATCGAAACGCCAACCGTCACTCGTCTTGATCAGCGGCAGCGGGAACGTCACGGGCGTGTTGCCGACCAGCAAATGCGCACGCTGTTCGCCCTCGACCTGAATCACTCGCTTCTCCCGATAGAGAGCGAGGAAGGCGTCGACATCCTCGCGTTCGATATTGTTAGTGGGAATCCAGGTTCCCCAATCGGCGCCGAGCAACTCGGCCAGCTGAACAGGGTCACTTTTTTCACTGCCCAGCGCGCTGATCAGCGCCTCAAATGCGGCAGTGGGTGTGGGATAGACCTGCTGCGCGCGGGCCTCAAACGTCAGCAGGAGCAGAAGCGGCAGGCAATAACGCAATATGGCATTCATGATGAGTCTCCTTTCAACGCCGACGGCCACCGCTACGGGAAGCCCCCCGTGACGACGATGGAATCGCTCGCTGCACCGATTGGCCGCTGCGCTCGACCCTCTGCCGACTGGCAGAGGCATGACTGGTTTGGCCACGGTTGACGGACGCCTGCGCGCGCGACGGGTTGCGTGAATCGGCAAAAGCGTTGTTGCGAGTGCGCGGCGTGCTGGAGTACTTCTCACGCGCCTGCTGGCGAGCCTGTGGGCTGCTTTGCGTGCGCTGACGCGCCTGAGAACGGGCATTGGTTTGCTCGCGCATACCACGTTCGGCAGTCTGCGCACGATCGCGCGCCTCGCGGTTGCTGGTAGCCGGCGCCTCGATACCGCGCTGCGACAAACTCTGCCGGGCCCGCTCACGGTCAGCGCTGCGCCCCGGCTCGCGGCCGCGCAAGGCATCGCGCTGTTCACTGCCAGCCAGACGCTGGCCGTACTGCTCGCGACTCGTTCGGTCGCGGTAGGGCACCCCGTCGCGATTCACCGCGTTGTGTTGCCACTTGTTCTGATTGGCATTGATCTGCCGGTTGCGATTGATGTTGTTATAACGGTTGATGTCGATGTCGACATCGCCACGACCCCAGTTACAGTCGCCCCACAACGAATCGATGATTGCCACACCAGCAGCGAAACCCAGGCCAGTCACCAGCGCAGAGCCGAAGTAATAACCGGGCGGTGGCGGGTAATACACCGGCGGATAGGACGGATAGGGCCACGTGCCATAAACCACGGTCGGGTTGTAGCTGGGTACGTAAACGACCTGCGGATCGGCCGACTCGATAATGATGGTCTGACTGGCTGCCGGCTGTGCGACTGTGGTCGTGCTCTCAGCTGGCTGCACGGTGACCTTCTGCTGTTCGCTGGACTCAAGGTTGCCGGCGGCTTGGGCCTGACGACGCAGACGCTGCACGGAGTCCATCACGGCATCGGGCTGGGCGAGAAAGGCATCGCCGACGCGCTGCACCCAGGCCGGGTCCTGGCCGAGAGTAACCAGCACCGCCGGGAAGGCGACCAGCGACTGCACGCTCGGATCCCAGGGCTGACTCTCTACCTGGCGTACGGCGGCGTCGCCGCTGGCATCCGGATGCTCCGTGGACCAGGTCACGGCGTCGGCAACATCGCCGGGGTAAGTCGAGGCCATCAGCACCTGGGCCAGCAGAGCATCGGGATACAACGCCAGCGGGGCCATCATCTGGTCAAGTTCCTCCGCCAGGAACACGGTTTCACCCGAGCCTTTGGCGGCAGGCGCATCTGCCGTTGCGAGGGTTGTTTGCGCGGTGGAGTGAGCGCTCCAACCCGCCAGGACCAGCCAGGCAAGCAGGACGATATTGAAACAACGACAACTGGGCATGACGCTTCTCCTAGCAAAGGAAAGCGGGGCTAAACACTGGGATATGGCGAGCGCCGCCGACGATAGACCGGCGACCCAAGCAAGAATAGGAGGTTTTCCATCAGGTGCTAAACCCGGATCCGCACCCCCGAATTCGCAGGCAGGCACGGCCCTATGCGGAGCCCCATCGCACGCCGTGGCGCCATGTAAAAATCGACCAGCAATTGCGCCAGGCTCAATGTCTGAGCTCGTGGGATACCCGACCCTTGAAACCGCCAACCCACGCAAAGGTGCTTGCCATAGATTTCGGCATCATCGCAATTTGCCTGATGGTGTATATGACAGGGACAAGCTGACGCAGAAGCGAGCAATGATGAGGCATCTGACTCAGTTGAGTGGCTTGTACGCAGCAATAACGGGAGTACCGTTGATAACGGCTAGCGATGGTATAGGCCTGTTATCCAGCCACTTCTCAGCCGTCGCTTGCCTCACCCAACTGCGCTTTGCAAAACTCGACAAACAGCTGCGCCGGCTTGGTGAGCGGCGCACGCTTTAGCCAGGCTGCGGCCAGGCCGGAAGTGGCTACGGGTTCGCTGATATCCACAGTCACTACCTTCTTGCCGTCGTAGGTGCATTCCGAGTGTGGGCGGGTAACCAGCAGGGAAAAGCCGAAGCCCTGGCCGACCATGCCGCGCACCATTTCAATGGACGGCGAGCTGAAGACGATATTGGGCGCCAGGCCCAGCTCTTCGAACAGGCTGACGAAGTAGGTGCGGCTCGGTTGCACGTCGAGCAAAATCATCGGTTCCAGGCATAGATCGCGCAGCGATACCTGGGCCTGGCCGGTAAAGCGGTGGCCCTCGGGCAGCAGGGCATAAGGCTTCTGCGGAGTCATCAGCGGTTCGCTGGCGATAGTCGCATCAAGGTCGTGGTCGTAGAGGATGGCCAGGTCGAAGCGCCCAGCGGTCAGGCCCTGCACCAACTCTTGTTGTTCACCGTCACGAATGCGGATTTCCACCCCTGGGTAAAGCGCATTGAAGCCGGCAATCAGC
>JBIHZW010000153.1:0-8448 GCA_044240245.1 Pseudomonas sp. | reverse complement strand
CGCGCTTTCCGTCGAACACCGCAGCCGAGCGGTAGCCGCTGGAGTGCATCAGCTCGCCCGTAAACTCGCCAGGCAGCGCCGGCTGGTTGGGTGTGTGCAGGGTGCCATTGGCCATCAGCACGCCGTCGACCAACCATTCGCGCTGCACACCGTTCTGCTCGCTGATCAGCTTCCAGCCTATCTCCAGGCGCTGGATTGCCACCACACGGGTATTGAACTGGTAATGCGCATACAGGCCGAAGTGCTCGGCGTAGTCGCGGAAATAGCGGCGCATTTCACTGTGATGCGGGTAGGGGGCCACTTCGTCGCGCATCGGGAACTCGCGGAACTGGGTGGTGCCCTTGGAGGAAATCAGGTGCGCCGAGTCGTACATGGTGCTGTGCGGGTTATCGATGTCCCACAGGCCGCCGACATCCGCGCGCAGTTCGAAACCGACAAAGTCGATGCCGTGCTTGTGCAGTTGACGTGCTGTACACAGCCCCATTGGGCCGGCACCAATAATGGCGTACATGGCAAACCTCGATATTTGTTTTTATTGTTGTAGCCGCATAACGACGAACTCGGCGCTCCCGACTGCGGCAAATTATCGCGTGACCAGGGGAGGGTGCCTCAATGACAATTAGCGCCTTTCCCCTGGCCGAAATGGTCGGGGATGTCACGGTGGAGAGTGGTGGATGCCAGGTTTACCCCCGGTCGGTCAGATGCCGGACCCGCTGTTGATCGCCGAAGTGCACGATGCCTTCGGGGTGATCCAGGTAGTCGAAATGGGTGCTTACCGCTTTCTCGAGTTCGGCGAAGCGATCGAGCAGAGCTGCGTGTATATGCCGGACCCCAGCTGGCTGGAGTACGACTACACCCGCGCCATGCTGCTTGGCGCCTTGTGCCATGAGCACCCGGAAAGCGCGCTATTTCTCGGCCTCGGTGCCGGTAACCTGACCCAGGCCTGCCTGCGGTTTCTGCCGTTGGAAGATGTCGAAGTGATCGAGCTGCGCGCCGATGTGCCGCGCTTGGCAATGGAGCATATGGGCCTGGTCGATGATCCGCGCCTGACCATTCGCATCGGCGATGCGCTGGAGTTGCTGGAAAGCGCGGAAAAGACCGATCTGCTGTTTGTCGACCTCTATACCGATCATGGCCCTGCGACCGGGCATCTGGCCTGGCGCTTTCTGGAAAACTGCCAGAAGCAGCTCAACCCGGGCGGCTGGCTGATTATCAACCAGTGGGCCGGCAACGACGGCAAACCGCTGGGCGCACCGCTATTGCGCGGCCTTTACCATCGGCATTACTGGGAGTGTCCGGTAAAGGAGGGCAACGTGGTGCTGTTGGTACCTGCCGATCTTGATCAGGAGATCGACTTTGCCGAACTGCGCCGTCGTAATGAGCTGCTAGCGCCGCAGTTCGGCTATTCGCTGGAATCACTGATTAAAGCGGTGCGCCCGGCCACCTGAATAGGCAGCCGGATAATCAGGCTTAACGTCCTTTAAAGTCGCCCGGGCGGCGCTCCAGCATGGCTTTGACGCCTTCCTGGGCATCGGCGCTGGCCATCAGCCTTGTAACAGTGGGGTGCAAGCTGGCAGCTGCGGCTGCCGGGCCTTCGATTACAGCCTGGCGTGCCGAGGCCAGGGTGGCCTGCACGCCCAGTGGCGCTTGGGCTGCAATGCGTTCGGCGAGCCACAGCGCCTTGGGTAGCAACTCTTCGCTGGCGACAACTTCCTGGATAAAGCCCAGGCGATAGGCTTCGTGAGCATCGAACTCATCGCCAGTCAGCAGCCAGCGCATGGCGTTGCCCCAGCCTGCCGTCTGATGCATGCGCAGGGTGGCGCCGCCGAAGGGGAAGATGCCGCGTTGCACTTCCATCTGGGCGAAGCGGGTATTGCTGGCGCACAGGTTGATATCCGAGGCGAGCATCAGCTCGATACCGATGGTGTAGCAGTAGCCTTGCGCGGCGACGATCACCGGTTTGCTCACGCGTGGCCCGCCGAATACGCCCCAGGGGTCGCAGCCGCCTGCAGGAATCTTCCAGCCAGCGGCAAACTGCGCTGCCACATTGGCCAGGTCCAATCCGGCGGTAAAGTGCTCGCCATGGGCAAATACCAGCGCCACCCGCGCCTCGCTGTCACGTTCGAACTCTCCGTAGGCCAGGCACATGTCGTCGAGCATGGGCATATCGAAGGCGTTGCGTTTGCTCGCTCGGTCCAGGCCGATCAACATGATCTGGCCGCGTTTTTCACGGCTGACGCGGCCGCTGGTGCTTTGGGTCATGGCGGGGAGTCCTTGTGCGCAGGTTAGTAAACTGGGGCTTAAAGCCGTTACAGCATGGCAGCTGCAGGCTATCAGAGGATGACCATCCGGCGTGCTATATGCTCGATTTCAGGAAAAACCAGTACATTTGGCCAGGTTTTCCGGTATAGTGCGCGCCGGTCAATTCATGGCCACGTTCAGGTAGTACAACTCGCCCGAAGGTTAACTTTGGCAGTTAGTCCGTTTTGCGGACTATCCTTGACGATTCATTTATCACACGTTTTCGCAAATCCCCGCCGACATGGCTGCCAGGGTGACTTTCGGGTCTTACACGGCATGCGCAGCTTTGGAACATGGGTCTTTGCGGATGCACTAGAGGCAGACCCATGACCCAGGAAATCGGCGGCTTCGCCGCTCTCGATCTACATCCCAATGTTCTCGCTGCTGTAATTGCCACTGGCTATGAAGAGCCTTCGGCTATTCAGATTCAAGCGATTCCAGTAATCCTCGCCGGCCACGACATGATCGGCCAGGCGCAGACCGGTACCGGTAAAACCGCTGCCTTCGCCCTGCCAATCCTCAGTCGCATCGACCCGGCCAAGCGTCAGCCACAAGCGCTGATCCTGGCTCCGACTCGTGAGCTGGCGCTGCAGGTTGCTACCGCTTTTGAAACCTACGCCAAGCAAATGCCGGGCGTAAGTGTTATCGCCGTTTACGGTGGTGCGCCGATGGGCCCGCAGCTCAAGGCCATCCGCAATGGCGCACAGATTGTTGTGGCCACTCCAGGTCGTCTGGTTGACCACCTGCGTCGTGACGAGAAAGTGCTGTCGACTATTCAGCACCTGGTCCTCGACGAAGCCGACGAGATGCTCAAGCTGGGCTTTATGGATGACCTCGAAGTCATCTTCAAGGCCATGCCGGAAAGCCGTCAGAGCGTGCTGTTCTCTGCCACTCTGCCGCACTCGATCCGCTCCATCGCAGAGAAACACCTGCGTGACCCTAAGCACGTCAAGATCGAAACCAAAACTCAGACCGTAACTGCCATCGAGCAGGTGCATCTGATGGTTCACGCCGACCAGAAGCACGCCGCCGTACTGCGTCTGCTGGAAGTCGAAGAGTTCGACGCGCTGATCGGTTTCGTCCGCACCAAGCAAGCCACCCTGGATCTGGCCGCCGCGCTGGAAGCCAAGGGCTACAAGGCTGCTGCACTGAACGGCGACATCGCGCAGAACCAGCGTGAGCGTGTTATCGACTCGCTGAAAGATGGCCGTCTGGACATCGTCATCGCCACCGACGTTGCCGCTCGCGGCCTCGACGTACCGCGCATCACCCACGTGATGAACGTGGACATGCCCTACGATCCGGAATCCTACGTACACCGTATTGGCCGTACTGGTCGCGCCGGCCGTACCGGTCGCGCCCTGTTGCTGGTGACGCCGCGTGAGCGCCGCATGTTGCAGGTGATTGAGCGTGTTACCGGGCAGAAGGTTGGCGAAGTCAAGCTGCCAGACGCCAAGCAGGTACTGGACGCACGTATCAAGAAACTCACCAACAGCCTGGCTCCGCTGGTTGCTGATGCCGAAGCCAGCCACGGTGATCTGCTTGATCGTCTGACCGCCGACATCGGTTGCAGCCCGCGTGCCCTGGCCGCAGCCCTGCTGCGCAAGGCCACCAATGGCCAAGCGCTGACCCTGGCTGAAGTCGAGCGTGATCAGCCGCTGGTGCCGAACAGCGGTGCTCCGCGTGAGCGTAGCGAGCGCAGTGACCGTGGCGGCGATCGTCCTGAGCGCGAAGGCAGCCGTGAACGTCGTGCTCCGGTGCCATTGGCCGAAGGCCGTGCTCGTTGCCGTACCGCCCTGGGCGCACGTGACGGTATCGCCGCGAAGAACCTGCTGGGCGCGATCCTCAACGAAGGCGGCCTGGTCCGTGAAGCCATCGGCCGCATCCAGGTGCGCGAGAGCTTCAGTCTGGTCGAGCTGCCAGAAGAAGGCCTCGAGCGTCTGCTGACCAAGCTGAAAGACACCCGCGTCGGTGGCAAGCCACTGAAGCTGCGTCGTTATCGCGAAGATTGATTCTTCGTTGAATAAAAAAGCCCCGCCTAGTGCGGGGCTTTTTTATTCCTGTCGTTTGTCGGCTGCATGGTTCAGCTGAAGCTGTAGATATCCATCCCCAGTGCGCCCAAGGTGAAGCCACTGTGCTCGACCTTGAACTGTCCGCCTGCGCCTTCGGCGAAGAACAGCGGCAACAGGTGCTCATCGCTGGGGTGGTTGCGCACAGCAAAGGGTGCTTGCTGGCGATAGTCCTGCAAGGCGGCGCGATCCTGCTCTGTTAGTTTCTCCACGATCCAGTCGCGAAACGCCTGAGCCCAAGGCTCGATGACCTCCGGGCCCGCGTGCCAGTCCAGTTCGCCCAGGTTGTGGGTGATGCTGCCGGAGCCGATTAGCAGTACGCCCTGTGCGCGCAGGCTGGCCAGAGCCTGGCCGACCTGACGTTGCAAGGCTGGGCCTTTCTGGCTAGGCAGCGAGACCTGCACCACGGGTATATCGGCTTGCGGGTACATCAGCGTCAGAGGCACCCAGGCGCCGTGATCAAGTGGCCGCTCGGCGTCGATCTGCGCTGGCAGGTTGGCGGCGGCCAGCAGCTGGATTATTTCCTTCGCCAGCGTTGGGTTACCAGGCGCTGGGTATTGCACTTGATAGAGCTCGGCAGGAAAACCGCCAAAGTCATGCCAGGTTCGCGGTTGCACCGCGCCGCCGACCCGTAGTTCGCGGCTTTCCCAGTGCGCGGAAACCACCACAATGGCGCGTGGCTTGGGCAGTTGGCTGGCCAGGCGAGCCAGGGCAGGGCCGCTGGCGCCGGGTTGCAGGGCCAACATGGGTGAGCCGTGGGAGATAAACAGGCTGGGCAGTGACATGGCAGACTCCTGATGGATTACTTGCATCGTCTATCAGCCAATCTGTGCATAAAAGCGCAAAAGCCTGAGTATTTTTATCGTTTTAATAGATGGATTGGTACAGGCCGAATCCCTTGGCCTTATTGGCTGCGTTGCGGCACGATTCTCAGCTGAATTTTTACAGGAGCTTTTATGCACGCAGAATTCTGGCAGTCGCGTTGGGCGCGCAGTGAAATCGGCTTTCATCTACCTGAGGTCAATCCATATCTGCAGCAGTATTGGCCGGCGCTGGATTTGCCGATTGGTGCGCGGGTGCTGGTGCCGCTGTGTGGCAAGAGCCTGGACCTGGCCTGGTTGGCGGGGCAGGGCTATCAGGTGGTCGGTGTCGAGCTGGCGCAGCGTGCGGTGGAGGACTTCTTCGCCGAGCATAAGCTGCAGCCGGAGGTCAGTGAGGTGGGCGCGTTCAGGCTTTATCGGGCTGGCGCTGTGGAGATCTTCTGCGGTGATTTCTTCGCCCTGACGGCCCAGCAGCTTGCCGGCTGCACTGCGCTGTATGACCGCGCCGCACTTATTGCCTTGCCACCGGAGATGCGCGCCCGTTATACGGCGCTCCTGACGAAGATTCTACCCAGCGGCTGCCAGGGGTTACTGGTGAGCCTGGATTATGACCAGGCGCAGATGGACGGGCCGCCCTTCGCTGTGACGGATGACGAGGTGCAGCGGCTGTTTACTCCCGATTGGCAGTTGCAGGAGCTGGCGTGCGGTGATGTGCTGGGTGACAACTGGAAGTTCCTCAAGCGCGGCCTTGATCGCCTGGATGAGCGGGTCTACCGCTTGCGTAAGGCCTGAAGCCTGAAAAGAAAAAGGCGGCCCGTGGGCCGCCTTTTTCGTTGCTGCTGAGCTTAGCCGCGCTGACGCAGGGCTTCGATGCGTACTTCCAGTGGTGGGTGGGTCATCAGCAGGCCAGCCAGGCCACCTTTGAGGCCACCGTTGATGCCGAAGGCGGTCAGGCTGTTAGGCATGGTGACCGGCACTTCCTGTTCGGCGCGCAGGCGCTGCAGGGCGGCGATCATTGCACCAGTGCCAGCCAGGCGAGCACCGGCTTCGTCGGCCTTGAATTCGCGCTTACGCGAGAACCACATAACGATGATGCTGGCCAGGATGCCCAGTACCAGCTCGGCGAAGATGGTCGCGACGAAGTAGCCGATGCCCGGGCCGTCTTCGTTTTTCAGGATCACCTTGTCGACGAAGTTGCCGAAGATCCGCGCGAAGAACATCACAAAGGTGTTCACCACGCCCTGAATCAGCGCCAGGGTGACCATGTCGCCGTTGGCCACGTGACCGATTTCGTGGGCCAGTACGGCGCGTACTTCGTCAGGCGAGAATCGCTCCAGCAGGCCCTGGCTGACCGCGACCAGTGCGTCGTTCTTGTTCCAGCCAGTGGCGAAGGCGTTGGACTCATAGGCCGGGAAGATACCGACTTCCGGCATCTTGATCCCGGCTTCGCGGGACAGCTCTTCCACGGTCTGCAGCAGCCACTGTTCGTGACGGGTGCGGGGCTGGGTGATGATTTCGGTCTTGGTGCTCATCTTCGCCATCCACTTGGACAGGAACAGCGAGACCAGTGAGCCGGCGAAACCGAACACGGCGCAGAAAACCAGCAGGCTGCCATAGTTCTGGCCGGTAAAGCGGTCGACCCCGAGCAACTTCAGGGTGATGCTGGCGATGATCAACACCGCAATGTTGGTGGCCAGGAACAGCATAATGCGCATCATGGTGTATTGAGACTCCTCACGGGAAACATCTATCAGGCCGCTGAAAACCCTGTTCTGGCTGCTTCGCCTGGTTTTTCAACGGCCACTATTGGTTATGACGGCTATATAAGGGCGCACCCCTAGGCACTTCAACCCAGCGACTATTTCAAACTATGTCGCTTGCGCCGTTCAGGTTGGATTCGAACAGCAGACGGGTGAGGCGGGCGACGCGTTCGCCATGCCGTTGGCCGAGTGCTTCGCGCAGCTGAAAGGCCAACGTGGCGTGCACGCGGCGCACGCTAGGTGGCAAGGCATCGCCCTCGCGCAGGGCATGGGGCACGCCGCGAGTCAGGCGCAGAAAGCCTTTCTCGCTGAGTACGGCTTGATCCAGTGCGTCGTAACCGATGGTGGAGTCGAAGCGGATATAGCCTTCCTCGGCGAGCCACAGCAGGGCACCGAGGCAACTCTGATGGCGTGGCGTGGGCAGGCCGAATTCATCCGGCTCTTCACGGCCGATCAGGTCTTCGACATACAGCGCGGCTTTGCTGGGGAACGCCTGGTACAGGGTCAGCATGCCGGCGGCGGCATCCTTGTAGAAGTCGTCGATCTGCAGGTCCATCAGAATTTGCCAATCATTGAGGTTGGAAGGTAAGGCAGCACGCGGCCCAGTAGCGCCCAGGGCCAGCCAGGCACGTAGGCACTGACACGGCGTTTGTCGATGTGCTGGGCGATTAGCGCCGCGCCGCGTTCCACGCCAATCAGAAACGGCCGGCTGGCCATATCGCTGTTCAGTGGCGTATCGATAAAGCCCGGCAGCAGCAGGGTGGTGTCGATGTTCTTGCCCAGCAGTTCGGCGCGGGTGGCTTCCATATAGCTGATCAGGCCGGCCTTGCTCGCCGAGTAGGCTGCCGTATGCGGTAGGCCGCGTTTGCCGGCGACTGAGGCGACGGCAACCAGATGGCCATGACCCTGCTGGCGAAACAGCGCGCAGGCGGCATCCAGGCAAGCAATCGCGCCGATCAGGTTGGTTTCCACGGTCAGTCGGGCACGCTTGAAGTGACCACCGCCGGCTTTGCCGGTCAGGGCGATACCGGCGTTGGCGATAATCCCATCCAGCCCACCGAGGGCATTAGCAGCCAGGCCCACGGCATCCTGGCAGGCGGCGTAGTCGGTCACATCCAGCGGCAGCACCACTACCTTGCGCTGAAAGCGCGCCTGCAGCTCGGCGGCTAGCAGGTGCAGGCTGTCCTCGCGGCGCGCAGCCAGCGCCAGGTCGTAACCCTTGGCCGCCAACTCGCGGGCCAGGGCAGCACCGATGCCAGAACTGGCACCGGTCAGCAGATAGCGTTTGCCCTGGCTCATGCGCGCTCCGATTACTGTTGGTAAGTCTTGAGGAAGCTGCCGATGCGGCCGATGGCCATTTCCAGCTCATCTACCCGCGGCAGGGTGACCACGCGGAAGTGATCCGGCCACGGCCAGTTGAATGCGGTGCCCTGAACGATCAGCAGTTTTTCCGAAAGCAGCAGATCCAGCACGAATTTCTCGTCGTTATGGATCGGA
>JBIHZW010000152.1:0-8489 GCA_044240245.1 Pseudomonas sp. | reverse complement strand
CACTTCGGCCAGGGTAAGTGGTACCCCGGCGAGCAGCTGCCGCGCTGGTCGCTGAATGCCTACTGGCGCCGCGATGGCGAGCCGCTGTGGCAGAACCCAGCGCTGTACGCCGACGAGCAGCAGGACTATGGCGTCGATGCGGCCAAGGCCGCCGACTTTCTCATCCTGCTCGCCGAGCGTCTGGGCGTGGATGGCCAATATTGCGTGCCGGCCTATGAGGACCGTTTCTATTACCTGTGGCGCGAGCGCAAGCTGCCGATCAACGTTACGGCGGAAGACCCGCGCCTAGCCGACGCGCTAGAGCGTGAGCGCCTGCGCAAGGTGTTCGAGCAGGGCCTGGATAAAGTGGTCGGGCATATCCTGCCGCTGGCCCGGCATGCCAAGCAGCTGGGCTGGCAGAGCGGCAGCTGGTTCTTGCGTGACCAGCATTGCCGGCTGATACCGGGCGATTCGGCGATGGGCTACCGGCTGCCGCTGGACTCGCAGCCCTGGGTCAGCGAGGCCGATTACCCCTACGTGACCCCGGAAGACCCCAGCCAGGTGTTCGCCCCGTTACCGGCTGCGGCGCAGATCAAACCGCAGCTGCGCGGCGTGTGGCCGGGTAGCCAGAACGGCGCGGCCAAGCGTCCACTGCTCGGCCAGTCGGCCGCTGGTGTGGTACGTACCGCGCTGTGCGCCGAACCGCGCGAGGGCAAGCTCTATCTGTTTATGCCGCCGCTGGTGCGTCTGGAGGATTACCTGGAACTGGTGGCCGCCATCGAAGCCACCGCCGCCGAGCTGAAATGCCCGGTGCTGCTGGAAGGTTACGAGCCGCCGCTGGACCCGCGTCTGCAGTTCTTCCGGGTGACCCCGGACCCCGGCGTGATCGAGGTGAATATCCACCCGGCCGCCAGTTGGGATGAGCTGGTCGAACGCACCGAATTTCTCTACGAGCAGGCGCGCGAGTGCCGCCTTTCCAGCGAGAAATTTATGATCGATGGCCGCCACACTGGCACCGGTGGCGGCAACCACTTTGTGCTCGGCGGTGCGACGCCTGCGGACTCGCCGTTTCTGCGCCGGCCGGACCTGCTGCGTAGCCTGATCAGCTACTGGCACAACCACCCGTCGCTGTCCTACCTGTTCAGCGGCCTGTTTATCGGCCCCACTTCCCAGGCGCCGCGTATCGACGAGGCGCGCAATGACGCTCTGTACGAGCTGGAAATCGCCTTCGCACAGATGCCCGAAGTGGGCCGCGACTGTCAGCCCTGGCTGGTCGACCGGCTGCTGCGCAACCTGCTGGTGGACGTGACCGGTAACACCCATCGCTCCGAGTTCTGTATCGACAAGCTGTACTCGCCGGACTCGGCCTCCGGGCGTCTCGGCCTGCTGGAGCTGCGCGCCTTCGAGATGCCGCCCCATGCGCAGATGAGCCTGGCCCAGCAGCTGTTGATCCGCGCGTTGATCGCGCGTTTCTGGCGCGAGCCCTACAAGCCGACGCGACTGGTGCGCTGGGGCACCGAGCTGCATGACCGTTACCTGCTGCCGCACTTTATCGAGCAGGATTTTGCCGACGTATTGCAGGAACTGGACGGCTGCGGCTATCGCCTGCACAGCGAGTGGTTTGCTCCGCACTTCGAGTTCCGCTTTCCCAAATCCGGCGATTTCAACGTCAAGGGCATCGAGCTGGAGCTGCGCCAGGCCCTGGAGCCCTGGCATGTGCTGGGCGAGGAGGGCGGTGGCGGCGGCACGGTGCGCTATGTCGATTCCTCGCTGGAACGCATGCAGGTCAAGCTCAGCGGCCTGCCGAGTGACCGCTATGTGCTGACCTGCAACGGCGTACCGGTGCCGCTGCGGCCTACCGGCAAGGTCGGCGAGTTTGTCGGCGGCGTGCGTTTCCGCGCCTGGCAGCCGGCCAACTGCCTGCACCCGACCATCGAAGTGCATGCGCCGCTGGTATTTGACCTGGTGGATAGCTGGATGAGCCGCTCCCTCGGCGGTTGCCAGTATCATGTCGCCCATCCGGGCGGACGCAATTACGACAGCCTGCCGGTAAACGCCTACGAGGCCGAGAGTCGGCGTCTGGCGCGCTTCTTCCGTCTGGGCCACAGCCCAGGCAAACGCCCGGCGCTGGCCCCGATCAATAATAATGAAATGCCCATGACCCTGGACCTGCGCCTGACCTAGCCTGGGTCGATTGCAGGAGCCGGCGAGTTGGCTCCTGCATCTGCGCAACACCAGAACCTTTTATCGAGCCTGCCATGCCCGACCTGCTTGCCGACTACCCCCTGACGTCCGGGGCTTACCACGAACTGTTCGACGCCGACGGTAAGGTGCGCCCGCACTGGCGCCTGCTGCTCGAGCGTTTGCAGCGCAGCAGCCCGGCGCAGCTGGCCCAGCGCCAGGCTCTGTTGGCCCGGCAGATTCAGGAAAACGGCGTGACCTACAACGTCTACGCCGACCCCGATGGTGCCGACCGGCCGTGGGAACTGGACCTGCTACCCAATCTGATTCCGGCCGAAGAATGGCAGCAGATCGCCGCCGGCGTGGCCCAGCGTGCCGGTTTGTTGAATGCCGTGCTGGCCGACCTGTATGGCCCGCAGCAGCTGCTGGCCGACGGGCTGTTGCCGGCTGAGCTGGTGTTTGGCCACAACAACTACCTGTGGCCCTGCCAGGGTGTGCAGCCCCCCGGCGGCACCTACCTGCACCTGTATGCGGTGGACCTGGCCCGCGCGCCGGATGGCCGCTGGTGGGTCACCGCCGACCGCACCCAGGCGCCGTCTGGTGCCGGTTATGCCCTGGAAAACCGGCAGATCGTCTCGCGCGCCTTTCCCGAGCTGTACCGCGACCTGCGCGTGCAATACCTGGCCGGCTTCTTCCGCACCCTGCAGGACACTCTGGCGCGCCAGGCCCCGGCCGGCAGTGAAACACCGCTGGTGGTGCTGCTCACCCCTGGGCGTTTCAACGAGAGCTATTTCGAGCACCTGTACCTGGCGCGTCAGCTCGGTTACCCGCTGGTGGAAGGCAGCGACCTGACCGTGCGCGACGCCAAGGTCTACCTGAAAACCCTGGCCGGCCTGCGCCGCGTGCATGCGGTGCTGCGCCGTCTGGATGATGACTTCTGTGATCCGCTGGAACTGCGTACCGACTCGGCCCTCGGCGTGCCCGGCCTGCTCGAAGCGGTGCGCCAGGGCAATGTGCTGGTGGCCAATGCCCTCGGCAGTGGTGTGCTGGAGTCTCCTGGCTTACCGGGCTTTCTTCCGGCCATCGCGGAAAAACTACTGGGCGAAGAACTGCTGCTGCCGAGCATCGCCAGCTGGTGGTGCGGTGAGCCGCCGGTGCTGGACAAGGCTCTGGAGCAGCTCGATGAACTGCTGGTACGCGCCAGCTTCCCCTCGCAGAGTTTTGCCCCGGTGTTTGGCCGTGATCTGGACGCGGCGCAGCGCGCCGAGTTGGCCGAACGCCTCAAGGCGCGGCCTTATGCCTATGTCGCTCAGGCTTTGGCGCAACTGTCGCAGGCGCCGGTCTGGCAGCCGGAAGAAGGCCAGCTGGCGCCGCGCGCCATCGGCATGCGGGTGTTTGCCGTGGCCAGCGCCGAGGGTTACCGGGTAATGCCCGGCGGCCTGACCCGGGTAGCCGCCGAAGCCGACGCCGAAGTGGTGTCGATGCAGCGCGGCGGCGCCAGCAAAGACACCTGGGTGCTCGGTGAACGGCATGCCGGCGGCGAGCCCTGGCAATGGCTGCGCCCGCTGGGGGTGGCCGATCTGGTGCGCAGTGACCCTTATCTGCCTTCGCGGGTGGTGGAAAACCTCTACTGGTTTGGCCGCTACAGCGAACGCTGCGAGGACGGTGCACGGCTGCTGCGCATCATGCTGGCGCGTTACGTGGATGACGACGATGACCCCCAGGCGCTGCAAACCGCCCTGAGCCTGGCCGAGAGCCTGGGTCTGCTGCCGGATGCCGAAAGTGGCGAACTGCAGCAGCGCCTGCTCGAAGCGCTGCTGGGCGAGGATTGGCCGGACAGCCTGCGCGGCAATCTGCAGCGCCTGCAGTGGGTGGCCGGCAGCGTGCGCGGCAAGCTGTCCCAGGCCAACTGGCAGGCCCTGCTGGAGTTGCAGCGCGAGGCCCAGGGCCTTGACGCCGAGCAGGCTGACTTCGGCGAGCTGCTGGATTTTCTCGACCGTCTGCTGCTGTCGCTGGCAGCGCTGTCGGGTTTTGCCCTGGATGATATGACCCGCGATGACGGCTGGCGTTTTCTGATGATTGGCCGTTGTATCGAGCGCCTGCAGTTTCTCTGCGACAGCCTGGCGAACTTCCTCCGTAGCAGCGCGGCTAATGACCAATCCGCGTTGGAGTGGCTGCTGGAACTGGGCAACAGCAGCATCACCTACCGCACCCGCTACCTGGCCTCGGCGCAGCTGATTCCGGTGCTCGACCTGTTGCTGCTGGATGAGCAGAACCCGCACGCCGTGCTGTTTCAGGTGCGCACCCTGCTGCGTTCCCTGTCGCGCCTGGGCGAGCGTTTCGAGCTGCCCAGCGAGCGCCGGCTGAAGCATCTGGAAGGGCAACTGGCGCGCTTTAGCCTGGCCAGCCTGGAGAATCCGTTGTTCGGCGCGGCCAGCGTGCAGGAGGTGCTCGACGGCTTGTCCGCGCTGCTGGAAAGCATCAGCCAGGCCAGTGCGGAAATCTCCGACCGTTTAGGCTTGCGCTTCTTCGTGCATGTCGACGCCAGCCAGCGGACGCAATCCTCATGAGCAGCGCCTTCTACCAGATTCTTCACGACACCCATTACCGCTACGCCAGCCCGGTGTCGCTGGCCCAGCAGCTGGCGCACCTGTGGCCGCGGGCTTGCCCCTGGCAGCGCAATCACAACCAGCAGTTGCTGGTCAGCCCGCAGCCGTGCCAGCGCCAGGATGCTCTGGATGTGTTCGGCAACCCGCTGACCCGCCTGGTGTTCGAGCGCCCGCATAACGAACTCAAGGTCAGCGCGCGCTTGCAGGTCGAGGTACTGGCGCGGCCGGCGTTGGATCTGCAGGCGTCACCGTCCTGGGAAGAGGCCTGCACGGCGCTGCGTTACAGCGGCCAGGCGCTGTTGCCTGGGGTGCTGGAGGCGACGCGCTTTCGTTTCGAGTCGCCCTATGTGCACCTCAAGCAGGTGTTCGCCGCCTACGCGGCGGATTGCTTCAGCCCCGGCCGGCCTTTGCTGGCGGCGGTGGATGGGCTGATGCAGAAGATCTTCAGCGAATTCAGCTTCGATGCCGCCGCCACCCAGGTGGCCACGCCGCTGCTGCAGGTGCTGGAGGAGCGCCGCGGCGTGTGTCAGGACTTCGCCCACCTGATGCTTGCCTGCCTGCGCTCCATGGGTCTTTCGGCGCGCTATATCAGCGGCTACCTGCTGACTCAGCCGCCGCCCGGCCAGCCCCGGCTGATCGGCGCCGATGCCTCGCACGCCTGGGTCTCGGTGTTCTGCCCGCAGCAGGGCTGGGTGGACTTCGACCCAACCAACAATATCCGCCCTGCGCTGGAGCACATCACCCTGGCTTGGGGGCGCGATTTTGCCGATGTTTCGCCGCTGCGTGGGGTGATTCTCGGCGGCGGCAGTCATGATCCCGAGGTGCAGGTGACCGTGCTGCCGATCCCCGCCATAGAGGGCTAGCAGTTATGTAAGGCCGTGCTAGCGTTTTTCAGTGAACACTCACTGGAGCTGCGCCATGGAAGAAACCAATCTGATCAATCTCGGCACCGAGAAAGTTGCCGATCTCTACAACTTGGTCGCGCAGTACGGCGCGGCGTTTGCCATCAAAATTCTTTCGGCGATTGCCTTCTGGGTGATCGGCCGCTGGCTGATCGGCTTTGCCGTCGGCATGGTGCAGCGCGCCCTGGGCCAGCAGCGGGTTGACCCGACAGTGCTGCGTTATGTCGGCAACTTTATCTCGGTGACCCTCAACATCATTCTGGTCATCGGTATTCTCGGCTACTTCGGCGTGCAAACCACCAGCCTGGCGGCGCTGATTGCGGCGGTCGGCCTGGCCATCGGCATGGCCTGGTCGGGGCTGCTGGCCAACCTCGCGGCCGGCGGTTTTATCATCGTGCTGCGGCCGTTCAAGGTCGGCGACTTTATCAGCGCCGGCGGCGTGGTCGGCACCGTTACCGAGATCGGCCTGTTCGTCACCGCGATCAACACCCCGGACAACGTGATGACCCTGGTGGGTAACAACAAGATCTTCTCCGACAACATCCAGAACTTCAGCCACAACGCGTTTCGCCGTGTTGATCTGCAGGCGCAGCTGTCCGGCGCGGCGGACTATAAAGCCGCTGCGGCGCTGCTCAGGGAGCGTATCGGCGGTATTGCCAACGTGCTGAAAGAGCCGGCGGTGGATGTGGAAATTATCGAGTTCAATCTGGTCGGGCCGGTGCTGGCGGTGCGCCCGTATTGCCACACCGACCATTACTGGCAGGTGTATTTCGATAGCAACAAGATGATCAAGGATGCCCTCGGCGAAGGCGGCTTCCCGGCGCCGATGCCGGCGCAGACGGTGATCATGCAGCAGGCGGGGTAACAGAGGAGGCCGGCCGCCAGGGGATGGCGGCCGGCGCTGGATCAGGCTTGCGCCTTACTCGGTTTCACGGCTTTCCAAACGCGAGCGGCCAGGCTGACCAGCAGCAGGGCAACGGCGCCGGCGATGATCCCGGCGATGGCATTCAGCAGCGTCGGCAGCAAGGCCGCGAGCAGACCGCTGCTGGCCGCCACGCTCTGCGTCAACTGGTCGATCCACTCCTGCGCGGCATGTACGCCGTGGGTGAGGATGCCGCCGCCGACCATAAACATCGCCGCAGTGCCGAGAATCGACAGAGTCTTCATCATGTACGGTGCGGTGAATAGGATGCCGCGACCGAGGCTGCGTTGCAGGCGGCCGCCCAGGCCTTCACCGCCACGCTCGTTGAGGTAGAGGCCGGCGTCGTCCAGCTTGACGATGCCCGCCACCAGACCATAGACCCCGACCGTCATCACCAGGGCGATGGCGGACAGCACCGCGACCTGTTTGCCGAAACTGGCCAGCGCCACGGTGCCGAGGGTAATGGCGATGATTTCCGCCGAGAGGATAAAGTCGGTGCGTATCGCGCCTTTGATCTTGTCCTTCTCGAACGCCAGCATGTCCACTTCGGGGTCAGCTACAGCGTGCAGCAATTCTGCATGCTGCGCCTGATCCTCGGCTTTGCTGTGGAGGAACTTGTGCGCGAGTTTCTCGAAGCCCTCGTAGCAGAGGAACGCGCCGCCAAACATCAGCAGCGGCGTTACTGCCCAGGGCGCAAAGGCGCTGATCAGCAGGGCGGCGGGCACCAGAATCAGCTTGTTCTTCGCCGAACCCTTGGCCACTGCCCACACTACCGGCAGCTCACGTTCGGCGCGTACGCCGCTGACCTGCTGGGCATTCAGCGCCAGGTCGTCGCCGAGTACCCCGGCAGTTTTCTTGGCGGCGACTTTGGTCATTACCGCCACATCGTCAAGTACGGCGGCAATATCATCGAGCAGGGTTAACAGGCTAGCGCCGGCCATGGGCGGGATTCCTTTCTACGGGTTCTGAGGGACGAATCGCCCGGCAGAACTGCAGGCGATAGTGCGCAGATTTATACGTGAGTCAGCACGCATCAGCCATAGGCGGCAAACCCAGGTTTGCCGCAGTGCACGAAAAACCGGCGGTACAGCTCAGTCGCTGCTATTGCCACAGGCTCCGCTGGCGCCACTGGCATAGGCGGCAAGCAGGCTGCGTAACAGGTCCTTGAGGGGCATGGGCGTATCTCCTTGGTGAGTGGAGTGACGTTACGCCTGTGCTCTGCGGCTGAGCTGTTGATTGTCTCGATAGGGGTCATAGCCGGAAGCCGCTTCGGGGTTATGCACAGCACTTGCGATAGCGAGCGGTTAGTTGTGCACAAAGACTGTGGAGCGAACTGTGGATAAGGTGGGCGTAGGCGCTTGCAGGCTTAGTCGTGTGGCTGCTTACGGCCTTTGTACGCTTTTTGATCAGTCGGTTATTTACCGTTAAAACAACAAGTTAGCCTGGTTATTCATGGCGTTATGGGGTAGCGCTAAAGTTGTCCACGACTACTGTGGGTAGAGCTGTTGATAACTCTGGTATGCCTGCCTGCAAGGCTGATAAAGCCTGGTTTTACGCGCTTTGATCGATTTTTGAGCAGCCTGCAGATGTCTTGAAATACGTCATTTCCGTTCTGCCGAGTCAAGCAATAATCGCGCTATTTCAAGGGTTTGCCGCAGTGCTGCGGCGCACGGTGGATAACTTATCCCAGGTTGCTGTGGAGCGATCTGTGGATAAGCTGCGCACGCTTGCGTTCAGGCCACAGCGGGCGTGGCCTGAACGCGGTAGGTTGTTTTTTATACAGTGGCGAGTGGTCAGAGCCTTTCTACGATCTCGCGAGCTAGAGCCCTGCAAGGCGAAAACAGGCGAGGAAGCGGAGTTTACGAGCTGTAAATGAGCATTCCGAGCCTGTTTTCA
>JBIHZW010000151.1:0-8493 GCA_044240245.1 Pseudomonas sp. | reverse complement strand
GCCAGCACCGTGACCCTGCTAGAGCTGACCGGCATGGCCCGCACCATCATCGCCCGCACCTACCTGCCGGTGGAGATCTTCTTTGCTGCGGGGATGTTCTACCTGCTGATCGCCTTCCTGCTGGTGCGCGGCTTCAAGCTGCTGGAACGCTGGCTGCGCGTCGACGCCTGCCAGGGTCGCTGATTGCCTGAGGGCTTACGCCCTCAGGCACTGCCATCATGCCAACCACCACTCCCGCCCAGCCCCTGCAAGACGCTGCCTTGCTGCAGCGTTTTCAGGCACTCGACAGTTTTCTTATCGAGCACCAAGCGCTGTGGCGGCCCAGGCCCTTTGTGCATTACCCGGCACTGCCCTGGGAAGCCAACCACCCACAGCTGGCAACCTGGCTCAGGGCACAAAGCCTGGAGCATGCCGAAGAGGCGCATAACCAACCGCACCTGCTGCAAGCACCTGCACCCTTCCCGCAACTGGCCGCTCAGGCTCATGACCTAAGCCAGATTGGTGAACTGCCGCACTCACCCGCAACGGCATTACCCGCGCGCTTTAGTGCAGACGTACCAGGCCGCAAGTGGCAACAGATCGACGCCTTCGCCCGCAGCCTGAGTTTTACCCATACACCGCAGCACTGGCTGGACTGGTGCGCCGGCAAAGGCCACCTCGGCCGCATGCTCGCACACAATGGCTGCCACCTGACCTGCCTGGAATACAACCCGCAGTTGGTTAGCCGTGGTCAACAACTCAGCCATAAGCTCGGCATCGCCGCACAGCATATCGAGCAGGATGTGCTGGCTGAGGACGCTGCGACACAGCTTCAAGCGCAACACACGCCCGTGGCGCTGCACGCCTGCGGCGAGCTGCACACACGCCTGCTGCAACTGGCCAGCCAAGCCGGCTGCCAGCAACTGGCCGTCGCACCCTGCTGCTACAACCGCATCCGCACCGCACACTATCAGCAACTGTCGAGCAACGCCCAGGCCTCAACACTGCAACTGTCCATCGACGATCTCGGCCTGCCCCTGAGCGAAACCGTTACTGCCGGCGCGCGGGTACGCCGCCAGCGCGATCAATCCATGGCCAGACGCCTAGCCTTCGACCTGCTGCAGCGCCAGTTGCGCGGCATCGATGAATACCTGCCAACCCCGTCCCTGCCAACGGCCTGGCTGGACAAGCCCTTTGCCGATTACTGCAAAGACCTCGCTGCACTCAAACAGCTGCCCACACCACTGGCGCAGGATTGGCCGCAACTGGAGCAACAGGGCTGGCAACGCCTGGCCGAGGTGCGCAGCCTGGAACTGCTGCGCAACCTGTTCCGCCGGCCACTGGAACTCTGGCTACTGCTCGACCGCGCGCTGTTCCTTCAAGAGCAAGGCTACGCCGTGCGCCTGGGCACCTTCTGCAGCCACCAACAAAGCCCGCGAAACCTGCTGCTACTGGCCGAGCGACGTTAGCAGTTGCCCACAACATCTGTGGATAACTCTGTTGACAGATTCTGAGCAAACCACGCAAAAGCCCGTCACAGCTGCATGTAGTGAATCTGCGCATTTTTTGATCTTAAAATATCTCTTGCAAAAACATGCACTTAGCAAATACAGCGAACCAGCGCACAAAGTCTGCGCACGCTCGTCCCAGATGCCCTGCATATGTGCATAAGACTTTTGCTGTTGATAACAATGCCTGCACAGAACTACGCTCAGACGGCTTTACTCGGCGAAACGAATGGATATAATGGCGACCCTCAAAGGCCGGTATAGCTCAGCTGGTAGAGCAACTGACTTGTAATCAGTAGGTCCCGGGTTCGATTCCTGGTGCCGGCACCATATAAAGAAAGCCTCGCAGAGATGCGGGGCTTTTTTTATGCAAAAAATACTGCACTTGCCCCATCCTGCACGGCTTGTAACACTGCCCAGCAATGTTCACCGAGCATATAAAAAGGAAGGTGTAGGTCCGTGCATATCCTTATCACCGGCGGTGCCGGCTTTATCGGTTCGGCGCTGATTCGTCATCTGCTGAATCACACCGAGCACCAGGTGCTTAACCTCGACAAGCTGACCTATGCCGGCAACCTTGAGTCTCTGGCCAGTATCGCGGGCCATCCCGGCTATCGCTTTGTGCAGGCGGATATTGCCGATAGCGCGGTGGTCAGCCAGGCATTAGCTGAGTTTCAGCCGGATGCGATCATGCACCTGGCAGCTGAGTCGCATGTCGACCGATCCATCGACGGCCCGGCGGCGTTTATTCAGACCAATATCGTCGGCACCTATGCGTTGCTCGAAGCCACGCGCAGTTATTGGATGCAGCTGGATCCAGCGCGCAAACAGGCGTTTCGCTTTCACCATATTTCCACTGACGAGGTGTATGGCGACCTGCACGGCGTAGACGATCTGTTCACCGAGACCACGCCCTACGCACCCAGCTCTCCGTACTCAGCGAGCAAGGCCGCGTCGGATCATCTGGTCCGCGCCTGGCAGCGCACCTATGGCCTGCCGGTGCTGATCACCAACTGCTCGAATAATTACGGCCCGTACCACTTCCCGGAAAAGCTGATTCCGCTGGTGATCCTCAACGCTCTGGATGGCAAGCCGCTACCGGTATATGGCAATGGTCAACAGGTGCGTGACTGGCTTTATGTGGAAGACCATGCCCGCGCGCTGTTAAAGGTTGTGAGCGAAGGCAAGGTCGGCGAGACCTACAATATCGGCGGGCATAACGAGCAGAAAAACCTGCATGTGGTGGAAAGTATCTGCGCGCTACTGGATGAACTGGCCCCACGGCAGAGCGGCTCATATAAAGAGCAGATCAGCTTCGTCAGCGATCGCCCGGGACATGACCTGCGCTACGCCATTGACGCCAGCAAGATCGAACGCGAGCTGGGCTGGAAACCTGCAGAAACCTTCGCCAGTGGCCTGCGCAAGACGGTGCTCTGGTACCTGGACAACCTCGACTGGTGCCGCCGCGTGCAGGATGGCAGCTACCAGCGCGAACGCCTCGGCGCACTTTAAGGAGCAGCACTATGAAAGGCATCATTCTCGCAGGCGGCTCCGGCAGTCGCCTGCACCCCATCACCCTGGGCGTGTCCAAGCAGCTGCTGCCGATCTATGACAAACCGATGATCTATTACCCTATCTCGGTGCTGATGCTCGCCGGCGTGCGTGAGATCCTGATCATTTCCACCCCGCAGGACCTGCCGAACTTTCGCAAGATGTTCGGTGATGGCAACCAGTTTGGTGTGCGTTTCGAATACATCGAACAACCCTCACCCGACGGCCTGGCCCAGGCCTTTATTCTGGGCGAAGAATTTATTGGCACGGACTCGGTGTGCCTGATCCTCGGCGACAATATCTTCCACGGCCAACACTTCACCGAGAAACTTCTGCGCGCAGCTGCCGAACCCTCGGGCGCTACCGTCTTCGGTTACTGGGTCAATGATCCGCAACGTTTCGGCGTGGTCGAGTTCGACGCTCAGGGCAAGGCCATCTCTATCGAGGAAAAACCTGCCATACCGAAGTCCAGCTACGCGGTGACAGGCCTGTACTTCTACGACAACGACGTGATCGAGATCGCCAAGGCGGTCAAACCCTCACCGCGTGGCGAGCTGGAAATCACCGACGTCAACAACGCCTACCTGCAGCGTGGCGACTTGCGCGTTGAACGCTTCGGCCGCGGCTTTGCCTGGCTCGACACCGGCACCCACGACAGCCTGCTGGACGCCTCGCAATACGTGCAGACCATCGAGCACCGTCAGGGCCTGAAAGTTGCCTGCCTGGAAGAAATCGCCTACCAGCAGGGCTGGATTGATCGCCAGCAACTGCTGGTACAGGCCAAGGCTTTCGGCAAAACCGGCTACGGCCAGTACCTGTTCAAGTTGGCCGAGGAATAAGCATGCAGGCTGTTAGCACCGACCTACCCGGCGTGATCATTCTCGAACCCAAGGTGTTCGGCGATCAGCGCGGTTTTTTCTTTGAGAGTTTCAACGCTCGCAGCTTTGCCGAGGCCACTGGCCTGCAACGTGAATTTGTTCAGGACAACCATTCGCGCTCACAGCGCGGCGTGTTACGTGGCCTGCATTACCAGGTGCAGCAGGCACAAGGCAAACTGGTGCGGGTCACCGCTGGCGAAGTCTATGACGTAGCCGTGGATCTACGCCGCAGCTCGCCCACCTTCGGCCGCTGGGTCGGCGTGCACCTGTCCGCCGAAAACAGTCGGCAGCTGTGGGTGCCGGAAGGCTTTGCCCATGGCTTTGTGGTGCTCAGCGAGTTCGCCGAGGTCCTCTATAAGACGACTGACTACTACGCCCCCGAACATGAGCGCTGCATCCGTTGGGATGATCCGACGCTGGCCATCGACTGGCCACTGGAAGATGCGCCCCAACTGTCGGCAAAGGATCAGGCAGGGCTCAGCTTTGTCGATGCACAGGTTTTTCCATGAAGATTCTCCTGCTCGGCCAGCACGGCCAGGTCAGTCAAGAATTACAGCGCAGCCTCAACGGGCAAGCCGAGCTGACAGTATTGGGCCGTGACCAGCTGGACCTGACACAGCCCCAGCTGATTCACCAACAGGTTCAGCGCCTGCACCCAGAGCTGATCATCAATGCCGCCGCGCATACCGCGGTCGATCAGGCCGAGAGCGAGCCGGAGCTGGCCTTCGCGATCAACGCCACGGCGCCGGGCATCCTGGCCGAGGCAGCTGCCGAGCTGGGCGCTCCGCTGATCCATTACTCCACCGACTATGTATTCGATGGTAACCACGCCGAGCCTTACCGCGAAAACGACGCCACCAATCCGCTGAGCGTATACGGGCGCAGCAAACTGGCGGGCGAGCAGGCGATTCAGGCCGTGGGCGGCATGCACCTGATTCTGCGCACCAGCTGGGTCTATTCGCAGCACGGCAAAAACTTTCTGCTGACCATGCAGCGCCTGCTGCAGGAGCGCGAAAGCCTTTCCATAGTGGCCGACCAGATCGGCGCGCCGACCTGGGCCGGCACTATTGCGCAGACCACGACGCAACTGGTCGAGCAGTGGCGTACCGGCCAGACGGGCCCATGGGGCCTGTATCACCTGACCGCACAGGGTGAAACCAGCTGGTTCGGTTTCGCCAGCGCGATTGCCGCGCACTTGCGTAGCCAGGGCAAAAGCGTGGCGACGCTGCAACCCATTCCCAGCAGCGCCTACCCAACCCCGGCGCAGCGCCCGCTTAATTCGCGCCTGGACTGCAGCCGTCTGCAGCAGGACTGGCACGTCCAGCTGCCGGCTTGGCAAGCCGCGCTGGAGCAGTGCCTAGCTCATCGCTAAGCCCTGAAACGCTGAATCTGTTGCTGCAAACCGGTGGCCAGTTGCGCCAGATCGCGGCTGGCAATCGAGCTTTGCTCGGCGCCGTTGACCACCTCGCCAATGCTGTCGTTAAGGCTGCTGATGTTCTGGCTGATCTCGTTGGCCACCGCTGTCTGCTCCTCAGTGGCAGCGGAAATTTGCACATTACCGTCGGCGATACCCTCAATGGCATGGGCAATATGATTGAGCACCTCACCCGCTTCACGGGCATGGCTGACGCTGTTCTGCGCCTGCTCACGCGATAGCTGCATGGCGCTTACCGCGCTGCGTGCACCACCCTGCAGGGCATCGATCATGCTACGGATCGACTCGGTGGCTTTCTGGGTATTACTGGCCAGGCTGCGCACCTCATCGGCCACCACGGCAAAGCCGCGACCCGCTTCGCCCGCCCGCGCCGCCTCAATAGCTGCGTTGAGCGCCAGCAGGTTGGTCTGTTCGGCAATGCTCTGGATAACCCCAAGCACCTTGCTGATTTCATCGCTCTGGCTGTGCAGGGTATCGATCACCTCACCGGCTTTTTCCACCGACGCCGACAGGCCCTGAATCGACTTGAGGTTGGACTGCACCAGTTCGCTGCCCTGGCGCGCTTCCTTGTTCGCGTCCGCCGCATTGCTGGCGGTGGACTGCGCATTGCGCGCAACTTCCTGCACCGCCACGCTCATCTGGTGCACGGCGGTAGCAACCATGCTGGTCTGGTCGCCCTGGGCCGTGGCGGCCTGACTGACCTGGGCACTGATCGCGCTCATTTCCTCGGACGCCGCCGCCAGCTGAGTCGCGGTATCGGCCAGATGGCGAATCAGCGCCTGCTGGTGTTCCAGCATGGTGTTGAAAGCCCGCGCGGTATCGGACACCTCGTCGCGACCGCTGGCATCAGCGCGTAAGGTCAGGTTGGAGGACTGCTGCACTTCGCTGATCAGGCTGCGCAAACCGGCCAGGGGGCGAATGATCGACAGGCTGATCAACAGCGCCGCCACCAGCACCAGCACCAGTGCCACCGCGCCAATCAGCAGAAAGGTGGTACGCATCGACTGGTACTGCGCCGTAGTTTCTGCGTTAAGCCGCTCGCCCTCGCTTAACTGCAGGCTGATCAGGCCTTCCAGCTCGCCGCCCAGCGGGTCGAAGGTGTCATACAGCGTGCGGTTGAACGGGCCGGCCTCGGCTGCCAATAACTGGCCATTACCGATCTGCCCCAGGTACTGATCGGCCAGTTGCTGCACCCGCAGCAGATGCGGCTTGGTGCGCTCGACCCGGTTGCTTTCATCAGTTGTCAGACGGGTACCGATGTACTCGGCCCAGGCCTTGTCGCCACGACTGCGCGCCTCGCTGAACGCCTTACGCAACGCAGGCTCATCGAACACCCCCGCGCGGTATTTGTGCAGCGCATCGACCATCGCCACCGCGTAGGCATCGGACACTACCTTGACTTGGCTGATCGGCCGCATACGGTCGGTATACAACTCGTCAAAGCTGTCGTTGAGCTTGCTGGCGTTGGTCAACGCCATAGCGATGACCACAATCAGCACCAGCAGCGGCACCACCGCCAACAGCAGCAGTCTCGCCCTTACCGTTAATTGAGCCAACATCAGACACCTCCAGGGACTAAAGCGCAGCCGTCCATGCAGGGCGCAACCGGGGCGGCACCATTACGTCAAAGCGATGCCGAACAATTTGAGTATTGACCCATATCGGCGAGCTTGCCCACTTATTGCATAACCGCCACTCTCAACCTATTGCCCTGCCCGAGTAAGCGCATGTCCACCACCCTGCCTCACCCTCGTCGCCCGCGCTGGCGCAGCCTGGCTGTACTCGCCCTGCTGCTAACGCCACTGCTGTGGCCGCTGCAGCAGCTGGCCGAGCGTTACTACAGCGGCGTGCTGGTCGAGCAGAACCGCCAGACCCTCGACCTCTATGTCGCCAACCTGCTCGGCACCCTGCGCCGCTATGAAGTTCTGCCACCGATTCTCGGCGACCTGCCGGCCTTACGCCTGGCCCTGCAGAACCCCACCGAAGAGCCGCTGCTGGAGAATGCCAACCGCCTGCTCGACCGGGTGCGCGGGCAAACCGGGGCGGATGTGATCTACCTGATGGACCCCAACGGCAACACCCTGGCGGCCTCCAACTGGGAGCAGGCCGACTCCTTTGTCGACCGTAATTTCGCCTTCCGCCCGTATTTCCGCGAAGCCATCGCCGGCCGCCCAGGGCGCTTCTTCGGCCTCGGTACCACCTCGGGCAAGCGCGGTTACTACTTCGCCGCCGCCGTGCGCGATGGCGAGCGCAACCTCGGCGCGCTGGTGGTCAAGGTCGACCTCGACCACACTGAAACCCTCTGGGGCAACACCCCGGAACAGCTGCTGGTGACCGATGCCAATGGCGTGGTGATCCTCACCTCCAACAGCCAGTGGCGCTTTACCGCCAGCCGCCCGCTGGACGCCGCCGAGCGCGCCGCAATCGCCGCCAACCTGCCCTACCCAACCCAGGCACCACCGCCGATCAAGCTGGATGCGCAGAACTGGATTCGCCAGGATCGTGAACTCAAGGAAACCGGCTGGACCGTCAGTATTCTCGCCCCGCGCAGCCTGCTCGACCGTCCGGTACGCACCGCCCTGGTGGCCGGCGGCGGCATGTTGCTGTTGCTGATGCTGCTGCTCGGCCTGCTGATGCAGCGCCGCCGTCACTACCTGGAACGCATCGCCCTCAACACCCAGGCCCGTCAGCAGCTGGAACAACGCGTACTGGAGCGCACCCTGGACCTGGAACGGCTGAATAGCCGGCTGAAACAGGAAGTGCTGGAACGCGAACAGGCTCAGCAGGAGCTGGTGCAAGCGCAGGATGAACTGGTACAGGCCAGTAAACTCTCAGCCCTGGGCACCATGAGCGCGAGCATCAGCCATGAACTCAACCAGCCGCTGGCGGCCATTCGCAGCTACGCCGACAACGCCTGTGTGCTACTCGACCACCAGCGCGGCGACGATGCCCGCGCCAACCTCAAGCTGATCAGCCAGCTGACCGAGCGCATGGCTTCGATCATCGCGCACCTGCGCGCCTTCGCTCGCCGCGACCGACACGCCCCGGAAAGCGTGGCCCTGCAGCCGGCTATCGACGATGCCCTGGCCTTGCTGGCCAAGCGCCGCCAGGCCATGCAAGTCGAGCTGATTCGCGACCTGCC